>NZ_CP128260.1:3630681-3950454 GCF_030344995.1 Pseudomonas fluorescens
AGTGACCGAGGGCCTGATCCAGTTGCTGCACCTGCGCGGGTGATGCGCCCTTCTGCGGGCCGAAAATTGCCGAGGCGCCGTGGGGGCCACACAGCGGATTATTGACGTCGGCGGCGATGTCGAAGCGGACTTGCGCCAGACGCGGGTCGAGTTCGCTGAGATCCAGTTTTGCAAGTTGTGCCAGCGCCAGACCGCCCGGCACCAGCGATTGCCCTTGAGCATCCAGCAGTTTCACGCCCAGCGCCTGCATCGCGCCGGCGCCGCCGTCGTTGGTGGCGCTGCCGCCGATGGCCAGAATCACCCGTTGTGTGCCGGCATCCAGCGCCGCGCGGATCAGTTCACCGGTGCCGAACGTGCTGCTGATGCACGCGTCACGCTGCCCCGGCGGCACCAATTGCAATCCGCTGGCCTCGGCCATTTCGATGATTGCGGTGTGGTTGTGCGGCAGCCAGCCCCACGCTGCTTCAACTGCTGCACCCAACGGGCCACGCACGCGGGTGCGGCGCAGTTCGCCTTCGCAGGCGGCGAGAATCGACTCCACCGTGCCTTCGCCACCGTCGGCCATCGGGCATTTGACCAGCGTCGCCTGCGGCCAGACCTGCGCCAGACCCAGCGCAATGGCTTCTGCAACGCCTTGGGCACTCAGGCTGTCCTTGAACGAATCGGGGGCGATGACGATTTTCATGCGAATTCTCCAGTTCCAATGCCCCTCATGCTGCCAGTCGCCTTGCGCGTTGACGCCTGTCCGCTGCACAAGTCGTGCAGGCGTTTATTGTTCATTTTGACAAATCGTCGGTCTGCGGTAGCAATTGCACTCCGAGATACAACGCCAACATGCCATCGAGCTTCAGCGGATCGACCCCGCTCAACTCGGCAATTCGCTCCATCCGATAGCGCAGGCTGTTGCGGTGAATCCCCAAGGCATCGGCGCAGGCCTGGCTCTGCCCGTCGTGGTCGCACCAACTGCGCAGGGTCGCGAGCAACTGGCCGTTGCTGTCCTTGGCGATGACCTTGCGCAACGGTTTGAGCAATTCATCCAGCGCATCATCGTTGCGATGGCGCCAGAGCATCACCGGCAGGCGATAGCGATTGAGGGTCAGCAGCCGTGAGCGCGGGAGCACTTCGCGGCCATAGGCGAGCAGATCGCCGACCCGCCGATAACAGCGGCGCAATCCGGCCAGACCATCGGCCTGCCCGCCGACCGCAATGCGCAGGATGTTCCAGCCCAGACCATCGAGTTTTTCCAGCAGGCGATCATGCTCGACGTTTTGACTCGCCGGCCGACACCACAGCAGCGACGATTTGGCCGAACTCACGCACCAACTGTCCGGATAGCGCGTCATCAGCCAGGCACTCAATGCCTCGACGGTTTGTCCCGGCCCATGCTCCAGTCCTAATTCAAATAGGTACGGCACCCGCGTCAGTTGCGGTTTGAGCCCGAGTTGCTGGGCCTCGTCGACCAACCTTGGCGAATCCCCCGCTTCGCTCAACAGCAGCGCGAGCAAGTCATCGCAACGTTGTCGACGCCATTGCTGTTCGGATTGCTGGTTGCGCTGGCCGACCAGCATTTCGGCGGTCATGCGCACCAGTTCGGCGTAAGTGCGCAGTTGCTCCGGCTCGCCGGTGATGCCGAGTACGCCGATCAAACGCTGATCGAGCAGCAATGGCAGATTGATCCCCGGTTGCACGCCTTTCAAATGCACCGCGGTCTGCGCGTCGATCTCCACCACCCGCCCGTTGGCCAGCACCAGTTGCGCGCCTTCGTGGCGGGTGTTGATCCGCTCCGGTTCGCCGCTGCCGAGGATCAGGCCCTGGCTGTCCATGACGTTGACGTTGTACGGCAAAATGGCCATGGCCCGGTCGACGATGTCCTGGGCGAGGTCGTGATCGAGTTCGAACATAAAGGCTGGAATCCTTGAAAACAGGCGCGGACGGTTGTTCACCCGCACAGGGTCTGGCAGCAAACCCTGTGCTCAGGCACAAAGACAATCCGGCCAAAGGTGGCCGAGACTCTCAGGGCGATCAACGTTACCCTTTGCATCGCAAAAAATCATAATAAAGAGAGAGCCGCCATGTCGCAGAGCGCCGCTGCCGCCCAGACCATCGCTGACGATAAAAATGCCGTCTACAAACGCATCACCCTGCGTTTGATCCCCTTCATCTTCATCTGCTACCTGTTCAACTACCTCGACCGGGTCAACGTTGGATTTGCCAAACTGCAGATGCTCGACGCGCTGAAATTCAGCGAAACCGTGTACGGCCTCGGTGCCGGTATCTTCTTCATCGGCTACGTGCTGTGCGGCGTACCGAGCAACCTGGCGCTGACCAAATTCGGCCCACGGCGCTGGATCGCGCTGATGATGATCACCTGGGGCACGCTGTCGACCTGCCTGCTGTTCGTCACCACGCCGACCCAGTTCTACACTCTGCGCCTGTTCACCGGTGCGGCTGAAGCCGGGTTCTTCCCGGGCGTTGTGCTGTATCTCTCGCAGTGGTTCCCGACCTTCCGCCGTGGGCGGATCATGGCGCTGTTCATGTCGGCGATCCCGGTGTCCGGCCTGCTCGGCAGCCCGTTCTCCGGCTGGATCCTCAATCACTTCGCTGCAGGCCAGGGCGGTCTGGCCGGCTGGCAGTGGATGTTCCTGCTGCAAGGCATTCCGACTGTAATCCTCGGCGCACTCGCCTACTTCCTGCTTAGCGACAACTTCGCCGCTGCCAAATGGCTGACCCCGCACGAGCGTTCGGTGCTGGAAGCGGATCAGGCCGAAGACCTGGCGAACAAACCGAAAACCACGTCCGATTCGCTGATCGCCGTATTCAAGAACCCGGCGATCTGGGCCTTCGGTTTGATCTACTTCTGCATTCAGAGCGGCGTGTACGCGATCAACTTCTGGCTGCCGTCGATCATCAAGAACCTCGGCTTCAGCGACAACCTGGTGATTGGCTGGTTGAGTGCAATTCCGTATCTGCTGGCGGCGGTGTTCATGCTGGTGGTCGGGCGTTCGGCGGATTTGCGCAAAGAGCGTCGCTGGCATCTGGTGGTGCCGATGTTGATGGGCGCGATCGGCCTGTTGATCGCGGTGAACTTCGCGGCGAATCCGGCGATTGCGATTCTCGGCCTGACCATTGCGACCATGGGTGCGCTGACCGGTCTGCCGATGTTCTGGCCGGTGCCGACTGCCATGTTGAGCGCGGGTGCTGCGGCGGGTGGTCTGGCGTTGATCAACTCCATGGGGCAGATGGCCGGGTTCTTGAGCCCTTATCTGGTGGGTTGGGTCAAGGACAGCACCGGGTCGACCGATGCGGCGTTGTATCTGCTGGCGGGTGTGATTGTTGGCGGGAGTTTGCTGGCGTTGCGGATGACGCGGACGTTGCGGGCTTAAGCCTTAGTCGAAATACAGAAACGGCCCATTACGGGCCGTTTTCTATTCTGGGTGTATGACTTCTGTTTTGCAGTGTCGCTGCAAACGTCACCCCCTCACCCCAGCCCTCCCGAAACGTCGGACCGCCCCCAGGGGGGGCGAGGGGGAAAGGGAGCCGATCTATGTACATTTCAGTGTCTGCGTTCGACTCGATGTTTAACGTCGGCGTACCCCGTGAGATCACCTCGGTCGGTCCCCTCTCCCTCCGGGAGAGGGTTAGGGTGAGGGCGCTTGTGATTTTCAGCTCTCTACTTCCAGATTATCCAGCACCCTATTTACCGCCAGTTCAGCCAGCATGATCAGTTGCCCAATGCCCAGCAGGACGTGCCGCTGCGGCGCATCGATCATCCCGGCGAAATCGCTGGCCATGGTTTTGGCGCAGGTCAGGGTTTCAGACGCATCGGCCAACAGTTCTTCGCTCGGGATGCCGGGGGCGATGAGGTAACGAGTGTTGGGTTTGAGCAGCGGCTTTCGGGGGAGCAACGGATTGAGGTAGTGATCGAGGGCGCGTTCGGCGGCTTCGTGGAATTTCTTGGAATCGAGGGTTTCGTAGGGGGACGTTGAATCGGCTTCGGGTGGGTTGGGTGTTGGTTTGATCGCGTTTGAATCTCCAAATCAGAAAAATGGAGCCATCAAACTTCGCTACCAAACGAAGAGGTGGTGGCCGTACACGGGTTGGTAGACCGGTGACTTGGAGAACCGGCGCGCTCGAAAGCGCCCCACGCATGGCCACCATAAAAGCACGGACGGAAAAGCGTCCGAATACGGTGAATTGCGCAACAAGTCAGATCCGGGCTACCAAACCCGATCGCTGTTTTTCAGCGACGGGACAACGATAAAACCCGGCCCTTGAGCGCACAAGCCGGCGGATTCTGGCGCAGTCGTAGGCAACGGCGCAAGGTTGTGTAGCCTGAGGTGCGTGTCTGGAAGTGTCCTTTAAACGCATGGCTTAAACACTGCGGTGTGACCAAGAGCGTCACCCCCTCACCCCAGCCCTCTCCCCCAGGGGGGCGAGGGGGAAAGGGAGCCGATTTGTATGTTTTTCAAAACCTGAGTTCGACTCGATATCTCAGGTCGATGTACCTCGTGAGATCACCTCGGTCGGCTCCCTCTCCCTCCGGGCGGTCCGACGTTTCGGGAGGGTTGGGGTGAGGGCGCTCTTGATTTTAAGTGCCCGATTTCGCATCCAGCTCCAGCACCAATCCCCCCGGCATCTGAACAAAAATCTGCCAGATCCCGTCCTCCGGTACCTGCGCCAGTTGATACGGCAACCCACTACCCTGCACCCGCTTCAAAACCACCGCCGCGTCTTCATCGGTACGAAACGCAATATGACTCAACGCCGCCTCATCCAGCGCGGGCTGCTCAATCACATGCACAAGCGCCTCCCCATCCTGATACAACCAGCGCCCCGGAAACGGAAACGGCGGCCGACGCCCCGGCGTCAGTCCCAGTAACGCACCAAAAGCGTCGTGCAGCGCCTGACCGTCAGCGGTATTGAAAGCCAGATGATCAAATGTCCACGTCATGTCTTCCTCCTGCGGATATTCAGGATTTCAGTATCCGCGCTTGCCAATCCCGGAAAAATCCCGCAAAACGCCAAGGATCTTCAACGGATTTTTACTAATGAGCTCAATCCTCGATCTGGAAATCTTCGTCCGTACCGCCGACTCCGGCAGCATTTCCGCCGCCGCACGGGCGCTGGAGCTGACACCGGCCGCCGCCAGCATCGCGCTGAAACGCCTGGAAACCCGCCTCGGCATCCGCCTCTTCGCCCGCTCGACCCGCAGCATGCGTCTGACCGAAGAAGGCCGGCGATATCTGGAAAGTGTGCGTCTGGCGTTGGCCACCCTGGCCGAGGGCGAACAAGCGCTGAAGCAGCAGACCGAAGGACTCAGCGGCGTGCTGCAACTGGCAGCGCCATCGGACTTCGGGCGCAATGTGTTGCTGCCGTGGCTGGACGATTTCAAGCGCGAGCACCCGCACATTCAACTGCAATTGCTGCTCAACGACCGGCATGCGGATCTGTTTCGCGAGACAGTGGACGTGGCGCTGCGCTTTGGCGTGCCGAGTGATTCGACGCTGGTGGCGTTGCCGATTCTGCCTGAGCATCGTCGCGTGGCCTGCGCCAGCCCTGCATATCTGGAGCGTCACGGCACACCGCTAAACCCCGCCGAACTGAGCGAACACAGCGCCCTGCTCTACCTGCGCAACGGCCGGCCTTACAACACCTGGCGCTTCCACCGCGAGGACGAAACGGTCGAGGTCGAAGTACGCGGCGATTACCTCAGCGATGACGGCGAGGTCGCCCGCCGTTGGGCGCTCGCCGGGCACGGTATCGCCTACAAGGCCTGGCTCGACGTGGCCGAAGACGTCCGCGCCGGGCGGCTGGTGACGCTGTTCGATGACTGGCACGGCGAGAGCGTGCCGTTCAATCTGTTGTGCCCGCATCGGGTGCAGGTGTCGGAACGGGTCAAAGTGTTGCAGGCGTTTTTGCGCGAGCGTTGCGAGGCATTGCGTCGATAAATTCACTTTGCCGCGCCGGGCGCTTCTGGTATTTGATGGAAGCTTTCCCACCGACAAAAGGATTTCGGCATGAGCTATCGCACACTGGGTCACTCGGGGTTGCAGGTGTCCACCCTCACCCTCGGCACGATGATGTTCGGCGAGCAGACCAGCGCAGAAGACTCGCTGCGTATCATCGACAAGGCCTGGGATCAGGGCATCAACTTCATCGACACCGCCGACGTCTACACCAATGGCCGCTCGGAAGAGATCGTTGGCGAAGCCATCGCCCGTCATCGTCATGAATGGGTGCTGGCGACCAAGGTCGGTTTCGGCCCGGTGGACGGCGTGCCGAACCGCAGCGGTTTGAGCCGCAAGCACATCTTCAATGGTCTGGAGGCCAGCCTGACCCGGCTCGGCACTGACTACCTCGACATCTATTACCTGCACCGCGAAGACCACAACACCCCGCTGGAAGTGACGATCTCGGCGATTGGCGATCTGATTCGCCAAGGCAAGATCCGCTATTGGGGCCTGTCGAACTATCGCGGCTGGCGGATTGCCGAGGTGATTCGCGTGGCGGACAAACTGGGGGTCGATCGGCCGGTCATCAGCCAGCCGCTGTACAACATCGTCAACCGTCAGGCCGAGACCGAACAGATCACCGCCGCCCAGACTTACGGCCTCGGCGTGGTGCCTTACAGCCCGCTGGCCCGTGGCGTGCTCAGCGGCAAGTACGCGCCGGACGTGACCCCGGACGCCAACAGCCGCGCCGGACGCCAGGACAAGCGGATTCTGGAGACGGAATGGCGGGTGGAGTCGTTGCGCATTGCCCAGCAGATTCAGCAATACACCCAGGAGCGTGGGGTCGGGATTGTCGAGTTTGCGATTGCCTGGGTGTTGAACAACGGCGCGGTGACGTCGGCGATTGTCGGGCCGCGCACCGAAGAACAATGGGACGCGTACACCAAGGCGCAGGCTGTGAAGATTACGGCGGAGGATGAGGCGTTTATCGATTCGCTGGTGACGCCGGGGCATGCTTCTACGCCGGGGTTTAATGATGTGAGCCATTTTGTGTCTGGGCGCAAACCGCGTTCGGCTTGAGACTGCTGCCCTCACCCTAGCCCTCTCCCGGGGGGAGAGGGAACCGATCCGGAGATATTCGGCCTATGCTTTTCTCTGAACGTATTGTGTTGAATCCATAATCGACAAGCCGTTTCAGGTCGACGGATTTCCTGAGACACCTCGGTAGGCTCCCTCTCCCTCCGGGAGAGGGCTGGGGTGAGGGAGCTTTTGATTGTTGGAAATATTGAGCACTCGACCAATATTCAGCACAAAAACCACGTATCCTGCGCCCCCCCGTTTCACCATCACCCCCGCGAGGACAGTTTGTCTAAAGGCATTGCTCTATCGGTAACAGCATCGACGCTGTTTGCCGTCATGTATTACTACACCTCGTTGCTCACCCCGTTGAGCGGCGTGGAAATCTTCGGTTGGCGGATGCTGCTGACTGTGCCCTGCATGACCGTATTCATGTTGCTGTCCGGCGAATGGCGGCGAGTGCTGGAGCTGCTGCACCGGGTTCCTGCGCTGCCGAAGTTGATCGGTGGCCTGATCGTTTCGTCCGCGTTGCTAGGCGTGCAGTTGTGGCTGTTCATGTGGGCGCCGCTCAATGGTTACAGCCTCGATGTATCGCTGGGCTACTTCCTCTTGCCGCTGGCCATGGTGCTGACCGGGCGCATCGCTTATGGCGAAAGCCTGTCGTACCTGCAAAAAGTCGCGGTGTTTTTTGCCAGCCTCGGTGTGTTGAACGAGTTGTATCAGGTCGGCGGGTTTTCCTGGGCGACGCTGGTGGTGGTCGTCGGTTACCCGTTGTATTTCGTGCTGCGCAAATACCTCAAGACCGACAACCTCGGCGGTTTGTGGGTCGACATGACTTTGATGTTGCCGGTGGCGTACTGGTTTGTGCGCGGCGGTGAACAGGGTTTCGGGGTGTTCGATCAATACCCGGGGTTGATGTGGCTGATTCCGCTGCTCGGTCTGATCAGTGCCTCGGCGCTGGTGGTGTACATCATCGCCAGCCGCTTGCTGCCGTTCAGCCTGTTTGGTTTGTTGAGTTACGTTGAGCCGGTGTTGTTGCTGGGTGTGGCGCTGCTGCTGGGCGAAAGCATCAAGCCTAGCGAATGGCTGACCTACATCCCGATCTGGCTCGCGGTCGTTGTACTGGTGTTTGAAGGGTTCAAGCATCTGATGCGCCAGCGGCGCCCGTAAGACGCGCAATAAAAGGCCCGGCCTGCACAATTGCAGGCCGGGCTTTTTTATATCTGATGCGGATTACTCGGTGGCGAGTACGCCACGACGCACCTGATCACGCTCGATCGATTCGAACAGTGCCTTGAAGTTACCTTCGCCGAAACCATCGTCGCCCTTGCGCTGGATGAATTCGAAGAACACCGGGCCCATCAGGGTTTCCGAGAAGATCTGCAGCAGCAGACGCTTGTCGTCTTTGTCCGAGGCACCGTCGAGCAGGATGCCGCGCGATTGCAATTGATCGACCGGCTCGCCGTGGTTCGGCAGGCGGCCTTCGAGCATTTCGTAGTAGGTGTCCGGCGGCGCGGTCATGAAGCGCATGCCGATCTTCTTCAGCTGATCCCAGGTTTTGACCAAGTCGTCGGTGAGGAACGCCACGTGCTGGATGCCCTCGCCGTTGAACTGCATCAGGAACTCTTCGATCTGCCCGGCGCCCTTCGACGATTCCTCGTTGAGCGGGATGCGGATCATGCCGTCCGGCGCGGTCATCGCTTTCGAGGTCAGGCCGGTGTATTCGCCCTTGATGTCGAAGTAGCGGATCTCGCGGAAGTTGAACAGCTTCTCGTAGAAGTTCGCCCAGTAGGCCATGCGACCGCGATACACGTTGTGGGTCAGGTGATCGATGATCTTCAGGCCGGCACCGACCGGGTTGCGGTCAACGCCTTCGAGGAACACGAAGTCGATGTCATAGATCGAGCTGCCTTCGCCGAAACGGTCGATCAGGTACAGCGGCGCGCCGCCGATGCCTTTGATCGCTGGCAGGTTCAGTTCCATCGGACCGGTTTCGATGTGGATCGGCTGGGCGCCGAGTTCCAGTGCGCGGTTGTAGGCCTTCTGCGAATCCTTGACCCGGAACGCCATGCCGCAAACGGACGGGCCGTGTTCGGCGGCGAAGTACGAAGCAACGCTGTGGGGTTCGTTGTTGAGGATCAGGTTGATCGCGCCCTGACGATACAGGTGCACGTTCTTGGAACGGTGGGTCGCGACCTTGGTGAAGCCCATGATCTCGAAGATCGGCTCCAGGGTGCCAGGCGTCGGCGATGCGAACTCGATGAACTCGAAGCCCATCAGGCCCATTGGGTTTTCGTATAAATCTGCCATGGTTGGCGCCTCATCATTCTTATCAATTAACCAGAGTTATTTGTCAGTAATGCTGAGACCGGTGGGTGGCGCACAGGAGATGCCACGCACACTGCGGGCGAGGAAGTCACCGTAGATCAGTTGAAACCCGAATATCTTCATTGTCGACCCAAGGCTCTTGCGGGCGAGGCTTCTGCTGCCAGAAGACGATTATTATTGTATGCGTAACCCGATTCTACACAGCGTAAATAGGGTTGTCTGCCCTCTCTATAAAATCCGCTTTTTTCGGCCCGGTGCAAGGGGTTTGTTGCACAGCCAGATGCCCGCCAGAATCAGCACGCCGCCCAGGCACATGGCCGGCGTCAGCTGTTCGCCCAGCAGGATTGCACCGGCCAGCACGGCGGTCAGCGGGTTGAGCGCAATGAACACGCCGGAGCGCGTTGCGCCGATTTTACGGATGCCATCGTAGTAACCGATGTAGGCCAGCGCCGAGCCGAGTACGCCCAGATAGGCCAGGCTCAGCCATTGGCGCGGGCCAAGCGCGGCCAGCGCTGCAACGTCGACTTCACCACGGCTCAGGGCCAACACCCACAACAGCAAGGTGCCCAGCAGAATCGAAAAGGTCACGGTCTGCACCGGTCCGATGCTCTGGTTGAGGCTGCGGGAGAACAGCGAATAGACGCCCCAGCTCAAAACGCAGCCGAGGATCAGCAGGTCGCCAATCCATGCGTCGGGCGTTTCGCTCAGCAGTTGGGGGTTACGACTGACGATCACCACACCCGCCCCGCTGATGCAGACCGCAATTCCGATCACCTTCAACCGGCTCAGCCGCTCCTTGAACAGCAGCCATGACGCCAGACCAATGACCGCCGGATTCAGCGCCACGATCAGCGATGCCCGGGAAGCGTTGATGTATTGCAACCCGTAAAAGAAGCACAGGTTGTAGAAGAAAATCCCGAAGAACCCCAACAGCATCAGTTGCAGCCATTGCCGGGGCGTGGGCCTCGCCAACCGGATTCGAGCGAGCCTTAAACACACGACCAACGCCACGCTGGCCAGCAGAAACCGCAGGCTGGCGGCAAACACCGGGCTCAGGCTACCGGCCAGAAAACGCCCGGCCACCCACGTTCCGCCCCAGATCATGGTGACCAGCGCCAGGTTCAAATAGACGGGCATGTCCGAGGCGGCCGGACGACCAGGTTCATGACAACGCATAACGCTCCCAACGATGAGACTGACGGATGACGTATCATTCGATTGATTCCTCATCATCGTAAAATGAGTCTTTACTCATGACCCTGACCCAACTCGAAATCTTCTCGCTGGTGGCCGAACTGCGCGGTTTCACCCTCGCCGCCCATCGTCTGGGAATTTCTCAGTCGGCGGTGTCCCACGCCTTGAAGTCGCTGGAACAGGAACTGGGCGTCGAACTGCTGCGCCGGCACCAATCGCAAGTGGAACTGAGCGACATCGGCGAACAACTGCTGTTGCGCGCGCGCGCGATGCTCGGGCTGGCCAACACCTTGCGCCAGGAGGCGGCGGATGCGCGCGGCATGAAACGCGGCACGCTGCGCATCGGCTCGTTCGGCCCGACGTCCTCGATCAAATTGTTGCCGAGGATTCTTCAGCAATATCGCGAGGCGCATCCGGGGATCGAAGTGCACATCGATGAAGGACCGGATCGGCAAGTCATCCAGTGGCTGGAGGAGCGGCGGATCGATATCGGATTTGTGGTGCTGCCCGAGGAGCGCTTCGACACGTTTGCCCTGATCGAAGATCAGATGGTCGCCCTGCTCCCGCTCGGTCACCCATTGGCGGCGCGTGAATCAGTAAGCCTCAAAGACCTGTGCAACGACCCGTTCGTGCTGACCGAGGCCGGTTCGTCGGAGCTGGTTTCGCGCCTGTTCAATACCGCCCGGTTGAGCCCGAATATCCGCTATCGCTGCTCGCAACTGCTCAGCACTCTCGACACTGTCGGGCGAGGCGATGCCATGACTGTGGTGGCCGAAGGTTCGTTGCCTTTCGATCCCGACCCACGCTACGTGAAGCGACCGCTGTCCCCCGCAGTCACCCGGCAAGTCGGCCTGGCGGTGCTGGATCAGCGCCAGGCATCACCCGCCACGCTGGCATTCATTCAACTGGCAACACGGCTGGATTACCGTTGAGCGGCGCAGCTGTCATTGGCCATCTATCATGGGCTCAGACCTTGGGCTTTGCGCGCACGCTTTGCCTGCCATCAAGAGCCCCACTCCATCGCGACAGGATGCGCCCATGCCATTGACCGTCAGGCCCCGCCGCAAGCGCAGCACGCGGATTATCGTGACATTGCTGTGTGGCCTGCTGCCGATCGTACTCGGCAGCGTGATTCTTTATATGCAGGCCGGGCGCGCCCTTCAGCAAAGTTCGCAACACACCGCCGATGAAGCCCTGCGTCAGTTCGAACTGATGCTCGACAATACCGCCCTGGCCGCCCGGGAGTTGCTGCCGCTGGCGGGCCAGACCTGCGAGACCGTCAAACTGGCCTTGCGCGAGCAAGTCACCCGCCGCCCGTTCGTGCGCTCGACCAATCTGGTGTGGGACGACAATCTCTATTGCAGTTCGCTGTTTGGCGACTTCAAGGAAGCCGTGAATCCGGGTGACTATACCCAAGGCAAATTGTGGCTCATGAACGGCAACCCGGTCACGCCCGATACCGCGCTGCTGGTGTATCGCCTGAGCGAAGGGCGCGGTGGCGCACTGACCACGCTGGACGGCTATCACCTGAGCAACATCCTGCGTCTGATAGGCCGGCACACATTGTTGTTGCTGCAAGTCGGCAACAACTGGCTCTCCGCCGACGGCAAAGTGCATCAAGGCGCGCTGCCCGCGTTGCCGGTGGCGCAAAGTACCTTGCACTCGTCGCACTATGCGTTTTCGGTCACTGCCGCGTTTCCGGAAGGCGAAACCTGGCGCTACATGAAAGATGAATACCCGCCGCTGTTCAGCCTGCTGATGTTCTTCGGTGCAGTATCGGCAGCGATCGGCTACATCTTGCAGAAGCGCTCCACATCGCCCAGCCATGAAATGCTGAGAGCTCTGGAGGCGGGAGAGTTTATTCCGTACTTTCAGCCGGTAGTGCACGGCGACAGTAAACAGTGGTCGGGCACGGAAGTGCTGATGCGCTGGAACCATCCCAAGGAGGGGCTGGTGCGTCCCGACCTGTTCATCCCGTTTGCAGAGCACTCCGGGCTGATCGTGCCGATGACCCGCGCCTTGATGCAGCAGACCGCTGTCCTACTGGGGCCGCTGTCGCCGACCTTTACCGCGCCGTTTCACATTGGCATCAACATCACTGCCAGCCACTGCCACGATCTGGAGCTGGTTGAGGATTGCCGTGAATTTTTGTCAGCTTTCCAGCCGGGCAGCATCAGCCTGGTCCTGGAGCTGACCGAACGCGAGCTGATCGAGCCGTCCGACATTACCCATCAACTGTTCGAGCAACTGCGTGCGATGGGTGTGAAGATCGCGATTGATGACTTTGGCACCGGTCATTCAAGCCTTGGCTACTTGAGAACTTTCAATGTCGACTTCCTCAAGATCGACCAGACATTTGTAGCCATGATCGATAAAGATGCCCTCTCCCGGCACATTCTGGACAGCATCATCGAGCTTTCCACCAAACTGGATCTGGGCATCGTGGCCGAAGGCGTAGAGACGCAAGCTCAGTGCGATTACCTGGCCGACCACCATGTCAACTTTCTACAGGGCTACCTGTTCGGCAAACCGATGCCGGCTGCAGACTTCATCGAAGCATTAACTCATCATTAACTTCTCTGGATAAATCCTGACTCGCCGACAGCTCGCACCAAATTGATACAAAACAGCGTTGTTGTTACATGAAGAAAAAGTCAGGATTTACTCTTGCCGCATTAACTACTACAATTTTTCTTACCTGTTGCAAGATAGGCAGGTGAGCCATTATCACCGAGTCGCTTCAAGGCTCTTGGCTTATAGCTTTGTTTGCGGTTGGTATCAGCCAAACACACTATTGGAGTAAAGATATTGTCCAGACTCGCTGAATTTCGTGCAGCTGAAAAGGCCCTTCAGGAACAGCTCAAGCAGCTGGAATCGCTGAAGAACGATGCCGGGCTCAAGAAAGAAATCGAATTCGAAGAAAAGCTCCAGGGGCTGATGAAAACCTACGGCAAAGGCCTGAAAGACATCATCGCCATTCTCGATCCGAACCCGGCGAAATCCGGTCTGCAACTGACCGCCGCACCTAAAACCCGCCGCGCTCGCGTGGTCAAGGTCTATCAGAACCCGCACACCGGCGAGCTGATCGAGACCAAGGGCGGCAACCACCGCGGCCTGAAGGCCTGGAAGGAACAGTACGGTGCAGCCACCGTTGATTCCTGGTTGCGCGGTTAATCCCTCGCAAACATGAAAGCCCTGCATATGCAGGGCTTTTTTTTGGACAATATTTAACAAATGCAGCGTTTTTTCTGGCGGGCAAGTTGAGTCTCAAACCGCTCTCGCGCTGAAACTATGCTTCCGAATGTTGCCTCATTGCCCGGCGATTAACTTTATGTTTAATCAGTTCCGGTATCTAACAGCAGACTGATCACGAACAGACGATTAGAATTTCAAGCTGTTTCGCGCAGCCACTATGTCATCGCCGCTGGCCTTATAAACCTCTGCCTGCCCGGCATACGAAAGTACGTAAGCCTTATCCGCCTCGACCGCTGCAACCAATGTTTGCGACAACACATGTCGGCCGTTTTCAGTCACCGTACAAGTGGTCTCAAGCGCTGTCAGCGAGCCCAGCGTACTCGCGTGAACCTTGTTGCAGACACTCTGATAACCGCTCTGGAAAAAGTCTTTCTGCACCGACTTGCGCATTTCCAGCAACACGCCCTGCAAGTTGACCTGATGACCACTTTCCACGCGGGTCATCGTCAACTCCATCACCATCACCTGATTGCCATCGGCATCAGTCTTCACCGCGCGCTGACGGGAGACTTCCGGGGAGGTTTCGGGCAGCGCTTCGACTTCCCAGCCGGCGGGCCAGGTGATGCTCGGCGCCTCGGCAAAGGCCGGCAGAACAAGCAGGGGAAAACCCAGGAAAACGAACAGCGATTTGAACGGTCGGATCATTACCAGAGGCACTCGCGGATTGAGCCGTAAAGTCTGAGGCCCGCCCGCTCGCAGGGCAAGCCCGCGCTTTCGGTTTGGCGATGCTGCCAGGCATGCGTATCATTGCGCCCATTCACTCGCCCCAATTTGTTACGGAGGGCCCATGAGCCTGCAAGAACTGAACACCTTCCCTGGCGTCACCGCCACCCCGGACAGCGCAACCCGCAACTTCGTGTTCAACCACACCATGCTGCGCGTCAAAGACATCACCAAGTCGCTGGATTTCTATACCCGCGTACTGGGTTTCTCGCTGGTAGAGAAGCGTGATTTCCCGGAAGCGGAATTCAGCCTGTACTTCCTCGCCCTGGTCGACAAATCGCAGATCCCGGCCGACGACGCTGCCCGCACTGAGTGGATGAAGTCGATTCCCGGCATTCTGGAACTGACCCACAACCACGGCACCGAAAACGACGCGGACTTCGCCTACCATAACGGCAACAGCGACCCACGCGGTTTCGGCCACATCTGCATTTCGGTACCGGATATTGTCGCTGCCTGCGCACGTTTTGAAGAGCTGGGCTGCGATTTCCAGAAGCGCCTGACCGATGGCCGCATGAAGAGCCTGGCGTTCATCAAGGATCCGGATGGCTACTGGGTCGAGATCATCCAGCCGGCACCGCTGTAAAGCTGAACCTGGGTAGAAAGCACCCCACAAAGAAAAACCCCATCATCGCTGATGGGGTTTTTCTTTTTCAGGCCCGGGATTTATGCCGGAGCCGAAGTGCGGATCAGGTGATCGAAAGCGCTGAGGGAAGCCTTGGCGCCCTCGCCCACCGCGATCACGATCTGTTTGTACGGCACGGTGGTCACGTCACCGGCGGCGAAGATGCCGGGGATCGAGGTTTCACCACGGTTGTCGACGATGATCTCGCCACGCGGCGACAGCTCGATGGTGCCTTTGAGCCAATCAGTGTTGGGCAGCAGACCGATCTGCACGAAGATCCCTTCCAGCTCGACCGTGCGCAGCTCGTCAGTGTTGCGGTCTTTATAGCGCAGGCCGTTGACCTTCTGACCGTCGCCGGTGACTTCGGTGGTCAGCGCACTGGTGATCACCGTGACGTTCGGCAGGCTGTGCAGCTTGCGTTGCAATACGGCGTCGGCGCGCAACTGAACGTCGAACTCCAGCAAAGTAACGTGGGACACGATACCGGCCAGGTCGATGGCCGCTTCGACGCCGGAGTTACCGCCGCCAATCACTGCCACACGCTTGCCTTTGAACAGCGGACCGTCACAGTGCGGGCAGTACGCCACGCCCTTGTTGCGGTATTCCTGCTCACCCGGCACGTTCATTTCACGCCACCGCGCACCGGTCGCGAGAATCACGCTCTTGGCCTTGAGGATCGCGCCGCTGGCGAAATGGACTTCATGCAGCTCGCCATTCTTGCCCGGGATCAGCTTGTCGGCGCGTTGCAAGTTCATGATGTCGACGTCGTACTGCTTGACGTGTTCTTCCAGCGCGGTCGCCAGTTTCGGGCCTTCGGTTTCCTGCACGGAAATGAAGTTCTCGATGGCCATGGTGTCCAGCACCTGACCGCCAAAGCGCTCGGCTGCAACACCGGTGCGAATGCCTTTGCGTGCGGCGTAGATCGCCGCCGAAGCACCGGCCGGGCCACCGCCGACCACCAGCACATCAAAAGCTTGCTTGGCGCTGATTTTCTCGGCCTGACGCTCGATGGCGCCGGTGTCGAGTTTGGCGAGGATCTCTTCCAGGCCCATGCGGCCCTGGCCGAAGTTTTCGCCGTTGAGGTAAATGCTTGGCACAGCCATGATCTTGCGATCGTTGACTTCATCCTGGAACAGCGCGCCGTCGATGGCGACGTGGCGGATGTTCGGGTTCAGTACGGCCATCAGGTTCAGCGCCTGAACGACGTCCGGGCAGTTCTGGCAGGACAGCGAGAAGTACGTCTCGAAGTTGAACTCGCCCTTGAGCGAGCGGATCTGTTCGATCACTTCGACACTGGCCTTCGAAGGATGGCCGCCGACTTGCAGCAGGGCCAGCACCAGTGAAGTGAATTCATGCCCCATCGGGATGCCGGCGAAACGCAGGCTGATGTCGGCGCCGGGGCGGTTGATCGAGAACGACGGCTTGCGTGCATCGTCGCCGCTGTCGATCAAGGTAATCTGGTGCGAAAGACTGGCAACGTCTTTCAGCAGGTCGAGCATTTCACGGGATTTCGCACCGTCGTCGAGTGAAGCAACGATCTCGATCGGCTGGGTGACCCGTTCCAGGTACGATTTCAACTGGGCTTTAAGATTGGCGTCCAACATACGGGCGATCTCCTGACTTTATTTGAGGCGAAAAAAAGCCCGAGCGAATCTCGCCCGGGCTTTTTTATTGGGCGATGCAGCTTACTTGAGTAGGTGCGGAGTCCCGCCCTGCATTGCGTGTGTCACAGACTTAGATCTTGCCGACCAGGTCCAGGGACGGAGCCAGAGTGGCCTCGCCTTCTTTCCACTTGGCTGGGCAAACTTCGCCTGGGTGAGCCGCAACGTACTGAGCAGCCTTGATTTTGCGCAGCAGCTCGGAAGCGTCACGGCCAACGCCGCCATCGTTCAGTTCAACGATTTTGATCTGGCCTTCTGGGTTGATCACGAAGGTGCCACGGTCAGCCAGGCCAGCTTCTTCGATCAGCACGTCGAAGTTGCGGGAGATGACGTGGGTCGGGTCGCCGATCATGGTGTATTCGATTTTGCCGATGGCTGGCGAAGTGTTGTGCCAGGCAGCGTGGGCAAAGTGGGTATCGGTCGAAACGCTGTAGATTTCTACGCCCAGCTTCTGAAAGGCGGCGTAGTTGTCAGCCAAGTCTTCGAGCTCGGTTGGGCAAACGAAAGTGAAGTCGGCCGGGTAGAAGAACACTACGGACCATTTGCCTTTCAGGTCAGCGTCCGAGACTTGTACGAAGTCGCCGTTTTTGAACGCGGTAGCTTTGAACGGTTTTACTTGGCTGTTGATGATAGGCATTGATGACTCTCCGTCAGGGTTGTGAATTCGATGGGTGAATCCTACCCAGTCACTCGACGGATGGCTCATTGGCAAACCTGATGCTGCTGATTTGTTTTCGCTATTAGCTGAGGGTATTAATAGAAGAAAACGATATCTACGGCGACAGCGGCTTATCCGTAATCCGGGCCATCCCGTGAAAAGGGCTCACTTCAACATAGCGCATGGCGGACTTCATATCCTTCCAGCCCACGTAACTCATCAACGATTTGAGATCCCAGCCACTTTGGTGGGCCCAAGTTGCGAAGCCGCGACGCAGGGAGTGACTGGTGTAGCGCTCAGCTGAAATCCCCGCGCGCTCCAGGGCCTGACGCAGCAAAGGAATCACGCTGTTGGCGTGCAAGCCCTCCTCGCTCAGATTGCCCCAGCGGTCGACGGCACGAAACACCGGGCCTCGCACCAGTGCCGCCTCGGTGATCCATTCGATATAAGCCTGCACCGGGCACAGCTTCAGCAGCGCCGGGGCCTGATAGGTCTGCCCGAGATTGTCCCGATCGCCCTTGCTGCGCGGCAGGTACAAAGTGATGCCGCTGCCGGCGTGCGCCTGCACATGCTCGATCTGCACCCGACACAGTTCATCGCTGCGAAAGCCGCGCCAGAAGCCCAGCAGGATCAATGCCCGATCACGGCAGGCTCGTAGCAGCAGTGGTCGATCCTGTTTCTCCCGGGCGTCTTTCATTTCCTGCTCAAGCCAGGCGACGGTCTGCTCAAGATCGCGCAGCTGCAATGGCTCCGCCTGCTTTTCCTGCGCGGGATGCAGGGCGCGAATGCCCTTGAACACTTTGCGCACCACCGGCGACTTGGTGGGATCGGCGAAGCCCTGACTGTTGTGCCACTGCGCCAGCGCCGACAGACGCAACTTCAGCGTGTTGACCGACAACACGCCCGCATGCGCCACCAGATACCGCGCGACGCTGTCAGCTGTCGCGGGCAGGAACCCACCCCATACCGTTTCGAAATGCTCGACGGCCGCACGATAACTGCGGCGGGTGTTGTCACGGGTGGCGGCTTGCAGATAGCGATCGATATCGCTCATGGGCTGATTTTCTCGTGGCGTACTGAGGTTTTTGCGGAAACCGATTTTAAGGGTTTCACATGGGGTAATACCAGTATATCCCGCCCGTTTATCGGTGCTTATTTCACTTTAATTTCAACATGGTACACTGCGTACTTTGGTGGCATGTACCACAGTATGAAATGGTAGGAGCAGATATGGCCCGTGGCGGCGTTAACAAAGCAGTAGTCCAGATCGCGCGCGCAGCGATCCTCGCCCGTGGCGAACACCCGAGCATCGACGCAGTACGCATCGAACTGGGCAATACGGGTTCCAAAACCACGATTCATCGTTACCTGAAGGAGCTGGATGACGGCAGCGAACCGGCCGATCCTTCGGCAGAACCCATCGATGATGAGCTGCTGGCACTCGTCACGCGCCTCGCTCAGCGCCTGAAAGAACAGGCGCAGGAGCCGATTGATCAGGCGCGCGAGCAGTACGAGCAACAGCGTCAGGCGCTGGAGGATGAGCTGAATCAGCTTCGTCAGGATCATGTGCAACTGGAGAAGAAGCACGACATTCAGGCTGCCGCGCTGACCAAGGAATCCGAAGCCCTGAGCGATACCCGCTCGATGCTGCAGACCGAACAGACCCGCAACGCCGGGCTGAATCAGGCGCTGGCAGATTTTGAATTGCGCCTGCAGGACAAGGACGAGCAGATCCGCTCGCTGGAAGAAAAACATCTGCACGCCCGCGATGCACTTGAGCACTACCGCAACGCCATCAAGGAACAGCGGGAGCAGGAGCAAAGCCGTCACGAAACTCAGGTTCAGCAGTTGCAGATGGAATTGCGCCAAGCACAGCAAAGCGTCCTCGTACGTCAGGACGAGATCACCCAGTTGCATCGCGACAACGAACGCCTGCTGACCGAGAATCGCGGAACCATGCGCGAACTGAGCCTGATACAGGATCAGCTCAAGCACAGCAATCAGCGTCAGGATCAATTGCTGGAGCAGGCCAGCCGGGTCGACAGCGAGCGCACCCTCCTCCAGGAACGTCTGCGCGTGGCGCTGCTGGAAAGTCAGACGCTCAAGCAGAACGTCGACGAGCAGTCGCAGCTCAATCAGTCATTGGAGAAGGAATTGACCAAGGCGCAAGACAGCCTGCGCCTGGCCACCACCGTTGCGGCAGCGCCAGACGCAGCAGAACCGAAAAAGACTTAAGCGCCGACCGGCGTACGCATGGTGACAAATTCTTCGGCCGCCGTCGGGTGTACCCCGATGGTGTCGTCGAAGTCACGCTTGGTGGCGCCAGCCTTCAGTGCGATTGCCAGCCCCTGCACAATCTCGCCGGCATCCGGGCCGACCATGTGGCAGCCCAACACTTTGTCAGACTTGCCATCGACCACCAGCTTCATCAGCGTGCGCTCCTGGCAGTCAGTCAGGGTCAGCTTCATCGGCCGGAAGCGGCTTTCGTAGATCACGACGTCGTGACCCGCTTCCCGCGCCTCTTCTTCGGTCAGGCCGACGGTGCCGATGTTCGGCAGACTGAACACTGCCGTCGGGATCATCTTGTAATCCACCGGACGGTATTGCTCAGGTTTGAACAGACGTCGCGCCACCGCCATGCCTTCAGCCAGTGCCACCGGCGTCAACTGCACACGCCCGATGACATCGCCCAGCGCCAGAATTGAAGGCTCGGTGGTCTGATATTGCTCATCGACCTTGATAAAGCCTTTGTCGTCGAGCTGCACATTGGTGTTTTCCAGCCCCAGGTTGTCCAGCATCGGACGTCGGCCGGTGGCGTAGAACACACAGTCCGCTTCCAGCACGCGACCATCCTTGAGCGTCGCTTTCAGGCTGCCATCCGGTTGCTTGTCGATTCGGGCAATGTCGGCATTGAATTGCAGATCCATACCGCGCTTGGTCAGCTCTTCCTTCAAGTGGTTACGCACCGAGCCGTCGAAACCGCGCAGGAACAGATCACCGCGATACAGCAACGTCGTGTTGGCGCCCAGCCCATGGAAAATCCCGGCAAATTCGACGGCGATGTAACCGCCGCCAACGACCAGCACTCGTTTGGGCAACTCTTTGAGGAAGAACGCCTGGTTCGAGCTGATCGCATGCTCATGCCCCGGAATCTCGGGAATCTGCGGCCAGCCACCGGTGGCGATCAGAATATTCTTCGCGGTGTAGCGCTCGCCGTTCACCTCGACTTCGTGCGGACCAACGATTTTTGCGTGCGCTTCATGCAGGGTCACGCCGCTGTTGACCAGCAGATTGCGATAAATGCCGTTCAGGCGATTGATCTCGCGATCCTTGTTGGCAATCAGCGTGGCCCAATCGAAATCCGCCTCACCCAGATTCCAGCCGAAACCGGAGGACTGTTCGAAGTCTTCGGCAAAGTGGGCGCCGTACACCAACAGTTTTTTTGGTACGCAACCGACGTTGACGCAAGTACCACCCAGATAACGGCTCTCGGCCACCGCCACTTTCGCACCGAACCCGGCAGCAAAACGCGCAGCCCGCACACCGCCGGAACCGGCGCCAATCACATAAAGGTCAAAATCGTAGGCCATTTCTATCTCCTCGGCAGGCGATCAGCATACCCGCAGACGCTTATTGAGCAAGTCTCTACTGCACGGGGATGGGCAATACCGGGAGGTTCTACGGTTAGCATTGATTAATGACATTCTGCCGGCTGAACCTTTGGCAAGCGCAACGTACGCCTAGCGATCAGGATTGCTATCAGCGCCAGGCCGAAAGCGAGCCACGATGCCAATGCAATTCCGCCTTCAAATGCACTTCCCGCCTGCTGCATCAACTGTTGCGCTTGATCCCCCGCCAACCCCGTCGCCACATGATGAGCGCCAGCCAGCGTTTCACTTGCCAGCATCGTCTGAACATCGCTCAAAAACGCTGGAAGCTGCAGGTCTGCTCGGTAGTGAGCCGTCACCAGGCCGCCAAGCAGAGTCGTACCCAGCACCACGCCCACTTCATAGGCTGTTTCACTGATGGCGGATGCCGCCCCTGCCTTCGCTGGGGGCGCTGCCGACAAAATCACATCATTGGAAACCGTAGCGATCGCCCCCACTCCGATGTTGAGCAACGCGAACGCCACTACCAATACCGCAAGACTGCTGCCCATGCTGGCCACCAGCAAAAAGGCCGCACCGGTGAAAGCCACCAGAATCGGTATCAGTACATGCACCGGCATACGCTGCGCGACTGGGACGACTGCCATTCCCACCATAATCGCCATGATTTGCCCCGGCACCAATGCAAGGCTCGCACTCAAGGGCGCCATTTGCAGAACAATCTGCAAAAACTGAGTTGTGAAGAAAACGAAGCCGACAAGAAACGCAAGACTCATCAAATTGATAAGGACTGACCCGCTGAAGGCGCCATTGCTGAACAGGGTCATGTCCATCAGGGGTACAGGAAGACGCAACTGGCGACGTACGAATATCCAGCCTGCCAGTGCACCTACCAGAAAGGTGCCAAACACAACCCCGTCAATGCCCTCACTGGCGCCATGCTTGATGCTGTAAACGATACAACCCAGTGCGACCATCGACTGAAGGATGCTGATCGGGTCCAGCGGACCCGACGCATCACGATCTGATTCAGGGAGCAACAGCGGCCCCAGTACTAACAATGGAATCAGGACGGGAACCGCCAACAGAAAAATCGCGCCCCAATCAAAGAACTGCAACAACACCCCTCCCACCAAAGGCCCTAGTGCCGAACCGACAGTCAGCGTCGTTGCCCAGATCGCTACTGCCACTCTGCGCTCTTCTCGATCCTCAAACACCGAACGGATCAATGCCAGCGTGGAGGGCATCAACATCGCACCGAAAATCCCCATGCAAGCCCGCCCGATAATCAGCTGCATCGATGTTTCGGAATATGCGGTCAGCACCGAGACCACCACAAACCCGAACGAGCCGATAAGCAGCAACTTACGGTGCCCCACCCGATCACCCAGGCTACCCATCGAAACCAGCAGTCCTGCGAGAACCAACGAATAGGCATCGATCATCCACAACTGTTGGCTGGCAGTTGGACGCAAGGCTTCGGCGATTTTGGGTAACGCGAAACCCAATACGGTGTTATCAACGGTCACCAGCAGCACTGGCAACATGAGCACCGCCAGCCCTGGCCAGCGCCTGGCACTTGATCTTCGTGCTGTAGCCATATTCTTTAACGCCAAAAGCAACACTCCTTATTGCTGGAGAATAAATTTCACAACCGTCCTTCGACGATCACGAAACGCGTTCCTCCGCACCCCCCCTGGCGAAGACGAGTCAGTTCATCAGCGTATATGCCGGCTGACAATCGAACATTTGTTTCACATTGCATCGCGAACCGAATCGAGATGCGCTATTTCTCCCCAGAAACGCAAACGCCCCGAACATGTCGGGGCGTTTGTTTTTAGCGTCACACGATTCAGACCGTGTGACGTACCTTCAGACAGTCAGGCTTTATCAGTAAGCCTTGCCAGTCTTGTAGAAGTTCTCGAAGCAGAAGTTGGTTGCCTCGATGTAGCCTTCAGCACCACCGCAGTCGAAACGCTTGCCCTTGAACTTGTAGGCCATCACGCAGCCGTTCTGGGCTTGTTTCATCAGGGCGTCGGTGATCTGGATTTCACCGCCTTTGCCTGGCTCGGTTTGTTCGATCAGGTCGAAGATGTCCGGGGTCAGGATGTAACGGCCGATGATCGCCAGGTTCGACGGCGCATCTTCCGGCTTTGGCTTCTCGACCATGCTGTGTACGCGGTAGATGTCGTCGCGGATCATTTCGCCAGCGATCACGCCGTACTTGCTGGTTTCCTGCGGATCGACTTCCTGAATGGCAATGATCGAGCAGCGGAACTGCTTGTACAGCTTGACCATCTGGGTCAGTACGCCGTCGCCTTCGAGGTTGACGCACAGGTCATCCGCCAGTACCACGGCGAACGGCTCGTCACCGATCAACGGGCGACCGGTCAGGATCGCGTGACCCAGGCCTTTCATTTCGGTCTGACGAGTGTAGGAGAACGAGCACTCGTCCAGCAGCTTACGGATACCGACCAGGTATTTTTCCTTGTCGGTGCCTTTGATCTGGTTTTCCAGCTCATAGCTGATGTCGAAGTGGTCTTCCAGGGCGCGCTTGCCACGACCGGTCACGATGGAGATTTCGTTCAGGCCAGCATCCAGAGCTTCTTCGACGCCGTACTGGATCAGTGGCTTGTTTACCACCGGCAGCATTTCTTTGGGCATGGCCTTAGTCGCTGGGAGGAAGCGAGTACCGTAACCGGCTGCTGGGAACAAGCATTTCTTGATCATATAAGTCCTTGAAAGGGCTGTGTGTACGAGTTTCGGCGCAGTCTAATCAGGCGGCGTGCACCTTACAATGCCCCGCACTGGCTAACCGATGTCAACATAGAGAAATATTCTGGCGGATAGTTCAATCCGCGCACAGAGGCTGCGCAATCAGCGTAGCCCAAAGATCTCGGAACACCTCATCGACCTGCGCCAGTCACCGATTTACCGTTATCATGGCGCCTTTGAACCAGCCAACGAGGCAGTTAGATGTCCGCAGCAAAAATCATCAATGGGTACACCGTCGCCAAGGCGAAAGATGGCCAGTGGCATATCACCGCCGCCAACGGCGAAGATGTGTCCGGTCCGTTGCCCACTGAAGCGATGGCGATTGAAGTGGCCGCGGTGCTTGATTACACGCCTCCTGCACCGAAGCGTCGCGGCAAGGATCAAGACTGATAGACAAATACGAATCCCGGCCCTGCCTTCGCGCAGGGCTTTTTTTGGACTGCGCACAAAGACGTGGCCAATCGCTATAACCTTTTCCTGCCGGCGCTGTCATAGCGTCTAGCCCCCTCCTCCTCGAAGACGACATTGCCATGATCAACCGCCCCTTCATCAGCTTCCTGCCCCTGATTGCGCTTGCGGCCCTGGCCGGCTGCGCCACCTCGCAGACCACCTACCTGAACAACGGCGAACAAGGGTTGAGCATCGACTGCTCCGGCGAAGCCAACTCCTGGGCCAGCTGTTATGAAAAGGCTGACGCGTCCTGTGCCGGAACCGGTTATCGCATCGTCGGGACCGACGGCACACCGGCGCCCAAGGAAGACGACAAGACGCTGGGCGTCGATGTCGGCAACTACAAAAACCGCAGCGTGGTAGTGGTCTGCAAATAGCCTTACATGTGAATTTCGGCGAACTTGATCCCCAGCCCGCGCACGACTTCGATCAGGTCGTCGAGCCGGTTGAAGGACTCAACTTCGTCGTTATCGTCAACCAGGAAATAACTGCGACCGGCGCTTTTCTTGAAAAACACGATCCACTCCCCCGGATTCGCCGGGTTCTGGATCACATGGGTAGCCGCAATGAGCCCTTCCTTGTGTCGCTCCCGCACCTGCTCTCTCTTCATTCACCTCTCCAGAAATGACAATGCCGCCACAGCAACGCTGTGACGGCATCAATGCTGACGGCTGACAGTCTATCAGCCGGAAATACAGGCCGTGGCGGCGTTGCGCACATCCCATGGACGCAGCGGCACATTGGACATCCGCTCGTGCAGCTTGATGCTGCTGCCACCGGAGCGATCCTCGATGTCAAACACCGCGGCCGGACCCGATCCCAGCTTGCCCGGAACGATGACCCGAACTTCGTCCTTGCCCCGCTCCACCTGCAGGGCACCCCGGCTACTGGACAGCTTTTCGGCCAGGCACTCAGCATATTCATGGGGTTTCTTGCCGGAAATGACGTTCATGGTCGGCAGCGTTTCATTGATTTCCGAAACGCTTGCGCAACCACCCATTGCCAATGCCAATGGCAGAATCACCACACCCCACTTCATACAAAACCTCCGATAAAGACCCTCCGACAGCACGAATGCCGTTTTTCTCCGAGGCCTGCTGCATTTAACCCACATGGAATCGTGAATATCTGTTTTTAATTGTCAAAGCGGTGCCCGACGGCCGGATAATAACCTGTCCGGGCTGATAAACTGCGCCAATCGACAATGCTATCGTTTTGATTTTGTAGAAAAAGCCCTTCTGGAGGCGCCCATGAAATTCATTCACCAGCGCGAGCACCTCAACGAAGACGACATCGTCGTCATTCAATGCTCGCAAACCTGCAACATCCGCTTGATGAACGACGCCAACTTCCGCAGCTTCAAAAACGGCGGCCGTCACACCTATCACGGCGGTGCTTTCGACACGTTCCCGGCCCGTATCACCGCGCCGAGCACCGGTTTCTGGAACATCACCATCGACACCGTCAACCGTCGGGCTATCAGCGTGACCCGCAAGCCGACGCTGACGCACTCGATCAAGATCATTCGCCGCTCCAGCTCCAAACTCAGCTGAGCGGTTCCGCCAACGCAGACAGGTAAGCATCAACGTGGCCCAAACGACCAAATACGTGATCAAGTACAAACTCAACGGTGAACGCCGCTTCGAGTTCGCCCAGCTGGAAAACGGCACGCCGGAGGAAGCCAAGGCCGCACTGGATGCCCTGCAAGGCCAGAGCGACGATGTGATCAGCGACATCAGCGTCAGCAAGGCCCTGTAAGACCCGGGTGACAATTCGACCGCAAGCGGCGGAGTGTTGTGGCCGGGTGAACAACCCAGACTGAGACCTGAATGCAAGCCAAGGAATCAGCATGTCACCCTCACCCGCCTCCCCGCTCGATGCGCTCGACTGGATCGCTCTGGAACAACAACTGGATCAGGACGGTTGTGCCGTCATCCGCACGCTGCTGCGCCCGGACACCTGTGATCGATTGAGTGCGCTTTACCCACAAAGTGAACCGTTCCGATCCCAGGTCATCATGGCCCGCCATGGTTTCGGGCGCGGGGAATACAAATACCTGCGCTATCCGCTTCCGCCCGTGGTGGAACGCCTGCGCAGCGCGCTCTATCCACGACTTGTACCTTTGGCCAACCGCTGGCATGAACGAATGGGTCTGCCGGAACGCTTTCCAGAGCAACACCGCGAATTTCTCGAGCGCTGCCACGCCGCCGGTCAACTGCGACCTACCCCGCTCTTGCTGCAATACGGCCCGCAGGACTACAACTGTCTGCATCAGGACCTGTACGGCGAGCATGTGTTTCCGCTGCAAGTGGCGATTCTTCTGTCAGCACCCGGCGTAGACTTCACCGGCGGTGAGTTCGTCATGACCGAACAACGTCCAAGAATGCAGTCCCGTCCGCTGGTGATGGACCTGAGAAAAGGCGATGCGCTGATCTTTGCCGTCAACCACCGCCCGGTCAAAGGCGTGCGCGGCGACTATCGGGTGACCATGCGCCACGGCGTCAGCCGACTGCACAGCGGAAAACGGCATACTCTGGGCATCATCTTCCACGACGCGACCTGACGATCATGCAAACCACCTTCGATCTGTTCGCCGACACAGAATCCGAGCAGCCCCCGCGCGCCGAACAGATCGGCGAGCAATCCTGGGTGCTGCGCGGCTTTGCCCTGCCGCAAATCGATCAGTTGTTACCAGCCCTGGAGTCGATCATCGCCCGCGCACCGTTGCGCCACATGATGACGCCCGGGGGCTTCAGCATGTCGGTGGCCACCAGCAGTTGCGGCGCACTGGGCTGGATCACCGATCGAAGCGGCTACCGCTACTCATCCGAAGATCCCGTGAGCCATCAACCCTGGCCAGCTATGCCCGAGGTGTTTCGCGAGCTGGCCCAGACCGCAGCGAAACGCGCCGGATTTGCCGACTTCGTTCCGGATTCCTGCCTGATCAATCGTTATGTCCCAGGCGCAAAGATGTCGTTGCATCAGGACAAAGACGAAAATGCCTACGAAGCCCCGATCGTTTCGCTGTCATTGGGCTTGCCGGCAACGTTCCTGTTCGGCGGTTTCGCGCGCGGCGACAGGAGCCAGAAAGTCCCGTTGCTGCACGGCGACATGGCGATCTGGGGCGGTGTCGACCGGCTGCGCTATCACGGGATCCTGCCGATCAAGCCCGGCCGGCACCCGCGTCTGGGCGAACAGCGTTTCAACCTGACGTTTCGCACCGCTGGATAATCCTGCAAGGTTTGACCGCAAGGGTCGGAGTGTTCCGGCCGGTGGCACTGGTTAACCTGAAATTCAACAGGTCAACGGACTCTCCATCATGAAAACGCTTTCCACCTCACTGAACACTGAAGACGATCCACGCTGGGCCGCTGTCGTTGCACGCGACGCTCGGGCAGACGGCCAGTTTGTCTATGCCGTGAAAACCACCGGCATCTATTGCCGCCCCAGCAGTCTGGCGCGCTTGCCGAAACCGCAGAACGTCGAGTTTTTCGACACCGCCGAGGACGCCGAGGCCGCGGGCTATCGACCCAGCAAACGGGCAAGCAAGGATCAGACTGAAGTCGCAGCTCAGCATGCCGCCACCGTCGCGGCAGCGTGTCGCCAGATCGAAGCGTCGGACAGCCTGCCGGCGCTAAACGATCTTGCCGAAACCGCCGGCCTGAGCGCCTTCCATTTTCATCGCGTCTTCAAAGCAGCGACGGGCCTGACGCCCAAAGGCTATGCAGCCGCGCATCGCTCGCGCCGGGTTCGTCAGCGTCTGGCAGACGGCGGTTCGGTGACCGAGGCGTTGTATGACGCCGGCTTCAATTCCAACAGTCGTTTCTACGAGGCAGCCGATCAGGTGCTGGGCATGAAACCCGGCGACTTCCGGGCCGCCGGCCAGAACAACGACATCCGCTTCGCCGTCGGCCAGTGCTCGCTCGGCGCCATTCTGGTGGCACAGAGCAAGCGCGGGATATGCGCGATTCTGCTGGGGGACGATCCGCACCAACTGGTGTGCGACCTGCAGGACCAGTTTCGCCGGGCCAACCTGATCGGCGCCGATGCCGAGTTCGAACAATTGATCGCGCGCGTCGTCGGCTTCATCGAAGCGCCTGCCATCGGACTGGATTTGCCGCTGGATGTGCGCGGCACAGCATTTCAGGAACGAGTGTGGCAGGCGCTGCGGGAAATACCGGTCGGCAGCACCGCCAGCTACGCGGACATCGCCTTGCGTATCGGCTCGCCAAAAGCCGTGCGCGCAGTCGCCCAGGCTTGCGGTGCCAACAGCCTCGCGGTGGCCATTCCGTGCCACCGCGTGGTGCGCAGCGACGGCAACCTCAGCGGCTATCGCTGGGGCGTGGAGCGCAAGCGTGAGTTGTTGCTGCGCGAAACGCCGGCTTAACGCAGGCCGATGTAAATCGCCACCGATTCGGGGCCGGTATAGGCCTCGAAGTCGGTGGCGAATCGACGCTCGATCTGCGGATTGGCTTCAAAGTGCTCCCAGATCCGGCCCCAAGTCTCGATGACGGCGCCAGGCAACGTTCCGCGCCCTTCGAACACCAGGTAATTGCCGCTTTCGATCCGGATCGTCTCGAAGTCTGCTGACGGTTCGGTCACCGCCACCCCGGCGATGACATCGAATGCCCCGGAGGCATCCGACTCGTAAGCCGAATACACGCCATACACTGACGACTCGGTCAGTTTGCCGGGAATCACCTCGGCCAGCCCTTCGGCAAAAAACTGTCCCCACATCGGACCGATTTTCGCAGTTTCAGGGCTGTGCTCGGCTACGTTGGTGGTGCGTACGCGCAGGCCGGAAACCGTGAATGAATCGACGTATTGCTGTTGGAAGTCCATCGAAAACGCCACTCCATTAGCTCGAAGTGCGGCCCGGGCGGGCCGCGGTGGCGCTAATGTGTCAGCGATTGACGTCGACCACAACCCGCCCGCGCAACTGACCGGCGAGCAACTTTGGGGCCGCCTCGAGGGCTTCGCCGAGACCGATTTCGTGGCTGATCAGTGGCAACAGCGCAAAGTCCAGATCCTTCGCCAGACGATCCCAGGCCTCGATGCGGCGAGCCTTGGGCTGGGTCACGCTGTTGATCCCGGCCAGCGTCACGCCACGCAAAATGAACGGCGCCACGGACGCCGGGAAATCCATGCCCTGAGCCAGACCGCACGCAGCCACCGTGCCTTCGGCCCGGGTGCTGGCGCAGGCATTGGCAAGTGTGTGGCTGCCGACCGAATCGATGACGCCCGCCCAGCGCTCCTTGGCCAGCGGCTTGCCGGGTTCGGACAGGGTGGCGCGATCAATGATTTCGCTGGCACCCAGTTGTTTCAGGTATTCATGTTCCGACACCCGACCGGTCGAAGCGACCACGCGGTAGCCCAGCTTGCTCAGCAACGCGATGGCAAAACTGCCGACGCCGCCGTTGGCACCGGTCACCAGCACTTCGCCCTGTTGCGGGGTCACGCCGTTGCGCTCCAGCGCCATGACGCACAGCATGGCCGTATAACCGGCCGTGCCGATGGCCATGGCTTGCGCGGCGGTGAATGCTTTGGGCAGCGGAATCAGCCAGTCACCGTTCAATCGCGCCTTTTGCGCCAAGCCGCCCCAGTGGCTTTCACCGACGCCCCAGCCGTTAAGCAACACCTGATCGCCAACCTTGTAGTCCGGGTGCGAACTGACTTCGACGGTACCCGCCAGATCGATCCCCGGCACCATCGGAAACCTGCGTACTACCGGGCTGCTGCCGGTGATCGCCAGGCCGTCCTTGAAGTTCAGCGTGCTGTACGCGACGCGAACCGTCACATCGCCCTCCGGCAGTTGCTCGTCGTTGATCTCGTGCAGGTTGGCGCGATAACCGCTGTCGTCTTTGTCGATCAAAATACCTTTGAACATGACTGCCTCTCACGGGTGGAATTCAGGATGTCGAGGGATTGGAATAGCACACTGCAACATTTTGCCCCACTCGACCTTTAGCCAATCAGGCCCGAACGCCGAGCCAGCGCCGGCTGTTAAAGCTACAAATCTGTGCTGGTCACGGGGGTGGCTTTGCGTTAAAAAACCGACTGCTACCGTCCCTGCCCTGTTTTGTCGTCGGAGAAGCTATTCCATGAGCCAATGGCCTGATACTCGCATTCTTGACCTGTTCGGTATCGAACTGCCGATCATCCAGGGCCCCATGGCCGGTGCCACCAACTCTTCCATGGTTATCGCAGCGTGCAATGCCGGTGGCCTCGGTTCGATGCCGGCCGCGATGCTGACCATCGAGCAACTGCGCGAAGAACTGAAGACCATTCGCCAGGGCACGAGCAAGCCGTTCAACGTCAACTTCTTCTGCCATCAACCTCCGGCCGCCGATGAGCAAAAGGCCCGTGAATGGAAAAATCTGCTGGAGCCCTACTATCGCGAACTGGGTGTCGATTTCGATGCGCCGACGCCGGTGTCCAACCGCGCGCCCTTCGATGCGGCCGCCTGCGAAGTACTGGAAGAGTTTTGCCCTGAAGTGGTGAGCTTCCATTTTGGCCTGCCGGAAAAATCCTTGCTGGATCGGGTCAAGGCCACCGGTGCGAAAATCATCTCGTCGGCAACCACGGTCGACGAGGCGATCTGGCTTGAGCAAAACGGCTGTGACGCGATCATCGCCATGGGCTACGAGGCCGGCGGTCATCGCGGGATGTTCCTCAGCGCGGACCTGAGCAGTCAGGTCGGTACGTTTGCCCTCGTACCACAAGTGGTCGATGCGGTGAGCGTGCCAGTGATTGCTGCAGGTGCAATTGCCGATGCACGCGGCGTGGCAGCAGCGTTCATGCTCGGCGCTTCGGCGGTTCAAGTCGGCACGGCGTATCTGTTTACCCCGGAGGCGAAAGTCAGTGCGTCGCACCACAAGGCCTTGCGCACCGCCAAGGAAAGCGAGACGGCAGTCACCAATCTGTTTACCGGGCGCCCGGCGCGGGGGATTCTCAATCGGGTGATGCGCGAGCTGGGCCCGATGTCAGACAAGGCCCCTGCCTTTCCGCTGGCCGGTGGTGCCTTGATGCCGTTGCGCGCAAAGGGTGAAGCCGAATTCAGCAACTTGTGGGCCGGTCAAGCCTTCACGCTCGGCAAAGACCTCGGTACCGCCGAGCTGACACGGCAACTGGCTGAAGGCGCACTGGCAAAACTGACACGATGATGAACCCGAATGGGTGAGGAGCGTGGCACCCTCACCCGGTTTAAAAGCAGTGCTTCCCGTTTGGCGGCATTTCGCTATATATTTCGCTATATAGCGTTTCACCCCCTCGCATCGGCGCAGTCTAACCTTCCAACAACAACTGCCCACTGCACTTGCCACCCACGGAGCCGTTACATGATCAATCGTGCCTCACGTTTTGCCCCAGCCCTGCTCGCGGTATTCGCCATCGGCGCCGCACAGGCCGACGAAGTGCAAGTCGCGGTCGCGGCCAACTTCACCGCGCCGATCCAGGCGATTGCGGCTGATTTCGAAAAAGACACCGGGCACAAACTGGTTGCCGCCTATGGCGCCACCGGCCAGTTCTACACCCAGATCAAAAACGGCGCACCGTTCGAAGTGTTCCTCTCGGCCGATGACACCACCCCGGAAAAACTCGAGAAAGAAGGCGACACCGTCAAGGGTTCGCGCTTCACCTACGCCATCGGCACCCTGGCGCTGTGGTCGGCCAAGGAAGGTTACGTCGATGCCAAAGGCGACGTTCTGAAGAAAAACGAGTACCAGCACCTGTCCATCGCCAACCCGAAAGCCGCCCCCTATGGTCTGGCCGCCACTCAGGTGCTGGAAAAACTGAAACTGACTGAGGCCACCAAAGCCAAGATCGTCGAAGGCCAGAACATCACCCAGGCTTACCAGTTCGTGTCCACCGGCAACGCCGAGCTGGGTTTCGTCGCACTGTCGCAGATCTACAAGGACGGCAAGGTCAGCAGCGGCTCGGCGTGGATCGTTCCGGCGAGCATGCACGACCCGATCAAGCAAGACGCGGTGATCCTGAACAAAGGCAAAGACAATGCCGCCGCCAAGGCGCTGGTTGATTACCTCAAAGGCCCGAAAGCCGCTGCGGTCATCAAGTCCTACGGTTACCAGCTGTAAATGTCGCTGACGAGTGCCGATTTCGCGGCGATCTGGCTGACCCTGAAACTGGCATCCCTGACCACCGCGATCCTGCTGGTCGTCGGCACTCCGATTGCCCTGTGGTTGTCGCGCAGCCGTTCCTGGCTGCGCGGCCCCATCGGCGCGATCGTCGCGTTGCCGCTGGTGCTGCCACCGACGGTCATCGGTTTCTATCTGCTGCTGGCCCTCGGCCCCAATGGTTTCATTGGCCATTTCACCCAATGGCTGGGGCTTGGCACCTTGACCTTCAGCTTCACGGGACTGGTGATCGGCTCGGTGCTCTATTCCATGCCGTTCGTGGTGCAGCCGTTGCAAAACGCCTTCTCCGCGATCGGCACTCGCCCACTGGAAGTGGCCGCGACCTTGCGCGCCAATCCTTGGGACACTTTTTTCAGCGTGATTCTGCCCTTGGCACTTCCCGGCTTCATCACTGCAGCAATTCTCGGCTTCGCCCACACCGTCGGCGAATTCGGCGTTGTGCTGATGATCGGCGGGAATATTCCCGACAAGACCCGGGTGGTTTCCGTACAAATCTACGACCACGTCGAAGCCATGGAATACGCGCAGGCGCACTGGCTGGCCGGGGCGATGCTGGTGTTTTCGTTTCTGGTGTTGCTGGCGCTGTATTCCAGCCGCAAGACCCGCGCGGGCTGGAGCTGATCGATGATTGATGCACGTCTGAAACTGGCCTGGTCGGGCTTCAGCCTCGATGTTGACCTGCAGATGCCCGGTCGCGGCGTGACGGCGCTGTTCGGTCAGTCCGGCTCGGGCAAGACCACGTGCCTGCGCTGTATCGCCGGGCTCGAACGCGCGCCGCAGGCGTTTATCCGCATCAATGACGAGGTCTGGCAGGACAGCGAAAAAGGCATTTTCGTGCCGCCGCACAAGCGCGCGCTCGGCTATGTGTTTCAGGAAGCCAGCCTGTTTCCGCACCTGTCGGTGCTGGCCAATCTGCAATTCGGCCTCAAGCGCATTGCCAAGACGCAGCGCCGGGTCGACATGACCCAAGCCACCGAACTGCTGGGGATCGGTCACTTGCTGGATCGCCACCCGCAACACTTGTCCGGCGGTGAGCGTCAGCGTGTCGGCATCGCTCGCGCGCTGTTGACCAGCCCCAAATTGCTGCTGATGGATGAGCCTCTGGCGGCCCTCGACAGTCAGCGCAAAAGCGAAATCCTGCCCTACCTGCAACGCCTGCACGACGAACTGGAAATTCCGGTGCTGTATGTCAGCCACGCGCAGGACGAAGTGGCCAGGCTCGCCGACCACCTGGTGCTGCTCAGCGACGGCAAAGCGCTGGCCAGCGGCCCGATTGGCGAAACCCTGGCACGACTCGACCTGCCCCTGGCCATGGACAACGACGCCGGCGTGATCATCGAAGGCCAGGTCAGCGGCTACGATGCCGACTATCAATTGCTAACCCTGCAACTGCCGGACTCGCCACTGAACATTCGCGTGACCCACGCGCCGATGACGACGGGCCAGAGACTGCGCTGCAAGGTTCACGCGCGCGACATCAGCCTGACCCTGCAAAACAGCGAGTTCAGCAGCATCCTCAATCGCCTGCCGGTCACGGTCGTCAGCGAACAGCCGGCCGACAACGCCGCGCACGTGCTCATCCGCCTCGATACCGGCGGAACGCCGCTGCTGGCGCGCATCACTCGCTATTCACGGGATCAGCTTGGCCTGCATCCGGGCCAGTCATTGTGGGCCCAGATCAAAGCCGTCGCAGTCCTGGCATAAATCCGCGGGCACGACCGTCATGACGCGCGGTCAATGGCTTTAACAGCCTGATTTGCCGCGAAGGAAGTCCGCCATGCCCGATACCGCGCTCACCGAAGTGTTGCCTTCGGATCTGCATTACGTCGATGACACGCAGCCCGGTATCACCCGCAAAAAACTGCGCGGAAAATTCGCCTACTTCGACCCCGCAGGCCAGCGCATCACCGATCCTGACGAGATCAAACGCATTAACGCGCTGGCCGTTCCACCGGCCTACATCGACGTGTGGATCTGCGCCGACCCGCGCGGCCATCTGCAAGCCACCGGCCGCGATGCCCGTGGACGCAAGCAATATCGCTATCACCCACGCTGGCGCGAAGTGCGCGACGCGGACAAATATTCACGTCTGCGCGAATTCGGTCTGGCGCTGCCCAAGCTGCGCAAACAGCTGGAGACGCTGCTGGCATCGCCAGGCTTCAGCCGCGACAAAGTCATGGCCACAGTCATCACGCTGCTCGACGCCACGCTGATCCGCGTCGGCAACACGCAATACGCGCGGGACAATCGCTCCTACGGCCTGACAACCCTGCGCAGCCGGCATGTCGAGGTCAACGGCAGTGCGATCCTGTTTCAGTTTCGCGGCAAGAGCGGCATCGAACATCAGATCACGGTGAAGGACCGGCGTCTGGCGCGGATCATCAAGCGCTGTCTGGAAATTCCGGGTCAGAATCTGTTTCAGTATCTGGATGAAAACGGCGAGCGGCACACCGTCAGCTCCTCTGACGTCAACACCTACCTGCAAACCCTGACCGGAGCGGATTTTACCGCCAAGGATTACCGGACCTGGGCCGGTAGCGCCCTGGCTTTGGCGGTTCTGCGCGAGCTGCAATGGGAGTCCGAGACCGAGGCCAAGCGGCATGTGGTCGAGATGGTGAAGGGCGTCGCGCGGCAACTGGGCAACACGCCGGCGGTCTGTCGCAAGTGCTACATCCACCCAGCGGTGGTCGAGCATTTCATGCTCGGCGCCTTGGCCGAGCTGCCGAAACCGCGCATCCGCAAAGGCCTGCGCAAGGAAGAAGTCGCGTTGGCGCTGTTTCTTGAGCGGATGGTCGAGCAGGCAGACGCGCCTTGAAGCATTCGACCGTCTCGTCTAGGCTACGCCCTCCTACCTCCCCGGGACGACCGCAGAAGTGAACAACTAAGCCTTCAAAAATGTAATCGCGACACGCCGCTCATGGCGCGTGTCAGTGTTCACGACATTTTCTGGAGGTGCCGATGACTCACGTCTCGCGTACGCCTGCTCTCGCCTCCCTGAATCAACTGGGTTTTCAGTTCGCCAATGGCGAGACGATTTTCACTGCACTCAATCTGAAATTCGACCACACCCCGACCGCCATTGTCGGGCGCAACGGCGTTGGCAAAAGCGTTCTGGCGCGCCTGATCGCCGGGCATTGGCAACCCACCAGCGGCAGCGTGACGCGGGCCGTGGCGACAGCCTATGTGGCGCAAACCTTTGTCGCTGCACCCGGCGAGACGGTCGCCGAGTCCACCGGCAGCGCCGTGATTCTTCAGGCGCTGGAGCGAATGAATCAGGGCTGCGGATCGGTCGAGGATTTCGACCTCATTGGCGATCAATGGGATCTGGCGGACCGTCTGCGCCGCCTGCTTGATGACGCCGGCCTGACCGAAGTTGCATTCACCGATCGCACCGGGAACCTCAGTGGCGGCCAGCAAGCGCGCATCGCCCTGATTTACGCGTTTTTGAGTCAGGCTCCGCTGCTGATCCTCGATGAGCCGACCAACCACCTGGATGCATCGGGACGGCAATGGCTGATGAACTCGCTGGAACGCTGGCACACCGGTTTGATCGTCGTCAGCCATGATCGGCAATTGCTCGACCGGATGCAGCGGATCGTCGAGTTAAGTGCCTCGGGGGCTATCGAATTCAGGGGCAATTACTCGGCATTTCGCGAGCATCAGCGAATCCATCAAGCGGCGGCTCAGGCCCGTCTCGACCACGCCAGAAGCGAACGCCAGCGCGAGCGGATTCGGCTGCGACGCGAACACGACACGATACAGCGCCACGCCGCCAACTCGCGGCGCAACGCCGAAACCGCCAACATTGCCAGTTTCGAATACGTGGCGATCAAGGGCGCCGCCCGGGAAATCATGGGGCATGTCCGTCAGGGCCATCAGGCCCGAAAATCCGAACTGGATGCCCAGGTGCGCGAGGCTTACGCCAAGGTGCAGCCCGAGGACAGCGTGCTGATCAACCTGCCCGGGAGCGGGGTGCCGAACAACCGTCAGATCTGCACGCTGATTGACGCGCGGCTGCCCTGGCTGCCGAACGAGGCACTGAATCTTTCGATCAACGGCCCGATGCGCATCGCTGTCAGCGGGCCAAACGGCTGTGGCAAATCAACTCTGTTGAAAGTGCTCGCCGGGGAACTGACGCCCGTTGATGGTACTGCCACGACTCACGTGTCCTTCGCGTTCCTGGATCAGCAACTGGCGCAACTGGACGATCAGCGCTCCATAACCGAACAACTGATGAAACAAGGGACTGCGCTGGCCGAGAGCCCCCTGCGCAGCTATCTCGCCCACCTGCAGCTGGATGCGAGCCGCGCCACGGGCCTCTGTGCAGCATTGAGCGGTGGTGAGCGTCTGAAAGCGGCGTTGGCGCTGGCATTGTGGCGAGCGGATCCTGCGCAGCTGTTGCTGCTGGATGAACCGACCAATCATCTGGATCTGCCTTCAGTGGAAGCGTTCGAACGAGCGTTGCAGACATTTCCGGGCGCCATTGTCGCCGTTTCCCACGATCAAGACTTCCTTGAGGCGCTGAATCCGACTCATCACCTGCGCTGGCACCGATCAGGCTGGCAACTGCACCCGACGAACTGACTTGTCTATTTTTTGCACGATTGGTCAGGGCTTCTATAGTTGATCTGGTACGAATCAGCCGCGGTGACGCCATGGAAGACATATTCGTCGTGAAGCGCTGCAACAAGATCGTCATCCACGGCCGGCGTGCCGGAGAAACACTCCATGAGCCCGCCGAAGCCTTGGGCTGGTATCGCATCTGCGACACGCGAACCGGCGGTTTCATCGGCGATGGCTATGATCGGGAAGAGGACGCCCGCAAGGAATGTCATCGGCTCAACGCCGCCAGCTCGCGAGTGTCCGCCCCCGAGTCGTCGGGCTGATAGCTGTCATTTACGGGTCTATACTCAAACCAGCTGAAGGAGCAGCGCCCCAACGGCAGAAAGCTCGCCCTTCGCGGGCTTTTTGCTGCCACCGAGCGGATTAATGAACGGAGGTGTTCCATGTCCGAAAGAGAGTCCATCACCACTCTCCTCACCTTGCTCGATGCCCGCGAAGCACGTCTGGCCGCGGCCTGCAAAGAGATCGCCGACTGGGTCGACCATCAAGGTGGGCACCCCACCGCCCTGCGCATCCGCGACCGGCTCAACGATATCGAAAAGGATACCCCGCTGATTCGCAGCACCCTGTCATCGCTCAAACCGATCGATCGGCCGCTGCCACGCTTCAGGTAGGTCATCGATTCACGGTGAACGAAAAAAAGAACGCCCTTGGTCGTGAGAGGTCAATACCTTTACACGTCACCAAGGAGACGTCTTATGGTCATTCATTTCAAAGTCGACGGGCACCTGGCCTGCGGGCACAAGGGCAACAACCTCTCATCCAGCAGCGAACACAATCGAGTGAAGTGCCGCAGCTGCCGCAATACCGACGCATACAAGGATGCGCGCAAAGATCAGCGCAATGCGGCGCGACGCGCGGCTCGCCATTCAAAGGATGCGCACACGGCGTCCGACTGGCGTTCCGAGTGGATCGAGCGGCTGACCGCAATGGCCGGACTTCAGCGTTTGCCTAGGGGGTTTACCGGGCAAGCCTTTGTCTGAACAAAAAAAGGGCCGATTGAATCGGCCCTTTTTGCTGTTCGCTGAATGCCCTTGAGCCCCGACATGGAATAACCCGGCTTATTTGTTTTCCTTCACTTGGCAAACCCCATTGGCTTTGTTCTTGCCCGTGTACGAAACATCAGGCGAACCATCAGGCATGATCGTCAGCGAGATGGTCACCCCGCTGCCTTTGGCTTCGAAGGCGTTATCGTTGAATTTCTTCAGTTTCCCTTCTTTACCGTTGATATAGATCGGGCCGCCCTTGTCCGCGTGGACCTCGATGTTTCCAGGGCATGTTGCGTTCAACAGCGGGATGCCGGCTTGAGCGGCGGCAGAAGACATCAGCAAAACGCCCAGTAGCAATCGTTTCATCATCATTGCCCTGTTTTGGGTTGAGCGAAGAAGAAACACTAGCTCACTTCGCTCGCCAAGACCTGACAACACGTCTGAAATCGAAAGGAAAACAAGTGATGCCCGCGAAGTAATTGGCGGAAAGGAATTTTCCATTGCGAAAAAAACAAAAAGGCCTGCATGAGGTATCTCATGCAGGCCTTTGATATTCATGGTGCCCGAAGCCGGAATCGAACCGGCACGCCCTTACGAGCGGGGGATTTTAAGTCCCATGCGTCTACCAGTTTCGCCATTCGGGCGGTAGCGCGGTGCTGCTTGGATCTGCTGACCATTCGCAGTCCTGACAGGAACTGCACGTCGGCGGCAGAGGGGGAAATATATACATCACTTCCCGGTGAAGCAAGTTTGCAGTTGCCGTTTAAAAGACTAAATCTTTCAGTGCAACGCAAATAAAAAAGCTCCGTAAATCATGGATCTACGGAGCTTGTTTATAGTGGAGGCCGAGGTCGGAATCGAACCGGCGTAGGCGGATTTGCAATCCGCTGCATAACCATTTTGCTACTCGGCCTCAAAACATTTGCTGTCAGTAGCGCAACAACAAACGTTGTACAAACTTGGAGCGGGAAACGAGACTCGAACTCGCGACCCCGACCTTGGCAAGGTCGTGCTCTACCAACTGAGCTATTCCCGCTTGGTGTGGCGCATTCTATAGAAATCAGAAGCGCCGTCAACCCTTTGATTCAAAAAAGTTTTATTTCTTTTCAACATCGGTCTTCAGATGCGGCCAGGCAGCGCGAAGGTATTGAACCATCGACCACAGGGTCAGGCCTGCCGACACCATCAGCAACGCGTAACCGATGAAAACCCAGAAGCTGAAAACCTTGGGGTTGGCGAGGAGGATCACCAGTGCAAGCATTTGTGCAGCAGTTTTCCACTTGCCCAGATTCGACACGGCCACATGGGCCCGGGCACCGAGTTCGGCCATCCACTCACGCAGCGCCGAGACAACGATCTCGCGACCGATGATGACAGCAGCCGGAAGAGTGAGCCAAAGGTTGCCATGTTCTTGCACCAGCAACACCAGAGCAACAGCAACCATCAGTTTGTCGGCGACAGGATCCAGAAACGCACCAAACGGCGTGCTTTGCTCCAGGCGTCGCGCGAGATAGCCGTCCAGCCAGTCCGTTGCCGCCGCGAAGGCGAATACCGAACTTGAGGCCAGATAGCTCCATTGGTAAGGCAGATAGAACAACAGAATGAAGATCGGGATGAGCAGGACGCGGAGAACGGTAATCAGATTAGGGATATTCATCGGCACAACTGGCTACGAGGTGAATGGGCATTCTACTCACTATGCAGGTTTGCATAAATCGACTCTGCTAGCTTTTTGCTGATCCCCGGTGCTTTGGCGATCTCTTCGATGCTTGCACGAGACAGCTCCTGCAATCCACCAAAATGTTTCAACAAGTCCCGACGCCGGGTCGGCCCGACGCCCGCAACGCCTTCCAGCGTCGACGTGCGGCGGGTCTTGCCGCGCCGTGCACGGTGGCCGGTGATCGCAAAGCGGTGGGCTTCGTCACGAATCTGCTGGATCAGATGCAGCGCTGGCGAATCACCCCGCAAGGTGAACTCGTTTGCAGCATCATTCAGATACAAAGTCTCGAATCCCGCCTTGCGTGTGGCACCTTTTGCGACCCCCAGCAAGATCAGATCCGGAACAGCCAGTTCGTTGAGCACATCACGCGCCATCGACAGTTGCCCCTTGCCGCCGTCCACCAGCAGGATGTCCGGCAACTTGCCCTCGCCCTCCTTCAGTTTGCTGAAGCGTCGGGTCAGGGCCTGGTGCATGGCGGCGTAATCGTCGCCGGCGGTCACGCCTTCGATGTTGTAACGACGGTAATCCGATTTGATCGCCCCTTCCGGGCCGAACACCACGCAGGAGGCCACCGTGGCTTCACCGCTGGAGTGGCTGATGTCATAGCACTCCAGCCGTTGTGGCGGTTCATCCAGGTTCAACACTTCTGCCAGTGCTTCGAAACGTGCGGCAACATGTTGACGATTGGCCAACCTTGCACCCAGTGCCTGTTCGGCATTGGTCACCGCCAGTTGCTGCCAGCGCGCCCGTGTACCGCGTACCCGATGGCTGATGGTCAGCTCACGTCCGCGCAGCGCCTGAATGGCCTCGATCAGCGCAGGGAAGTCTTCGTGCACGACGTTGACGATCAGTTCGCTTGGCAAATCGCGTTCAGGACTACTGATGAAGTATTGCCCGAGGAAAGCGGCCATGACCTCGGCCACTTCCTCTTCAATTCCGACTTGGGGGAAGAAGTTCTTGCTGCCAAGCACCCGCCCTCCCCGCACGCTGATCAGGTGGACACAGGCCCCGCCCGGATTGACGAACGCGGCGATCACATCGATGTCGCCGGTACCGCCTTCCATGCTCTGTTGATCCTGTACCCGACGCAGCAACGCGATCTGGTCGCGCAGTTCGGCGGCGCGTTCGAACTCGAGGTTGATCGCAGCCTCTTCCATCGCCGTCGACAGCTCATTGGTCAACGCATGGCTGCGTCCTTCGAGGAACATCACCGAGTGACGTACATCCTCGGCGTAAACCTCAGGTTCAACCAACCCGACACAGGGCGCCTTGCAACGCTTGATCTGGTATTGCAGGCACGGCCGGGTTCGGTTCTTGTAGTAACTGTCCTCGCACTGACGCACGAAAAAGGTCTTCTGCAACAGGCTAAGGCTCTCGCGAATCGCCCCGGCGCTCGGATAAGGACCGAAATATTTGCCCTTGGCCTTCTTGGCCCCACGATGAATGCTCAGGCGCGGGAATTGCCCGTCAGACAAAAAGACGTAGGGATAGGATTTGTCGTCGCGCAACAGAATGTTGTACGGCGGCCGCCACTCCTTGATCAGAGTCTGCTCAAGCAGCAACGCCTCTGTTTCATTGGATGTGATGGTGGTTTCGACCTGGGCGATACGCCCTACCAGTGCAGCGGTCTTCGGCGCCAGGCCTGTCTTGCGAAAGTAGCTGGCCAGACGCTTCTTGAGGTTCTTCGCCTTGCCGACGTACAGCAGACGCGCTTCGCTGTCGAACATGCGATACACGCCGGGGCGCCCGCTGACGGTCGAAAGAAAGGCGCCCGAATCGAATGCTTCAGTCATGGTCAGAGGCTGGCATCAACCATGCCGTGACGTACCGCAAGAAGCGTCAGTTCGACATCGCTGCTGATCGAAAGCTTCTCGAAAATGCGGTAGCGGTAGGTGTTCACGGTTTTCGGCGACAAACATAATTTGTCGGAAATGATCTGAACCTTCTGACAGCCGACAATCATCAACGCAATCTGGATTTCCCGCTCCGACAACGCATCGAACGGTGAATCGTTGGTCGGCTGAAAGGATTTGATTGCCAGTTGCTGGGCAATTTGCGGGCTGATGTAGCGCTGGCCGGCAAACACCAGGCGAATGGCCTGAACCATTTCGGGCAACCCGGCGCCCTTGGTCAGATACCCCGCCGCACCGGCCTGCAACAACCGTGTAGGAAACGGATCTTCCTCACACACGGTGACCGCGACCACTTTGATGTCGGGATGACTTCGCAACAGTTTGCGCGTGGCTTCCAGGCCGCCGATGCCAGGCATCTTGACGTCCATCAGCACCACGTCAGGCTTCAACTCACGAGCCTTGATGAGGGATTCTTCCCCGGACTCGGCCTGGCCTACCACCTGCAAGCCATCGATATCGGCCAGCATCCGTGTAATGCCTGTACGAACGAGATCATGGTCGTCGACCACTAGCACCCTAATCAAGCAGACACCTCGCGATATGGTCTTATTGGGATGCCGGACACCTTAGCAAAAAGTGCCGGGCAGACCTAGCGGCAAGCGACATATAAAAAGCTTCAACTCTTCATCGAGGGCTTGCCAGCCGTGGGTTTCAGAGCACAGGTGTACTGAAATCGAGCTGCATTCGCAGGAAACACTCGTCCTCGCCCTGCACAAACATTCCTTTTCTTCGATACAGGTTTTGCGCCGGATTGTTTTTGAATACCGTCAGGCGCAACGCCGGGCGGCGCTCCAGTCGAGCCATCGCAGCAACCTGATCGATCGCCCAGGATCCCGCGCCCTGGCCTTGAGCGCTTTCGACGATCTGCAATTCGCGGATATACACGGCCCGAGCATCACGACTCAGGCTGAAATACCCCACCAGTTCGCCTTCACGCAGGATCAACCAGTTATCACGCCCGGCCCAGGCAACATCGAACGCTTCGTCCTGCCACAGCAAGTCATAGTGAATGTAGTAGGGGAGCATGTTTCGGCAAGTCAACTCTCGTACAAACGACAGGTCGGCGGACGTTGCCTGGCGCAACTCAAAACTCATTCCTGCCTCGATCTTCTTCAAATTCATGCCCCTTCCTTGAGCACACGTTCAGAAAGCAGAGTGTGTCACACCTTGGCGGGCGCTCAACCCATAGAGTCCCTCTTGTGCCTGCGATAGCATTTTCTGATTGCTGACGCGCAGCAGCCTCTAGTAAGCTCGGCGCATTCTTTGGAGACAGATCATGCTCAACACCCTCTCACAGCTTCGTACCGTCAGCGCCTTGCGCTCGGTTGCGGCTGCCCGGGTGAACGGCGCCTGCGCTCCTGCAAGCTTTTATTTTGGGTATTGGTTTAGCCACTGGCGCGCCTGATACCCACACGGCGCCCATTTGAACGGGTCGCCTACCAGAGATTTCTCAACCCCCGGTCGGCCTCCCGACCGGGGGTTTTGTTTTTTTCAGGCCCAAACTTTTTCAGCAACACATCAGACACTTTGAGGATTCAACCAATGAACTACGCCACTTATTACCGTTACGACAGTTTTACCGCCTGGCGATTTACCAGCCTCCGCTCGGGACAGCCTGCCGCCTCCGATCGGTCACCCACAGGTGGCAAGCCAACACACGTAGCCAATCCGGCCAATTGTCGAACACCCCAGTAGGGCCGAGTGAGCGGGAAGTACCCGCCGTCCGCCCAGGAAGACCGAATATGAACTCGTCCGTTTCTGCTCTGCCACTGTCCACCCTGAACCCTGCCAACGAGGCATTGACCCTGCGTCTGCCGAGTTCGCTGCAACTCAAACAGCAATTGCCCCTGAGCAATGCGCTGAACCAGCAAGTCGTCGCCCACCGCCAGGCGGTCCGCGCGATTCTCGATGGCCATGACCCGCGTTTGCTGGTGATCGTCGGCCCTTGCTCGATCCACGACCCAGAGTCCGCGCTTGAATACGCCAGCAAACTGGCGCGCCTGGCCGAAGAAGTCCGTGATGACATGCTGCTCGTGATGCGTGCCTACGTCGAAAAACCTCGCACCACCGTCGGCTGGAAAGGCCTGGCCTACGACCCTCATCTGAATGGCAGCGACGACATGGCAGCCGGCCTCACGCTGTCGCGCGAACTGATGCTGGAAATGATCCGTCTCGGACTCCCGATTGCCACCGAACTGCTGCAACCCATGGCGGCCGGGTACTTCGATGACTTGCTGAGCTGGGTCGCCATTGGCGCCCGCACGACCGAATCACAGATCCACCGGGAAATGGCCAGTGGGCTGAGCATGCCCGTCGGCTTCAAGAACGGCACCGACGGCGGTGTGGCTGTCGCGGTTGACGCAATGCGTTCGGCAGCGCATGCCCATCGCCATTTCGGCGTAGACAGCCAGGGTCACCCGGCAATCATCCAGACCCCAGGCAATCCAGACACCCACCTGGTACTGCGTGGTGGTCACAAAGGGCCTAACTACGACCGCGAAAGCGTTGCCGTCATCAACACCGAGTTGAACCGCCTGAAAATTCCGAGCCGGATCATGGTCGACTGCAGCCATGCCAACAGCGGCAAGGACCCGCTTCGCCAGCCGGGGGTGTTCAGCGATGTGCTGGAGCAGCGACTGCAAGGTAACCGCTCATTGATCGGCATGATGCTTGAGTCGCATCTGTTCGAGGGATGTCAGCCGCTCAGTGAATCGCTTCGTTATGGCGTTTCGGTGACCGACGGCTGCCTTGGATTCGATGCAACGGAGCGTCTGTTGCTGGACGGCGCACAACGCATTCGACAACAGGCCTGACAATCGAGCCGCCCTCCGGTGTGTGATTCACCCGGAGGGCGAGTCCATGTTCAACATCGACGTATCCTCCCTGAGTGCACGGGATCCGTTCTGTTCATTCGCAGCCCTCCTCTGGAAATGATGACCTGCTCGCGAGAGCCTCTATTTAACGCGCTTCATCGTTCACCCGATGTCAGCCCAACACCCGGCGAGACAGGGTTAACTGCACTGAAGCAAGTAGGCAAAAATTGGAAAAACACGCTCGACAAGGCGGGAACCCTCCAAATATTCAGAACCGGATCTCATTCAAAAGTGAAATTTCATACGAACTCTGATCCAGTTTCCACCGCACTAGAAAGACTATTCAGGCATCGCCTGCGCAACGACTGTTTTAGAGTGGCACGCAGACAACATCGATGAATCTCTGCGATCAAGGACGAAAAATGCAACGAAATGCCACAACTCTCTATCCCGTACTGTTGGTGCATGGTCTGTTCGGATTCGAGCGCATTGGCCCTTTCGAACTGTTCCATGACGTCAAACAGGCACTCAAGGCCGCAGGCGTTCAGGTATTTGTGCCGCACTTGTCGGCCGTTCATGACAACGAAGTGCGAGGCGAGCAATTGCTCTCGCAGATCGACTCCGTGCTACGAGGTACTGGCGCGACAAAAGTCAACCTGATCGGTCACAGCCAAGGCGCGTTGTCTGCTCGATACGCTGCAGCGCTTGCGCCACACAAGGTCGCTTCCGTGACTTCGGTCAGCGGCCCCAACCACGGTTCGGAGCTGGCCGACTTCCTGCGCAAGGCATTGATCCCCGGACGGCTGCCGGAGACCGTGGCGCAGAATGTAGCGACGTTGTTTTCCGACTTTCTATCTCTGCTCAGCGGGCACAAAAAACTGCCTCACCATGCACTGGCAGCACTCAATGCATTGACGACAGAAGGGGTCGGCCAATTCAATGACAAATACCCGCAGGGCCTTCCCGAAACCTGGGGTGGCCAGGGCGCCGAGCGAGTCGATGGCGTTCGCTATTATTCGTGGAGTGGCGTTGTGCCGCAGCCCTCTGCACAGCCTCTTGACCCGATGCAGGGCATCTGTCTGGCCCTGTCGGAGTATTTCATTACAGAACCCGCGCAGAACGACGGCTTCGTCGGTCGTTTCAGTTCCCACCTCGGCACCGTGATCGGCTCCGATTATCCGTTCGACCATCTGCGCGGCCTGCATCGGGGCATCGGCCAGCGCGCCACGGCGAACGATCCGATCCAACTCTACGTGGAACACGCCTTGCGCCTGCAAGCGGCTAACCTATAGCAGCCGGTATCAGACGAGCGAATGGAACTTTGCCGAGAAATCGGCCACTGAATCCGGTAGGCTCCCCCCTTTACTGATTTGATTGGAGTGTTTCCCCATGGCTAAAGCCACTGCCCGCCACATCCTGGTTTCCAGCGAAGCCAAGTGCAACGAACTCAAGGCCCAGATCGAAGGTGGCGCTGATTTCGCCGAAGTGGCCAAGGCCAACTCCACCTGCCCGTCCAGCCGTCAGGGCGGCGACCTGGGTTCGTTCGGTCCTGGCCAGATGGTCAAGGAATTCGACACCGTGGTATTCAGCGCGCCGATCAACGTCGTGCAAGGCCCGGTGAAGACCCAGTTCGGCTACCACCTGCTGGAAGTCACCAGCCGTCAGGACTGATTTTCAGCCCGACCTGCTGTGCAACGGCCCGCCTGATGGCGGGCCGTTTTGTTTTGGTTACACCACACCGCTGGCGAACGACTCGCCGCTCGCGTACAAATTGCGCTTATCGATTACCCGGCTTTAAGGCTGACAATGCGACTGGCTTTCCCGACATTGATGTTCACTGCCGTGACCCTGCTGCTGGGGATCACCGGTGTGGACGCCGCACCGCAGCATGCGATGACCGTCTATGGCGAACCGGCAAAGTACCCGCCCGGCTTCAGTCACTTCGATTACACCAACGTCCGGGCGCCCAAGGGCGGAACGATGCGCCGCTCGGCCATCGAGATCGGCCACTTCGACCATGTCCTGCCGTATATCGACAAAGGCATCGGTGTCAGCCAGATCGACGGTTTGCTGTACTCCCCGCTGGCCCAGCGCTCGCTCGACGAGCCTTACACCGTATACGGTCTCGTTGCGCAAAAAATGGAACGCTCGGATGACGGCCTGTCCCTGCGCTTCTTCATCAATCCCAAGGCCCGCTTCGCCGATGGCAAGCCGATCACCGCCGAAGATGTTCGTTACACCTATGACTTGCTGATGACCCAGGGCAGCCTGCGTTATCGCACCCAGTTCGCCGACGTCAAAGGCGTCGAAGTCGAAGCGCCGCTCACCGTGCGCTTCGACTTCAAGAGCAACGAAAACCGCACCCTGCCGCTGGACATCGCAACCCTGCCGGTATTTCCCGAACATTGGTGGAAGACCCGTGATTTCGCTGGCGGTGGCGGCTATGAACCGCCACTGGGCAGCGGCCCGTATCGAGTCGGCAAGGTCGATTCCGGGCGCAGCATCACGTTTGAACGCAATCCGGACTGGTGGGGCAAGGACCTGCCGGTCAGCCGTGGCCTCTATAACTTCGATCACTTCAGCATCGAGTACTTCGGCGACACCGACGTCGCCCGCCAGGTCCTGCGCGGTGGCGCCTACGACTACAACCGTGAATTCTCCGCCACCGGCTACTCCATCGGTTACGACAGCCCGGCCCTGAGCGACGGTCGTCTGCAAAAGGCGCATCTGGCCACCGAAGCGCCGCAGTCGGCCCAGGGTTTCGTGTTCAATCTGCAAAAACCGATGTTCCAGGATCGCCGCGTTCGTCAGGCACTGGCCATGCTCTGGGATTTCGAGTGGAGCAACCGGCAGATGATGCGCAACATGTACATCCGTCAGCAGAGCTACTTTTCCAACAGTGACCTGGCTGCACGGCAGTTACCGGATGCCGCCGAGCTGAAGATTCTCGAACCCTTGCGCGGCCAGATTCCCGACGAGGTGTTCACCCAGGTCTTCGAAGCGCCGAAGACCGATGGCAGCGGCCTTATCCGCGACAAACAACTGCAAGCGCTGGAACTGCTGGAACAGGCCGGCTGGAAACCCGATGGCGACCAATTGGTCAACGACCGGGGCGAGCCGTTGAGCTTCTCCTTCCTGGTCAGCCAGAACGGCATGGACCGTCTGCTGCTGCCGTACAAGCGCACGCTGAAGCAGATCGGCATCAACCTCGACATCCGCCGCATCGATTCCTCTCAGTACGTTAACCGCCTGATGAGTCGTGACTACGACATGATCGTCACCGGCTACCCGGTCACCACCTCCCCCGGCGGCGAACTGCTGAACTACTTCGGTTCGGCGTCGGCCAACGACCCCGGCGCCAACAATTACATGGTGCTGAAGAACCCGGCGGTCGACACCTTGATCAACGGCCTGATCCGCGCCTCAACCCAGGCCGACATGCTGCATTACGCCCATGCACTGGATCGGGTGTTGCAATGGAACTACTACTGGATTCCCAACTATTACCCGCCGGGCACGTCGACCGTGTGGTGGAACCGCTTCGGCATCCCCACCGTGCAGGCGAGCAATGACGAAGCGATCGAGAGCTGGTGGGAAATCAGCAGCACACCGCTGACCAACCAGCAGATGACGGCCGAGAAAATCAGCCGTGGCAGACCCGGAGGGCCGCACTGATGTGGGCTTACATACTGCGGCGTCTGCTGCTGATCATCCCGACACTGGTGATCATTCTGCTGGTCAACTTCGTGATCATCCAGGCCGCGCCCGGTGGCCCGGTGGAACAGGCCATCGCCCACTTGCAAGGCATCGGCGGCGCCAGTGTCGGCGGCGGTGCGAGCGAGACCATGAGTGGCACGTCCCGCGCCAGTCGCGGCCTCGATCCGCAACTGATCAAGGACATCGAAAAACAGTACGGCTTCGACAAACCGGCCCATGAACGCCTGTGGCTGATGCTCAAGAACTACGCGCAACTGGATTTCGGCAAGAGTTTCTTCCGCGGAGCCACGGTCACCGACCTGATCCTGCAGAAAATGCCGGTGACCATTTCCCTCGGCCTGTGGGCGACGCTGATCACTTATCTGGTGTCGATCCCGCTGGGTATCCGCAAAGCCGTGCACCATGGCAGCCATTTCGATATCTGGAGCAGTACGGCGATCATCATCGGCTACGCCATGCCGGCATTCCTGTTCGCGATGTTCCTGATCGTGGTGTTCGCCGGCGGCACGTCGCTGAACTGGTTTCCGGTGCGCGGTCTGGTGTCCGACAACTTCGAATCCCTGTCGACGCTGGGCAAGATCACCGACTACTTCTGGCACCTCGTACTGCCGGTCACGGCGCTGGTGATCGGCGGTTTCGCCACCCTGACCATCCTCACCAAGAACTCGTTCCTCAATGAAATCACCCGCCAATATGTGGTCACCGCGCGCGCCAAAGGCCTGAGCGAAAACCGGGTGCTTTATGGACACGTGTTCCGCAACGCGATGCTGCTGGTGGTGTCGGGCATTCCCCAGGCGTTCATCAGCGTGTTCTTCGCGGGCTCGTTGCTGATCGAAGTGATCTTCTCTCTCGACGGCCTGGGGCGCATGAGTTACGAAGCGGCCGTGTCCCGAGACTATCCGGTGGTGTTCGGCTCGCTGTTCATCTTCACCCTGTTCGGCCTCCTGATAAAACTGATCGGCGACCTGTGCTACACGCTGGTCGACCCGCGCATCGACTTCGCCGCGAGGAACGCCTGATGTTCAAGCTCTCGCCTCTGGGCCGTCGCCGCTTCGAACGCTTCAAGAAAAACCGCCGGGGCTGGTGGTCGTTGTGGCTGTTCATTGGTCTGTTCGTGATCAGCCTCGGTGGCGAGTTGATCGCCAACGATAAACCTCTGATCGTCAGCTATCAGGGCCAGTGGTACTTCCCGGTGTTCAAGCGCCACACAGAACAGGAGTTCGGCGGGCAACTGCCGTTCCAGGCCGATTACCGTAGCGATTACGTGCAGAAGCTGATCCGCAAGGACGGTGGCTGGCTACTGTTTCCGCCGATTCCGTTCAGTGACGACACCCCGAACTACGACCTCAACAAACCGGCGCCGAGCCCGCCGACTTCGGTCAACTGGCTGGGCACCGACGATCAGGCGCGCGACGTACTGGCTCGGGTGATTTTCGGCGCGCGGGTGTCGATCCTGTTCGCCCTGATGCTGACCTTCGTCAGCGCCCTGATCGGCATCGCGGCCGGCGCCCTGCAAGGCTATTACGGCGGCTGGGTCGATCTGCTCGGCCAGCGTTTGCTGGAGGTCTGGTCAGGATTGCCGGTGCTTTACCTGCTGATCATCCTCTCGGGATTCGTCGAGCCGAATTTCTGGTGGCTGCTGGGGATCATGGCGCTGTTTTCCTGGCTCGCGCTGGTGGACGTGGTACGCGCCGAGTTCCTGCGCGGTCGCAATCTCGAGTACGTCAAGGCTGCCCGGGCCTTGGGCTTGAGCGATCGCAAGGTGATTGTCCGGCACATCCTGCCCAACGCGATGAACGCAACCCTGAGCTATCTGCCCTTTATTCTGACCGGGGCGATTTCGACCCTGACCGCGCTGGATTTCCTCGGCTTCGGCATGCCCGCCGGCAGCGCGTCACTGGGCGAGCTGATCGGTCAGGGCAAGCAGAACCTGCAAGCGCCGTGGCTCGGGTTGACCGCGTTTTTCACCCTGGCGCTGATTCTTTCCCTGTTGGTATTCATCGGCGAAGCGCTGCGCGATGCCTTTGACCCGCGCTCATGAACGGATATTTGATATGACTGACAACCTGATCGAAATCCGTGACCTCAGCGTCGCCTTCCATGGCCAGACCGTGGTGCGCAACCTGTGCCTGGACATCCGCCCCGGCGAGTGCCTGGCACTGGTCGGCGAGTCGGGCTCGGGCAAGTCGGTGACCGCCCATTCGATCCTGCAGCTGCTTCCGGAATGCGATGCCCGGACCACCGGCAGCATCCGCTATCGTGGGCAGGAACTGGTCGGCGCCGATCCGAAGACCCTGCGCGATCTGCGGGGCAACCGCATCGCCATGATTTTCCAGGAGCCGATGACCTCGCTCAATCCGTTGCACACGATTGAAAAGCAGATCGGCGAAACCCTGCTGCTGCACCGCGGCCTCGGTGGAAAAGAAGCTCAGGCACGGATCCTCGAACTGCTCGAACTGGTGGGCATCCAGAAGCCCAAAGAACGGCTGAAGGCTTATCCGCATCAATTGTCCGGCGGCCAACGCCAGCGGGTTATGATTGCGATGGCTCTGGCCTGCGAACCCGAATTGCTGATCGCCGACGAGCCGACCACCGCACTCGACGTGACCGTACAGCGCAAGATTCTGTTGCTGCTCAAGTCCCTGCAACGGCGCCTCGGCATGTCGCTGCTGCTGATCAGCCATGACCTCAATCTGGTGCGCAGCATCGCCCAACGGGTGTGCGTGATGAAGGCCGGTGAGATCGTCGAGCAGGCGCCGTGCGAAACCCTGTTCACCGAACCGAAACATCCTTACAGCTGCGTGTTGCTCAACGCTGAACCGGAAGGCGAAGCGCTACCCCGGGACGAACGCGAAAACGTGCTGGAAGTCGATGACCTGCGGGTTGATTTCACGGTCGGCGGCGGGCTGTTCCAGCGCAAGCAATACCTGCGCGCGGTGGACGGCATCAGCCTGAATATCCAGCGCGGCAAGACGCTGGGTATCGTCGGCGAGTCCGGCTCAGGCAAGTCGACTCTTGGCCAGGCGATCCTGCGGCTGCTCGACTCCAAGGGCAGCATCCGCTTTCAGGGCACGGCACTCGACGGTCTCGACCAGAAGCAGATGCGGCCATGGCGCCGACAGATGCAGGTGGTGTTCCAGGATCCGTTCGGCAGCCTCAGCCCGCGCATGTCGGTGGCGCAGATCATCAGCGAAGGGCTGGAGGTGCATTGCCAGTCCACTGCCGACGAGTGCGACGACCAGGTGATCCGCGTGCTCAAGGAAGTCGGGCTCGACCCTGAAAGCCGTCATCGCTATCCCCATGAATTCTCCGGCGGCCAGCGTCAGCGCATTGCCATCGCCCGGGCGCTGGTATTGAAGCCCGCATTGATCCTGCTCGACGAGCCGACCTCGGCGCTGGATCGCACCGTGCAGAAACAGGTGGTCGCCCTGCTCCGCCAACTTCAGGAAAAACACGGTTTGACGTATTTGTTCATCAGCCACGATCTTGCAGTGGTACGCGCCCTCGCCCACGACATGATCGTGATCAAGGACGGCAAAGTGGTCGAAAGCGGCGCCAGCCATGACGTGTTCGACTCGCCGCAGCACCCCTACACCAAAGAGCTGTTGGCCGCGGCGCATCCGGGATAGGCATAATCGCGCCACCTGACTTCCGCCAATGGACGCCGCCATGAACACCACCGAAAGCCTCAAGGATTACCAACGGGTCCGCACGCTGGCGATCCGTTCGTTGTTCGAGATCATCGAGCAATCCAGTGAAGGCACGGTGATTGTCGACCGCGACGCGAATATCGTCTGGATGAACGAGCGCTACGCCCGGCGCTTTGGGCTCGACTCTGCGGCCGGCGCGATCGGCAAGCCTTGCGAAAGCGTGATCCCCGGCAGCCTGCTGCGCGAAGTGGTACGCACCGGGCGGCCGATTCTGCTGGACATGCAGGACACCCCGAAAGAACCACTGGTGGTGATGCGCCTGCCGATTCATGACGACGCCGGCGCGGTGATCGGCGCCATCGGTTTTGCCCTGTTCGACGAGTTGCGCACGCTGTCGCCGATGCTCAAGCGCTACCTGAGCATGCAGGAAGAACTGGCCTCGACCCGTTCACTGCTGCGTGCCCGGCAGACCAAATACAACTTCGCCCATTTCATCGGCACCAGTGCTGCCAGCCTCGAGGTCAAGCGACGTGCCCGTCGCAGCGCCAGCGCCGAGTCGCCGGTTCTGTTGCTGGGCGAGACCGGGAGCGGCAAAGAGTTATTGGCGCAGGCCATCCATGGCGCTTCGCCTCGGGCGCACAAAGCATTCGTCAGCATCAACAGCGCGGCGATTCCCGAAGCGCTGCTCGAAGCCGAGTTTTTCGGCACCGCGCCCGGCGCCTTCACCGGCGCCGATCGCAAGGGCCGCACCGGCAAGTTGCAGATCGCTCAGGGCGGGACGCTGTTTCTCGACGAGATCGGCGACATGCCGCTGCCGTTGCAAAGCAAATTGCTGCGGGTGTTGCAGGAAAAGGAGTTCGAACCCGTTGGCTCCAACGATGTGATTCAGAGTGATGTGCGGGTGATTGCCGCCACCTCTACGGATCTGGAAGCGGCGATCAAGCGCGGCGAGTTTCGTGCGGATTTGTACTACCGCCTCAACGTGCTGCCGATTCAGGTGCCGCCGCTGCGGGAACGGCTGGATGATCTGCCGGCGCTCAGTGAAGCGATTCTTGAAGAGCTGCGCAGTCAGCACGAACTCAACCGCGAAGCGCTGGAATTGCTGGGTCAGCATGCCTGGCCGGGGAATATCCGCGAGTTGCGCAACGTACTGGAGCGCGCGGCGTTGCTCAGTGATGACTTGATGCTGACGGCGGAGGACATTCGTGCCGCGATTGGCACGTTTACTCCCGTTGAACGGGTATTCCCGCCGATGTCAGAGCCAGCGAGAAACGAAACATTCAGTGAGGCCCGCGAGCGGTTTGACCGGCAGTTGATTCAATCCACCCTCGCGCAATGCGGGGGCAAGGTGATTGAGGCGGCTGAGCGGCTGGGACTGGGTCGTTCGACGCTTTACAAGAAGATGATTGCGCTTGGGATCGCAGAGTCTCAATAAAGAGACACAAATCTCTAAATCAAGACAACTTCAGAACCTTCGCGGGCAAGCCCGCTCCCACAGGGGAATGCGTTCAACTGTGGGAGCAGGCTTGCTCGCGAAAGCGCCCTCTCAGCCATAGAAGTCTCCAAACAGAGACAGAATCCCGAAAACCACCATCAAAAATAAAATTAATTCCTTTTATTTCAACGACTTAATCACCTGGCACAGTTCTCGCTAAAGCCCTTCCCACACCCGTTCCACCCACAAAAATAACAATCGAAGGAGCACACCATGAGTGTGATCATCGCCTTGGCAGCCCTCGCGCTGCTGATGCTCGCGGCCTACCGTGGCTACAGCGTTATCCTTTTTGCCCCGATCGCCGCCCTTGGCGCCGTGTTGCTTACCGACCCGTCTGCCGTCGCCCCTGCTTTCACCGGGGTGTTCATGGAGAAAATGGTCGGCTTCATCAAACTCTACTTTCCCGTGTTCCTGCTCGGCGCGGTGTTCGGCAAGTTGATCGAGCTGTCGGGTTTCTCCCGCTCGATTGTCGCGGCAGCGATTCGTCTGCTCGGCACCCGCCAGGCGATGCTGGTAATCGTGCTGGTCTGCGCCCTACTCACCTACGGCGGCGTTTCGCTGTTTGTCGTGGTGTTTGCGGTCTACCCGTTCGCGGCGGAAATGTTCCGCCAGAGCAACATCCCCAAGCGCTTGATCCCGGCAACCATCGCCCTCGGCGCGTTCTCGTTCACCATGGACGCCCTGCCCGGCACGCCGCAGATCCAGAACATCATCCCCAGCACCTTCTTCAACACCACCGCATGGGCGGCGCCGTGGCTGGGTGTGATCGGGACGATTTTCGTGTTCTGCGCCGGCATGCTGTTCCTGCAGCGCCAGCGCAACAAGGCTCAGCGCGCGGGTGAAGGCTACGGCACCGAACTGCGCAACGAACCGGAAACCGCCGAAGACCTGAAACTGCCGAACCCGTGGATCGCTCTTTCTCCGCTGCTGGCGGTGGGCATCATGAACCTGCTGTTCACCCAGTGGATTCCGCAGTGGTACGGCAAGACCCACAGCCTCGCGCTGCCGGGCATGGCCGCGCCGGTCACCACCGAGATCGCCAAACTCACGGCGATCTGGGCGGTGCAGGCAGCCCTGTTGGTCGGCATCCTGATGGTCCTGGCATTCGGTTTTAAAGCGATCAAAAGCAAGCTCGCCGAGGGCAGCAAAAGCGCAGTCAGCGGTGCGCTGCTGGCGGCGATGAACACTGCATCCGAATACGGTTTCGGCGCTGTCATCGCCTCGTTGCCGGGGTTTCTGGTGCTGGCCGACTGGCTCAAGAACATCCCAAATCCATTGGTCAACGAAGCCATCACCGTGACCTTGCTGGCCGGTATCACCGGTTCCGCTTCGGGCGGCATGAGCATCGCGCTGGCCGCGATGTCCGAACAGTTCATCAGCGCCGCCCACGCCGCGAACATTCCGCTGGAAGTGCTGCACCGGGTGGCGGCGATGGCGAGCGGCGGCATGGACACCCTGCCGCACAACGGCGCGGTGATTACCCTGCTCGCCGTCACCGGCCTGACTCACCGTGAGGCCTACAAGGACATTTTCTGTATTACGCTGATCAAGACCCTGGCGGTTTTCGTGGTGATCGGCACTTTCTACGCCACTGGCATTGTGTGAGGTATTGATGACGACTCTTTCTGGCAAGACCGCACTGGTTACCGGCTCCACCAGCGGCATCGGGCTGGGCATCGCCCTGACGCTGGCCAAGGCCGGCGCCAACCTGATCCTCAACGGTTTTGGCGACGCCTCCAAGGTGATTGCCGAAGTCGAACAGTTCGGCGGCAAGGTTGGCCATCACCCGGCGGACGTCAGCGACCCGGCGCAGATCGCCGACATGATCGCCTACGCCGAGCGCGAGTTCGGCGGCGTGGACATTCTGGTCAACAACGCGGGCATCCAGCACGTCGCGGCGGTGGAAGAGTTTCCGGTGGAGCGCTGGGATTCAATCATCGCGATCAACCTGTCGTCGGTGTTTCACAGCACTCGCCTAAGCCTGCCGGGCATGCGCGCCAAGGGTTGGGGGCGGATCGTCAACATCGCTTCGGTGCATGGCTTGGTCGGTTCCACCGGCAAGGCTGCGTATGTGGCGGCCAAGCATGGCGTGATCGGCCTGACCAAAGTGGTTGGCCTGGAAACCGCCGCCAGTAACGTCACCTGCAACGCCATCTGCCCGGGCTGGGTGCTGACGCCGCTGGTGCAGAAGCAGATCGATGACCGCGCGGCCAAAGGTGTCGACCCGCAGCAGGCGCAACACGACTTGCTGGCCGAGAAGCAGCCGTCGCTGGAGTTCGTCACCCCGGCGCATCTGGGGGAGCTGGTACTGTTTCTGTGCAGTGAGGCCGGCAGCCAGGTGCGTGGCGCAGCCTGGAACATCGATGGCGGGTGGCTGGCGCAGTAAGCTTGCAACTGATCGCTCCCACGCTGTCGTGGGAGCTTTCTGACCAACAATAAGAGGCAAACCATGTCCGACATTCTCTGGCAGCCCGATGCCAAACGCATTGCCCGGTCCCGCATGGACGGTTTTCGGCGCTTCATCATTCAGCGTCACCACGTGCACCTCGACGACTACCCTGCCCTGCACCAATGGTCCATCGACCAGCGCGAAGCGTTCTGGCAGGCGATCGTTGATTTCTTCGGCATCAGTTTTCACACCCAGCCCGACGCGGTTCTGCGTGGAGGCCTGAAAATGCCGGGTGCCGAATGGTTTCCCGGCGCCACCCTGAACTTCGCCGAACACCTGCTGAGCCGCCGCGATGATGCAATCGCCGTGATCGCCATCGGCGAAAACGGCCAGCGAGAACTGCTGACCTGGGCCGAACTGGCCCAACACGTCGCCGGGTTCCAGGCCAGCCTGCAAGCGGCCGGCGTCGTGGTCGGCGACCGGGTTGCAGCGTGCATGCCCAACACCTGGCAAACTCTGGTGGCGATGCTCGCGACCACCAGCCTCGGCGCGATCTGGTCGTGCTCATCGCCGGACTTCGGCACCCACGGCGTGATCGACCGCTTCGGCCAGATCGAACCGAAAGTGCTGATTACCTGCGCCGGTTACCGCTATGCCGGCAAAGAGATCGACCAGACCGTCAAGATCAATGAAATCCTCGAACAGCTGCCGACCTTGCAACAGCTGATCATAGTGCCCTACGCACGACCTCACGCCCATGCCACGGATTACCGGACACCCGCCAACGTCACGCTGTGGGACGACTTCTATGAGCCCGGCGATGAGCCGCATTTCGTCCCGGTGCCGTTCGACCATCCGCTGTACGTGCTGTATTCCAGCGGCACCACAGGCGTGCCGAAGTGCATCGTTCACAGCACCGGCGGCGTGTTGCTGCAACACGCCAAGGAGCACGGGCTGCATGTCGACCTCGGCCCTGGTGACCGCTTGTTCTACTACACCACCTGCGGCTGGATGATGTGGAACTGGCTGGTCTCGGCGCTGGCGGTCGGCAGCGCGGTGGTGCTGTATGACGGTTCACCGTTTTATCCGGACAACGAGCGATTGCTCGAGCTGCTCGACGACGAGCAGGTCAGCGTGTTCGGCACCAGCCCGAAATTCCTCGCGACCCTGGAAAGCAGCGGCATCAAACCGCGTGAAAGCTACGACTTGAGCCACCTGAAAACCCTGCTTTGCACTGGTTCCGCGTTGTCGCCACAGAGTTACGACTTTGTCTATCGCGACTTCAAACCTGACGTCTGCCTGTCATCGATGTCCGGCGGCACCGACATCGTGTCCTGCTTCGTCAACGGTAACCCGATGTCGGCAGTCCGCCGGGGCGAGATCATGGGCAAGAGCCTGGCCATGGCGGTGGAAGTATGGAACGACGCCGGGCAACCGGTGATCGGCGAAAAAGGTGAGTTGGTATGCACTCGACCATTCCCGGCGATGCCCATCGGACTCTGGAACGATCCTGACGGCGAGAAGTTGCGCAAATCCTATTTCAGCCAGTTCCCCGGCGTCTGGGCCCAGGGTGACTACGCCGAACAACTGCCCCACGGCGGGATGCTGATTCACGGCCGCTCCGACGCCGTGCTCAACCCCGGCGGCGTGCGCATCGGCACAGCGGAAATCTACCGGCAGGTGGAGAAAGTCCCGCAAGTGCTGGACAGCGTCGCCATCGGCCAGCAGTGGCAGGACGACGTGCGCGTGGTGCTGTTCGTGCGCCTCAAGGAAGGCGTAGCACTGGATGACGCACTGCAAAAGCAGATACGCCAGGTGATCCGCGCCAACACCACACCGCGCCATGTACCGGCGAAGATCGTCGAGGTCAGCGATATTCCGCGCACCATCAGCGGCAAGGTGGTGGAGCTGGCCGTGCGCAATGTGGTGCACGGTGAGCCGGTGAAAAACACCGATGCGCTGGCGAATCCTGACGCGCTCGAGCAGTTTCGTAATCGGGTCGAACTTCGCGACTGAAGCCTGTCAGTCCATCAGTCCCCACTCGCCGGTCGAGGGCGGTGGGGACGGCATGGTATCGGCATGCAGCTTCAGACGCAGGCGCAGGTTGTTCACCGAATCCGCGTTTTTCAGGGCCTCGTCTTCATCGATCACCCCTTCTGCCACCAGCGCGAACAGTGCAGCGTCAAAGGTCTGCATGCCCAGTTCCGCCGATTTTTCCATGATGGTTTTCAACTCGCCAAAGTCATTGCGCCGGATCAGGTCGGCAATCGTCGGCGTACCGAGCATGACCTCGGCGGCGGCCCGTCGCTGACCGTCCCGGGTTCGGACCAGACGCTGGGAGACGAACGCCTTGAGGTGATTGCCCAAGGCATGCAGCAATTGCGGCCGGCGCTCTTCGGGGAAGAAATTGATGATCCGGTCCAGCGCCTGATTGGCGTTGTTGGCATGCAATGTCGACAACACCAGATGCCCGGTTTCGGCGAAGGCCAGCGCATGTTCCATGGTCTCGCGGTCACGGATTTCGCCGATCAGCACCACGTCCGGCGCTTGGCGCAAGGTGTTTTTCAATGCCGCGTGAAAACTTCGGGTATCGACGCCGACCTCCCGCTGGTTGATGATCGATTTCTTGTGGCGATGGATGTATTCCACCGGATCTTCAATGGTGATGATGTGCCCGCTGCTGTGGCGATTGCGATGGTCGATCAGCGCCGCCAGCGACGTGGATTTACCCGAATCGGTGGCGCCGACGAACAGGATCAGGCCTTGCTTGAGCATCACCGATTCGAGTAATACCGGCGGCAGTTTCAGGTCTTCGAATCGCGGAATATCGAGCTTGACGTTGCGGATCACGATCGACACATCGTTGCGCTGTTTGAAAATATTGACCCGGAAGCGGCCGATGCCGGTGCGGGAAATCGCCAGGTTCATTTCCAGATCCCGGTCGAACTCCCGACGCTGCTCGGCGTCCATCAGGGAGGCGGCGACAGTTGCCACCTCACCGGGTTTGAAGGGCTGCTCGCTCAACGGCGTCAACACCCCGTCGAACCGCGCACTGGGCGGTGCGCCCGTGGACAGGAACAGATCCGAACCGTGGCGGCTCGCCAGTTGTTTGAGTAGTGCGTCGATTTCCATGGCCAAAAGCACCTGCGAAGCTTTCAATGAATACAAGACCGTGCGTCGTGACGCGACGGGTCTTACAGCGTCTACCGCACTAGGATAGTAGACGCCGCCTCACCGACCGATGCTCAGGATTGATGTGATGAACGCTGTACCGAACACCAACGACGCCCAGGCATTGATTGCCCGCACCGACTGGAGTCGCAGCCCGCTGGGCGCCTCCGGCACCTGGCCACAGAGCCTGCGCACCGCGGTGGACATCGTGATTCACTCGCCGATGCCGATGCTGCTGTTGTGGGGCCCGCAACTTACCCAGATCTACAACAACGGCTTTGCATTGCTGGCCGGCAACAAGCATCCGCACGCTTTCGGACAGCCGGCGCACCAGATATGGCCGGAACTTCGAGACTTTACCGACCCGATTTACAGCGCCGTCCTACAAGGCCAGGTACGAACCTACAGCGAACGGCGCTTTACCCTTCAACGGGACGGCCAGGATTCCGACTTCTGGCTGGATCTGACCTACAGCCCGATCCGCGACGAAAGCGCGCAGGTGGCCGGGATTCTGGTCACCGCCATCGAAACCAACGAGCGCCGGCGCATCGCCCTGGAACTGCAGCAACGTTCCGAAGACAGCCTCAAGGCCCAGCGAGAAAGTGAAGAACGTCTGCAACTGGCGCTGGCAGCCACCGATGCGGTCGGCACCTGGGATTGGGACATTGGCGAAGACCGCTTCATTGCCGACGCGCATTTCGCCCAGTTGCACGGTGTCGATCCGGCGCTGGCCGGTCAGTTGCCGATCAGCGAATACCTGCACGGCGTGCACCCCGAAGACCGCGCGCTGATCGCCCGCAGCATCAAGCATTGCATCACCCACGGCACCGAATACGCCGAGGAATATCGGCTGCTGCAAGCCAATGGCGAGCTGCGCTGGGTGTTCGCCCGCGGGCGCTGTTACAAGGACCATCATGGCCGGCCGATGCGTTTTCTCGGCGCCGCATTGGACCTCACCGAGCGCAAGCACACCGAACAGGCTCTGCGCCAAAGCCAGACCGAGCTGCAACTGATCATCAACGCCATGCCGATCCTGATCAGCTATGTCGACCACGAAGAACGCTTTCGCCTGAACAACGCCGCGTATCTCGATTGGTACGGGCTCACGCCTCAAGAACTGTACGGTCGCACGGTCCGCGAAGTGATCGGCGAAGAAGCCTATTTCCTGCGGGCCCCGTACATCGCCGAAGCCCTGGCCGGTCGTCCCTGCTCGTTCAGCCTGTACACACCCCACCGCGACGGCAGCCAGCGGCATGCCTTGATGAACTACCTGCCACGCCACGGTGCGGACGGCGCGGTGAACGGTTTTTACATCTTCGTGATCGACGAGACCGAACGTAAAAAGACCGAAGAAGCTCTGCGCAACCTCAATGAAACCCTTGAGGAACGCGTGAGTGCGCGCACCGAGCAACTGGCCCAGGCCAACCAGCGTTTGCAGAACGAGATGTTCGAACGCGAGCGCGCCGAAGACGCCCTGCGCCACGCGCAGAAAATGGAAGCGGTCGGCCAGCTCACCGGCGGCATCGCCCATGACTTCAACAACATGCTGACCGGCATCATTGGCAGCCTCGACCTCATGCAGCGCTACATCGCCAGCGGCCGCGCCGATGAGATCGGCCGTTTCACCGATGCGGCGGTGTCCTCGGCCAACCGCGCGGCTGCGCTGACCCACCGTCTGCTGGCGTTCTCCCGGCGTCAGTCGCTGGATCGCAAGACCATCGACGTCAACGAGCTGATCCACTCACTGGAAGACCTGATCCGCCGCACCAAGGGCGATCCGATCGAGCTCAAGTTGCGTCTGGCCGACAGCGTATGGGCGGTCAGCACTGACGTCAGTCAACTGGAAAACGCCCTGCTCAACCTGGTGATCAACGCCCGCGATGCCATGCCCGACGGCGGCGAGCTGCTGATCGAAACCGCCAACGTCTACCTCGACGGCAACGACATCACCACCCTAGAACCGGTCAAGGCCGGGGATTACCTGATGCTCGCGGTGAGCGACAACGGCACCGGCATGACGCCGTCCGTGCGTTCGAAGGCGTTCGATCCGTTCTTCACCACCAAGCCGATCGGTCAAGGCACCGGGCTCGGGTTGTCGATGATTTATGGCTTCGCCCAGCAATCCGGCGGGCACGTCAGCCTCGACAGCCTGCCGGGTCAGGGCACCTGCGTGCGCCTGTATTTGCCGCGTTTGTATGCACTGGAACCGGAGCGGCCGGTCATCGAAACGGTCACCGAGGTCCCCGCTGTCGCCACCGGCGAAACCGTGGTGGTGGTCGAGGACGATCCGGCGGTGCGCATGCTGGTCATGGACCTGCTCAAGGAGCTGGGTTATCGCGCCCATGAAGCCGAAGACGCCAAGGGTGCCCTGCCGTTGCTCGAATCCGATCTGCGGGTTGACTTGCTGGTGACCGACGTCGGCCTGCCGGGCATGAACGGTCGGCAAATGGCGGAGATCGCCCGCCAGCATCGTCCGGGGCTCAAAGTGTTGTTCATGACCGGTTACGCGCAGAAAGCCGCCGAGCGCCAGGGTTTCCTTGAGGACGGAATGGACATGGTCGCCAAGCCGTTTTCCATCGAACAGCTGGCCGGCAAGATCCGCACGATGATCAGCCAAAACCCGTGACTTGAGGCATAATCCGCGCCCCGCCGTCACCCCGCTACAGGTATTGCACGATGAAAGCCCAAGCCCGCCACATTCTGGTGAAAACCGCCGAAGAGGCTGAAAAACTCAAACAACGCATCGCCAACGGTGAAGCGTTCGATGTGCTGGCGAAGAAATTTTCGACCTGCCCGTCCGGCAAGCGCGGCGGCGATCTGGGTGAAGTGCGGCCGGGGCAGATGGTCGGTGCGATCGATGCGGTGATCTTCAAGAAACCATTGCGCACGGTGCACGGGCCGATCAAGAGCAAGTTCGGGTATCACCTGGTACAGGTGTTTTACCGCGACTGATCCAGTTCCCTGAAGGCGCGGCTTTCGGCAGCGCCTTCAGGGATCGGCATCAATCTTTGGGGATCAGCGCCCCTGGCACTTGAATGACCTGACTGGCCAAACGATGTCCCGCCTCCGCCGCCTGCGCGGGGCTTGCGCCGGACAAGCGACTCGCCAGATACGCCGCACTGAACGAATCCCCCGCCGCCGTGGTGTCCACCACCTTCTCGACCTTCTGTGCCGGCACTTCGAACGCTTCCCCGTCGCAACGGATCAGACAGGCTTCAGCGCCGCGCTTGAGCACCACTTCCGGCGTGCCGATCTGCGCGTACGCTTCAAACACCGCGTCACAGTCTTCGAAATGGAACAGTGCCTGCTCGTCGTCCACCGTCAGCAACGCCAGATCGACATGCGGCAAGACGCTGCGATACGCCGCCCGTGCCTCTTCCACCGAGGCCCACAGGCGTGGTCGGTAGTTGTTGTCGAAGACGATTCGCGCGTCACGCTGACGGGCTTCGATCAAGGTCTGGATCAGTTTTTCCCGACCTTGCACACCGAGTACCGCCAGCGTGATACCGCTGAAATACAGCACGTCGTAATCCGGCAGCGCCGCCAGAATCGGCGCAGCCGCCGGCGTGGTGAAGCAGTCGCGAACGGCGGCTTCGTTACGCCAGTAAAGGAAGCGACGCTCCCCGGCAGCGTCGGTCTGAATGCAATACAAACCGGGCAGGCGACCGGGCAAGCGCTGGACCAGATCCAGACCAATGCCTTCGTCGGCCCAAATACGGCACATCGCGTCACTGAAGCTGTCATCACCCAACGCGGTGACGTAATCGACCTGCGCCTTGTCGCCCATGGCGCGGGACAGATAGACCGCCGTATTCAGCGTGTCACCGCCAAAGCTCTGTTGCAGGCTGCCATCGGCACGTTGCTGGAGTTCGATCATGCATTCGCCGATCAGGGCGATGCGCGGGGTGTTCGGACCCAATGGACTGATCGTGTTCATCAGAAACAGGTTTCCATGGTTTCGATCACCGACAGCTGCTCGTCCACCAGCAGCCCTACGCGCCACTTGTCGAAGGTCAGGCACGGGTGCGAAGTACCGAAGGAAATGATGTCGCCGACGCGTAACTCAACGCCCGGCGCCACGGTCATGAACGCGTGCTGGTCCATCACCGCCGTCACTTTGCAGGCGCCGACATCGTCGCCCACTGCCGGCAGCACGCCGGCCTTGTAACGCAGCAGCGGCACCGGCATCCCGGCATCGAACGCAACGTCACGCTTGCCCAAGGCAATCACCGCAAACCCCGGCTCCGGCATCGACTGCACGTGAGCCCAGACTTCCAGCGCCGGACGCAGGCCTTCGTGCAGGTCGCTGCGACGGTCGAGCACGCAGCACTGCGCCTCTTTATAGATGCCATGGTCGTGGGCCACATAACTACCGGGACGCAGCACGCTGAGGAAACGCCCGCCAGCGTTCTGCGCTTCGAACGACTCGGCAATCAGGTCGTACCAGGCCGAACCCGACGCAGTGATGATCGGCTTGGCGATGGCGAACGCGCCGCTGTCCTGCAATTGCACCGCCAGACGCACCAGCGAGGCCGCGAATTCACGGATGCCGCTGACCGCGTGATCGCCATGGATCACGCCTTCGTAACCTTCGATGCCAGTCAGGGCCAGCGCCGGTTGTGCGCCGATGGCCTTGGCCAGTTCGATGACTTCCTGCTCGCTGCGGCAACCGCAGCGGCCGCCGACCACGCCGTATTCGATCATCACGTTCAGCCGCACGCCACGGGACGCGAAGTAGGCACCCAGATCGGCGACGTTGTCCGGGTGATCGACCATGCAATAGAAATCGAAACCGGAATCGGCCGCCAACAAGTCGGCAATCAGCGCCATGTTCGGCGTGCCGACCAGTTGATTGGCCATCAACACCCGGCGCACGCCGTGGGCGTATGCGGCGCGGGTCTGGGTGGCGCTGGCCAGGGTGATGCCCCACGCACCGGCGTCGAGCTGACGACTAAACAGCGCCGGGGTCATGCTGGTCTTGCCGTGGGGCGCGAGTTCGGCGCCGCTGTCGCTGACGAATTTCTGCATCCAGCGGATGTTGTGCTCCAGCGCTTCGCGGTGCAGCACCAGCGCCGGCAGGCTGATGTCACGCACCAGTTGCGCGCCGAGGGCGGCATCGCCCTTTTCCACGGCAGCAGTGTTGTTGGCAGTCGTCATGGTCGAACTCCTCACAGTCGCGCCCGCAGGCAGGCGCGGTTATTCGTTGATTCGCCGGGCGAGGCTGTTGGCGCTCTCGATCAAAACCCGGCGATAGTCGTTGTAATTGGTCTTGGCATCGGCGCGCGGGGCGACGATGCACAGGGTGCAGATGGCAACGCCTTGAGGGTCTTTGACCGGGGCGGCGAAGCAATGGGTGAAGGTGTCGGCGACACTGTCGAAGGAAAAGAAACCGTCGATGCCGGCCTGACGGATTTCCGCCAGAAACGTCTCCATCGGCAGGCGTTCGCCACCGGGCAGAATGAAGTCGTCGGGGTCGATCAGGTCGCCGATCTGCTGGTCGCTCAAGTGCGCCAGCAGCAGGCGCCCGGAGGCGGTCCACGGGATCGGTGCGTTTTCGCCGATATCGGAAGAAATGCGGAAATGCCGCTCGCCCTCCTTCATCAGCGCCACCGTGTACTTGCGACCGTTGAGCAGGCACATCTGCGCGGTTTCCCGGGTCTGGCTGACGATCTCCTGCAACGCGTGATCGGCCTCGCGACTGAGGTCGAAGTGACGCAGATGCGCCTGGCCAAGGAAGTACAGCTGACGACCGAGATAGACGTGACCGTCCTTGCCCACCGGCTCCAGAATCCGCCGATCGAGCAATGACGCCACCAGTTCGTAGACCGTGGATTTCGGGCTGCCGATACCGTTGGCGATGTCGTTCGGACGCAGTGGCTGGCCGATTTCCTTGAGAAAATCGAGGATATCGAACGCCCGGTCCAGACCGCGTGCCCGGCGCTTGATAGTGTCTTCGGTCATTTCAGTGGTTCCCATAAAAGATGCCGGGATGGTAACTGGCCCTTGGCGTTGTGTCAGTTGGATCGCAGCCCTCACCCCCCGCCCTCTCCCAAGGGGAGAGGGAGCCTGACCGTATCGATGCATGACTAGCTGACAAACGCCAAACTCTGCATCGATACAAATCAGTCCTTCTCCTTGAGGAGAAGGAGCCTGACCGCATCGATACATGACTAGCTGACAAACGCCAGACTGTGCATCGATAGAGGTCAGTCCCCTCTCCTGGGGGAGAGGGCTAGGGTGAGGGGGCTACGGCCTCAGCAACGCCACATCTCTCAAGCCTTCTTCTTGTACGCAATGCAGTCGATCTCGACCTTGCAGTCGACCATCATGCTCGCCTGCACACAGGCCCGGGCCGGTGCGTGTTCGGGCTTGAAGTACTCGCCGAAGACCTTGTTGAAACTGGTGAAATCCCGTGGATCGTCCAGCCACACGCCAGCGCGTACCACGTCTTCCAGGCCATAACCGGCCTCTTCGAGAATCGCGATCAGGTTCTTCATGGTCTGGTGCGTCTGCTCGACGATGCCGCCCACAATGATCTCGCCATCCACCGCCGGCACCTGACCGGAAACGTGCAGCCAGCCATCGGCCTCGACTGCGCGGGCGAATGGACGAGGCTGGCCGCCAGCTGCGGTGCTGCCGGTGCCGTAACGAGTAATGCTCATGGGTGTTTCTCCTGATTGAAAAAGTGAAAAGTCAGAACCGCGTGCTTTTGAGAAATTCCGCCAGCCGCGGCGATTGAGGGCGCTCGAACAGTTCCTTGGGAGGCCCCTGCTCTTCGATGCGCCCCTGATTCATGAAAACGATCTTGTCCGAGACCTCGAAGGCAAAACGCATTTCGTGGGTCACCAGCAACATGGTCATGCCGTCCTCGGCCAGGCCCTTGATTACGTTCAGCACTTCGCCGACCAGTTCCGGGTCGAGGGCCGAGGTGACTTCGTCGAACAGCATCAGGCTCGGGTTCATCGCAATCGCCCGGGCAATCGCCACGCGCTGTTGCTGACCGCCGGACAACTGGCCGGGAAAGTGATTGCGCCGCTCCAGCAGACCGACCCGCTCCAGCCATTTCTCGGCCAGGACCACGGCTTCGTCCTTGTGCATCTTTTTGACTTTCAGCAGGCCGAGCGTGACGTTCTGCAGCGCGGTGAGGTGCGGGAACAGATTGAATTGCTGGAACGCCATGCCGGTCATCGCACGATGACGGGCGATGACTTTTTCCGGGTGACGCACGCGCTTGCCATTGAGTTCGTCATAACCGATGGATTCGCCGTCGAGCAGGATCTGCCCGCCCTGGAATTCCTCGAGCATGTTCACGCAACGCAGCAGCGTGGTCTTGCCCGAACCGCTGGAGCCGATCAGCGTCACCACGTTGCCGCGCTGCATGCTCAGGTCGACGCCTTTGAGCACTTCGACCGCGCCGTATTGTTTGTGCAGGCCACGGATGTCCAGCAGGGGCTGGCCGTTCTGGACGTTGGAAACTTGAGCTTGAGTCATGGCAGGGCCACCCGCTTTTCAATGTGCCGGCCGAGTAATTCGATGCCGTAGTTGATGACGAAGAACAGAAAACCGGCGAACAGATAAAACTCCAGGGTCATGAACGTCCGGGCGATGATCTGCTGGGTACTGAGCAACAGCTCGGCCACGCCGATCACCGACAGCAGGGTCGAAGCCTTGACGATCTCCGTGGACGAGTTGACCCAGGTCGGCAGGATCTGCCGTAGCGCTTGGGGCAACAGCACATAGCCGAGGGACTGATAGAACGTCAGACCGATGGCCTTGCTCGCTTCCATCTGCCCACGCGGCAACGCCTGCAATGCACCGCGCACAATCTCGGCCACGTGGGAGCCGCAAAACAGCGTCAACCCGAGCGCGCCGGCCTGAAATGCGCTGATCTGCCAACCGAGCGCCGGCGCCATGTAGAAGCAGGCCAGCACCAGCACGAACACCGGGGTGCCGCGAATCAGGTCGACATAAAAGCGGAACGGCGCGCGCATCCAGAACTTGCCGTAGGTGAGCACCAGCCCGGCGAATACGCCGATAATCGTGCCGAACAGAATGGCCAGCGCCGACACCTGCACGCTGGTCAGAAAGCCTTGCCACAAGGCTTCGCGGGCAATCCACAACTCATGCAACCAACTGGGGGATTCGTACATCGCAGCCTCCTATCGGCGGATTGCCAGACGCTGCTCGAGGTACCGCAGCAGCATGGCAATGAGGTAACAGGCCGCGACATACAACGCCGTGGTCACCAGCCAGGTTTCGATCACCCGGTAGCTTTCGACGTTGATCTTGCGCGCGTAATAGGTCAGCTCCGGCACCGCAATCGCGGCGGCCAGCGAGGTGTCCTTGAACAGCGAAATGAAGTTGTTCGACAGCGCCGGCAGCACGTTGCGCAGCATCACCGGCACGGTGACGTAGGCCTTCACCTGCCACTCGCCCAGCCCAATGGCCAGCCCCGCTTCGCGCTGGCCCTTGGGGATGCTCAACAAACCGCCGCGGAACACTTCGGTCAGGTACGCCCCGGCATACAGCGATAGCGTGACGATGAACGACGGGATCTTGTCCAGCCGGATCCCCAGACTCGGCAATGCAAAGTAGATCAACAGAATCAACACCAGAATCGGCGTGTTACGGATCACCGTCACATACACCGATGCCAGCACCCGCAAGGCGCGATGCTTGGACAGCAAGGCAAACGCCATCAGCAGGCCGATCACGCAGCCGATGGCGATCGACACCAGCGCCAGTTCGAGGCCCAGACCGAGCCCCGCCAGCAAGGTGTCGAAATCGCGCCACACGGCGGCAAAGTTCAACTGATAGTTCATGGTTGGCAGTACCTTGAGCGGGGCGCATCAGGGCGCCCCACTCTCACGGGATCATTTGAATTCGACGGGGAAACCGATAGCGGGCGATGGCAGATCGACGCCGAACCACTGCTTGAACGATGCCGCGTAGGTCGGGAACTCAACGCCGGTCATGGCTTCATGCAGGGTGGTGTTGACGAAGTTCAGCCAGTCCTGATCGCCACGTTTGACGGCGCAGGCGTAGGTCTGCGGGCTCCAGGCATAAGTCGGGCTGCGGTAACGGCCAGGGTTCTGCACCATCAGGTATTTGACCGAAGACTGATCGGTGGCGGCGGCATCGGCGCGACCGGAGTTCACCGCCTGATACATCAGATCGACGCTGTCGTACTGATCGACCTTGGCCTTGGGCAGTGCCTGGTGCACCAACTCTTCGGCGTACACGTTCTGTAGCACCGCTACGGTCACGCCGTCACCAGCGGCCTGCAGGTCTTCGATTTCCTTGTATTTGCTGTTGTTCGGCAGCAGCAGGCCGACGCCTTCGCGGTAGTACGGCAGGGTGAACGCCACTTGCTGCGCACGGCTGGCGGTGACAGTGATGAACTGGCAGCTCATGTCGACCTTGTCGGTCAGCAGATTGGGAATCCGCGCATCGGACGACTGCACCACGAACTCGACCTTGCTCGGGTCATTGAACAGCCCCTTGGCCACCATCCGGGCAATGTCGATATCAAAGCCCTGCAACTTGCCGTCCGCGCCCTGAAAGTGCCACGGCGCATTGGTGCTGCCGGTACCCACAATCAGTTTTCCACGAGCCAGGACGCTGTCGAGCTTGCTGTCGGCAGCATGGGCCATACCCATGACAGCGGACGAAGCCGCAAGAACAAAAACACACGCTTTGAACAAGGAAGGTCGGCGATGCATGGCAAGCACTCCAGAGGATTGTTTATTCCGCTATACCGGAACACGGTTTGTTACTACGGAATAGACAGCAGAAAGTGTGCCACAGGATTCGGGGGGAATCTGCAACGGATCGAAATTTGTTTTGAATCAAAGAGATGGATGTAACCCGTGGATCGGTGTAACCAAAAGTGATTCCGCGCCTCGCTACTTTGCGCCACACATGGCGGGTAGCCGGGCCACATCCTGGTGCGCGATGCACGATTGGGCGCGGGCTGCACCTGTCAACTCTGACAGTTGCGGCAACGGTCGCAGCGCCCCTAACGTCGCACTGTCCAGCACATCGAATAAAGGAGGCTTCAATGACGACGCCGACTCGATATTCAGCATTGCCCCCGACGTACCGGAAGGTCTTGAAAGCCAGACGCCTTGTCGTTCTGTATTTCTTCAACGAACACTGCGGCGCCTGCGTTTTCGCAGGTCCGGTTTTCCTCGAAATCGCCAAACCTTTCCGGCCCTGGATGGATATCTTCATGCTCGATACCGCACAGTCGTGCCGGCATCCGGATGTCACGGGCACGCCGACGGTGCTGTTCTACAAGGAAGGCGTTCTGGTCAAAAAGCTGAAAGGCATCGGCGCGGAGGAATCCCTCCTGCAAGACTTCACCCAGCACCTCGGCAAACCCAGAACCTGCGCCGCTGCGCGCAAACCGGCCCATGACCTGAGCTGGCTGCGCCACACCCTCAGCACCCTCTGCACCATCCCCCGCGCAAAACGATGGAACTTTTCCTGAAAGTGCCACCTAAGAGCCATCAGGTAATGGCACCTTCGTTCCAATTGATCTGTAACAACTAGCCTCGAAGCCGGATTGGACAAGCTCCCATCCGGCTGCTTTTCTTTATTTCTCAGAAAGAGACAAGTGCTGCCGGCCCTCTGGTCGCAGCCTTGCTTCGTCCCAGGAGGGGTCAATGTCCTTTAAAGTCATGATGGTTTTCGGTACTCGCCCGGAGGCCATCAAAATGGCCCCGCTGGCCCGGGTTCTGCGTCAGTGGCCCGACATCACACTCAACATCTGCTCCACCGGCCAGCATCGCGAGATGCTCACTCAGGTGCTGGACGCATTCGAACTGACGGTCGACGAAGACCTGCAAGTCATGACCCAGGGCCAGACCCTGAATGGTCTGTCGCAGCATCTGCTCGCCCAACTCGATCAGGCCTACGAACGGGTCAAACCGGACATCGTGCTGGTGCACGGCGACACCACCACCAGTTTCATCGCCGCCCTCGCCGCGTTCAATCGTCAGTTGCCGATCGGTCACGTCGAAGCAGGTTTGCGTACCGGCAACCTGCGCGCCCCCTGGCCCGAGGAAGCGAATCGACGCCTGACCGGCGTGATTACCGACCTGCATTTCCCGCCGACCTCCAAGTCCGCCGCCAATCTGCTGCGCGAAGGCGTACCCGAAGACAACATTGAAATCACCGGCAACACCGTGATCGATGCCCTGCTGTGGATGCGCAAGCACCAGCAGGAAATCGACTGGCATCCTTCCGCCGATTCGCCTCTGGCGGCGATTGATGATCAGTGTCGGATGATTCTGGTCACCAGCCATCGACGGGAAAATCTCGGCGACGGTTTCCGCAATATCTGCCAGGCGCTGGCTGAACTGGCCGAGCAATACCCGGACGTGCAATTTGTCTATCCGGTGCACCTCAACCCGCTGGTGCAGGAGGTGGTGTACGGCATGCTGGCCAACAAACCGAACATCTATCTGGTGCCACCGCAGGACTATCCGAACTTCGTCTGGCTGATGGGCCGCGCGCACTTCATCCTGACCGACTCCGGCGGCGTCCAGGAGGAAGCCCCGGCGATCGGCAAACCGCTGCTGGTGCTGCGCGACGTCACCGAACGGCCTTCGGTGCTTGAGAGCGGCACCATGCTGCTGGTGGGCACCGACAAGGCGCGCATCGTCAAGGAAGCCCGCCAACTGCTGGACGACCCGGACACCTACGCGCGCATGAGCCGCGTGCACTTCCCCTATGGCGACGGTCACGCCAGCGAACTGATCGCCACCCGCCTCCACGCCTGGCTGAGCGCACGCTCGGCGGCGGGTAAAGGGGTATGAGTCTGGGTTGGGTCGATTTCTTCGCGTATGTGCTGTTCGGTCTCAAATATGTGGCGATTGCCCTCGCCCTGCTGATGTTCATCCTCGGCCTCGATGACCTGTTCATCGACCTCGTGTACTGGAGCCGCAAGTTCATCCGGCGCTGGCGGATCTACGAGAAATTCAAGCGTGCCGACGAGGAACGGCTGTATTCGATTCCCGAGAAACCGCTGGCAATCATGGTGCCGGCGTGGAACGAAGTCGGCGTGGTCGGCGAAATGGCACGCCTGGCCGCCTCGACCATCGACTACGAGAACTATCAGATTTTCGTCGGCACCTACCCCAACGATGCCGAGACCCAGGCCGATGTCGACGCGGTGTGCCAGCACTACCCCAACGTGCACAAAGTGGTCTGCGCCCGGCCCGGCCCGACCAGCAAGGCCGACTGCCTGAACAACATCATCGACGCAATCCTGCGCTTCGAGAGCGAGGCGAAAATCCAGTTCGCCGGGTTCATCCTGCACGATGCCGAAGACGTGATTTCGCCGATGGAATTGCGCCTCTACAACTACCTGCTGCCGAACAAAGACCTGATCCAGATTCCGGTCTATCCCTACGCGCCGGAGTGGAAAGGCTTCACCGCCGGGCATTACGTCGACGAGTTCGCGGAAAACCACGGCAAGGACGTCATCGTCCGCGAAGCCCTCACCGGTCAGGTGCCCAGCGCCGGCGTCGGCACCTGCTTCAGCCGCAAGGCCATCAGCGCCCTGCTGGAAGACGGCGACGGCATTGCCTTCGATGTACAGAGTCTCACCGAGGACTACGACATTGGTTTCCGCCTCAAGCAGAAAGGCATGAAATGCATCTTCGCCCGCTATTCGGTCAGCGATCCGAAACTGGCGCTGGAGCAACCCTGGGTGTTCGGCATGAACCGCGAGTTCTCCCAGGTGATCTGCGTGCGCGAGCACTTTCCCCGCGACTTGCAACATGCGATCCGGCAGAAATCGCGGTGGATTGTCGGCATCGTGTTCCAGGGCACCAAGAACCTCGGCTGGAGCCGCAAGGGTCTGCTCAACTACTTCCTGTGGCGCGACCGTCGCGGGCTGATCGCCTACCTGCTGAGCTTTCTGGTGAACCTGCTGTTCCTGGTGCTGCTGGCGATGTGGGCGGTGACGATCATTTCCCCGGACTCATGGCGCTATCCCTCGATCCTCGCCGACAGCTCGCTGCTCTCGGTGCTGCTGTGGCTCAACGGCCTGATGCTGCTCAATCGCCTGTTTCAGCGCGGCTGGTTTGTCACTCGTTACTACGGATTGGTCGAAGGCCTGCTGTCGGCGCCGCGCATGATGTGGAGCAACTTCGTCAACTTCTTCGCCAACCTGCGCGCCCTGCGCCAAGTGATGGAAATGGGCGATTCGCGGCGTGTTGCCTGGGACAAGACCACCCACGAATTTCCGGCGCTGACCAAGGCCCAGCGCACCCCGCTCGGCCATCGCCTGGTGGAAAAAGGCCTGCTGACCGAAGAGCAACTGGAAGCAGCGATCACCAGCCCCGTGCGCCGTCGACTGGGCCGCGAACTGTTGCTGCGTGAGTACATCGACAGCACTCAGCTCGTCGAGACACTGGCCGAACAGCTGGATCTGGAATGGGCACCACTCAATCCGTTCAAGCTCGACAAACGCTTGATCGATACGGTGCCGCGCCGGGTCGCCTCCCACTACGGAGTTCTGCCCGTGGCAGAAGAAGGCGACACGCTGATTCTGGCCTCCGAAGGCCCGGTCAGTCAGGTCTCGCTGGGCGCCATCAGCCGTCAATTGAAACGCCCGGTGCGCAGCCGTCTCGCACCTCAGGGCCGCGTCACATTGGGGATTCGTTACTGGTACGCCAGCCCCCGCCAGAATGAGGAAGTGCGTCATATGCTCGAAGTGCTTGAGCGCCATCAGGACGATAAAGCCCTGCTGGAGCGGGTCAGCCGCCATCAGGTGCTGCTGGGCAATCTGTTGCAGGTACGCGGTATGGTGCCGCCAACTTTGTTCAACCAAGCGCTGATCGACTTCGATGCCGAAAAAATGTCACTTGGCGAACACCTGATTTCCCGGGGCATGATTACCCAAGAGGTACTGGAACAGGCCCTGGCCGATCAGGCCAGCGAACAGCAAGCCGCCTACCGCATTGTCCGGGAGGTCGCATGAAGCCCGTGCATCGTCACACCCTGTTATTGGGCAGCCTGCTGCTGGGCCTGAGCACCGCGTATCCGTTGCAGGCTGCGCCGCTGAGCGACTTTGAACAGTTCCGCAGCTATCCCTACATGGACCGCAGCTATCGCGAAGCAAAAAAGGGCAACTGGAAAGAAGTCGAACGACTGATGCGCCACTTGCTGGAAAAAGTCCCGAAAAACGATGAAGCCCGGGCACTTCTGGTGGAGTCCCTGGCCAAGCAACGTCGTTACAAGGAAGCGCTGCAAGCATTGCCGAACGACAGCGACGCCCTGCCCGACCTGCGCCTGACCTGGATCGAACAGGATCCGCCCACCAGCACTCAAGTAGAAAGCTGGATGGCCACCAGCAGCCTGAATGACCGCGTACGCCTCTGGCAGGCCTACAGCCTGAGCCTGGCCAAGTTCGGCGGCGCAGCCAAGGCCCACGACTGGTTGGCACAACTGGCGCCCAAGGGCGACGACAACATCCTGCGCCTGGCCCGCGCCAACTGGTCGGAGCAACTGCGCGACTGGAGCGGCACCATTGATCAACTGGCACCGCTGGCCGCACGCAAACAATTGGACGCCGAAGGCTGGCAACGGCTGGCCAACGCGTATGTGCAACGCCTCGATGAAAAACCGCTGCAGCAACTGCTGCAACAGGCGCCGAGTCCCGAGGCGGCGCGCAACATTCGTTTGGCGATGGTCGACCGCGCCATCGCCATGGGCCACGAGCAACAGGCCCAGCGCTGGATGCAGTCGTTACCGGCCAGCGACCTCGCCGATCCGGCGCAACGTCAACGTCTGTGGGAACTGGCGCGCAAGACCGAAGACGTGCCCACCGTGCAGCGCCTGAGCAACGATCTGCAACGGCCCTGCCTGGAAACCGCCGAATGGCTGTCGCGCCAGGATCCGGAAGCCGCGCTCAAGCAACTGCGCAGTTGTACGCCGACGGACGACCCTCAAACCTGGCTGGTACTCGCCCAGCGCCTGCAAGCCACGGACCTGCTGCAAAGCACCCGCCTGCCGGAGCCTTGGGATAGCCGTCGGCAAACGCAGGTGCTCGACATCTGGCAGGAGCAAGGTCGCAGCGCCGAGGTCAACGCCTGGCTGGCCGGCCAGAAGCAGACGCCCGATATCGTCAAGCGCCGTGCGGAACTGACGCAGCGCATGGGTCGGATGATCGAAGCAGAAACCCTGTGGGAACTGCATTACCGGCAAACCGGCAATCTTTCCTCGCTGAATCAGGCCACCTATCTGGCTGTGAATGCCGGTGATCGTGCGCATGCACAGCAGTTGCTGGAATCCGCATTTGATCGTCATGACGGGCGTCTGCCGGCGACGGCGTTGCAGCGTCTGGCCGGTTTGTACGCCGCAGCGCCATCCACGACACCGGAGCAACAGCGGCGTATGGCACTCCTGCTCAACCGAGTGGACGGCGCCACGCGCGGCCAACTGCTCGCGCAACTCGCGGAGACCGGGCAGTGCGATGCGGTGCAGCAAGCCATCGGCAGCCACCCGCAAGCGGCTGGCGATTACCGTGCGCTCGGTCGCTGCGCCATGCCTGATCGCCCGGGCGAAGCCGTCGTCTACTACCAGCAGGCTGAAAAGCTCGGTGATCGCGGCAGTCGTCTGCCGCTGGCCTATGCCCTGGAAGCGGCCGGTGATTCCGCCGGCGCACTGGCCATCTGGCGCAGCTTCCCGACCGCCGATCTCAGCGACAACGCCCGCCTGACAGCCAGTCGCAGCGCACTGAATGTCGGCGACAGCCAGACCGCAGAAACCTACTGGCAACAGAGCACCACTCGCGGCGCCAATGAATGGGCCCTCGGCGCAGCCATCGCCGACGCGCGGGGTGATCACGCCCAGGCACTGCAACGTCAGCGTCAGGCCCTGCAGCAGACACCGGATGCCGGGCATTTCTACGCCGCGTCGGTCACCGCGCAAAAGGCCGGGGACTTACCACAAAGCACCGCTTGGCTGGCCGAAGCGGCACGCCGCGAGCCGAACAATCCGCGTTACCGCGCCGACTACGGCATGCGTCTGGCCGGTGCCGAAACCCGCGAAGAACGCGCCACGGCGATCCCGTATCTGCAACAGGCCACCCGCGATTTCCCTGAGGATTACCGCTTGGGTGAAACCCTTGCCTGGCGCTACGACGAAGTCGAAGACAGCGCCTCCGCGCGCAAGGAACTGCGTCGGGTGATCGATCTGGAGCAGAACCCCGTGGCGGCCGATGACGAAGACGGCAGCATGGAGGCCCGGCGTTACCGCCAGCGCCGCGCTCATGAAACCTTGTCGCGGCGTGACAGTTTTACCGTTGCCAGCACCTGGTCACCGGCCGGGGTCTCGACCAACGACTTTCTGCGCCCGGATGACAGCGAAGGGAGCAAAAGGGTGACCCGCTCGCAGAACGTTCAGGTCGCGATGTGGGATCACGCGCTGGGTGAGGAGCCGAGTCGTGCCGGCAGTACGCTGTCGGTTTATGGCCGGCTGTTGTTCGGAGGCCAAGGTCGTTCCAGCTATGGCGAAACCTTCGCTACCGGCGTCGGCCTGCGCTACAAGCCGTGGGGCACGGCCAACGTCAACCTATATGCCGAAATCTACAAGCAAACCGGAGTCAGCGACGATGGCAGCGGCGGCATGCGCCTGGGACAGTTGTTCAGCCCGGTGAAAGTCTGGGATCAAGGTCACGACTACGATCGCTTCGGCCGCACCAGCACCGACTACCTGCTGCGCGCCACCGCCTCATTCCTCGATCAGGGCAAGTACCGCAATGACTGGCGTGTCGACGAAAACGAATGGGACGAGCGTTTTCTCTACCTTGATGCCGCGTGGTGGACCAAGGCCGGCGATCACCAGTGGCTGTCGCGCTTCCAGCAAGGTCACGCCTGGAAACTGCCGTTCAGTGGCGCCCAGACGATCATGCCTTACGGCTTCCTCGAATTTGCCAGCCAGGACCCGAGCAACGACTGGCGCCAGGACCTGCGCACCGGTGTCGGCCTGCGCTGGCAATGGTGGTACGACGAGGATCGCTACAACGCCTACCGGTCGAAACTGACGGTTCGCACCGAATATCAACAGTCGCTGGGCGGCAATCTGTATGAAGGCGGCAACGGTGTGCTGCTGGGCGTGGAGTGGAATTTCTGATGGCTCGATGGATGTTGTGTTTGTGTCTGCTGATGAGTGCCACCGTCGCCAAGGCCGATGAGCGAGTGTTCTATCAGCCGCTGAATGTCGATGCCGGCCTGACCCAGGCACAGTGGCAGAAAGTCTGGCAAGACACCGCGAAACAAGGCACGCGAACCGTGATCGTGCAGTGGACAGCCTATGGCGACTCGGACTTCGGCGGCGCCAATGGCTGGCTCGCCAACAGCCTGAAACTTGCTCAGCGACAAGGTCTGCAACTGGTGCTCGGCCTGGCGATGGACCCGGCCTTCTACAAACGCATCGATGAACTGGACAGCGCCGGTCTTGGCGCCTACTGGCAGGCACAACTGGGCCAGTCACTGGCCCAGCAGCAGAAGCTGCGCGAGGACTGGAAGCTGCCGGTCAGTGGCTGGTATCTGCCGCTGGAGCTGGACGACCTGCACTTTCTGGCGGCAGATCGGCGGGCCACGCTTCAGCGCCAATTGAAGGACTTCGCCGCGAAACTGGATGCGCCGCTGCATGTCAGCGCCTTCAGTGCCGGCAAGCTGGCCCCGGTGGTCAACGGTCAATGGCTGGGCGAATTGACGGCGGCCGGTGCACAAGTCTGGTGGCAGGACGGCGCGGGCACCGGTCGTTTGTCACCGCTGGTGCGCAACGGTTACGCCAGTGCACTGCCCTGCTCCGTGGGTATCGTGCGCGAAGCCTTCCGGCAGGTCAGCCGCGAAGGCGAGCCATTCCGTGCCGAACCGGCCAACCCGGATGCGACCTCGACCGGCTGCCATCAGAACGCGGTGTTTTCCCTGCGCTATCGACCGTGGGGCTCGGTAATCCTCGACAACCAACGCAAGCATCCGGGCAGCAATGTACAAAACCATTGAAGACGAAGTCCTGAAGAAGACCGCACCCGCCGAACTGTGGAGCGAGTTCATCCAGCATGAGTTCGAGCGGCTGCACACCTTCTGCCTGCTGATTTATCTGGCAAGCATCAGTGTCTGGATTGTCTTCGATCTGATCGTCAGTTTTCTGGGCGGCCAAGGGTTCACCTGGCGATCAATGGTGTTTCTGACGGTGTTTTCGATTCAGGCGGTCATTCTGCAGTTCACACGAAGGGCAGCCCATTTCGACATCCTGAACATCCTGTTCATCGTCGCCATGACCGTTGGCGTCCGACTGCTGATCGACGGTCTGCCCGCGAGCTTTCAACCTGCCTGGCTGGTACTGGGCGCCTCGAGCATGCTTTACAGCATTTCGGCTCTGCCCATCAGCCGCTGGTCGTTTTACACCTCGCAAGGAGTGATCTGGCTGGTGCTCAATCCGTTTTTGGGTACCGATATCGGGCTGTTCGAACTCAAAGGCGTGATGACCCTCGCCTACAGCGTGTTTCTCTGCGGGCTGACGATCTATACGTTTTTGAAGCTGCGCGAGGCCAAGCTCTACAACTACATCATGTCCAAGCTGTTGCTGGACCAGGCCTACAACGACACCCTCACCGAAATCCCCAACCGTCGCTCGTTCATGACCAGCGCCGGAAAAACCCTGCAAGCCGTACCGCGCGAGCATGACCATTACCTGGCGATGATCGACATCGACAACTTCAAGAAAGTGAATGATGTGTACGGCCATGACATAGGCGATGAGGTGCTCAAGCGCATCGCGGCGAACATCAAAACCGTGATGTCACGCTTCGAATACGCCCGACTGGGCGGTGAGGAGTTTGCGATTTATCTGGCCGGTGTGCGCCGCGAGGATGTCGAGGCGCTGGCCGGAGAGTTGTGCCGGGTGGTGCGTGAGCAACCGACCCGGCACCCGGTAACCATCAGCATCGGCGTGGCCCGGGTTGCGGACGGCGACACCCTCAACCAGGCGCTGATCAAGGCTGACGAAGCGCTGTACGAGTCAAAGCATACCGGCAAGGACCGATACACTTTTCATCAGTGAGGCCGTCAGGCCTCACGCACCAGCAACACCCGCGTCACGCGACGCTCTTCCACCGCCATCACGGTCATGCCCCAGCCTTCATGTTCCAGTCGATCGCCCTTCATCGGCAGGCGATCCAGCAGGCTCATCACCAGCCCGGCGAGGGTCTGGTAATCCTCGGTCGGCTCGGCGCGAAAACCGGTGTGCTCGCGGATGCGGGTCAGGTTCAGCGCACCGTTGACGATGTACCCGCCCTGCTCCTCGACCACGTCCGGGCCGGCGATTTCGCTGGCGTCCGGCAGTTCACCGGCAATCGACTCGAGAATGTCGGTCATGGTCAATACACCGACAAAATCACCAAATTCATTTACCACAAAGGCAATGTGGGTCGAGGCCGCACGCATTTGTTCCAGTGCGTTGAGGATCGAATAGCTGTCCAGCAGATTGACGGTCTTGCGCGCCAGGTGTTCCAGGTTCGGCTCGTTGCCGGCCAGGTACTCCTTGAGCAATTCCTTCTTATGCACGAAGCCCAGCGGCTCATCCACTGCGCCGTTACGAATCAGCGGCAAGCGCGAGTAGGACGAATGCATCAACCGCGTACGAATAGCTTCCGCGTCATCGGCCAGATCAATGTGATCGACATCGGCGCGTACCGTCATCAAGGCGCGAATCGGTCGCTCGGCCAATTGCAGCACGCCGCTGATCATCACCCGCTCGCGACGGTCGAACAGCTCCGCACTCGGCGCTTCACCGTTATCCAGCAAGTCGGAAATTTCCTCGCCGACTTCTTCCACCGCCAGTTTGCGACCACCCAACAGACGCATCACCGCATGGGCCGTACGCTCGCGCATCGGGCGCAAACCCTGCATCGAACGCTTGCGACGAGCGCGGGCGATCTGGTTGAAGATCTCGATCAGGATCGAGAAACCAATGGCCGCGTACAGATAACCTTTCGGAATGTGGAAGCCCAGGCCTTCGGCAGTCAGGGCAAAACCGATCATCATCAGGAAGCCCAGACACAGCATGATCACCGTCGGGTGGGCGTTGACGAAGCGGGTCAGCGGCTTGCTGGCAACGATCATCACACCAATGGACACGACCACCGCGATCATCATCACCGCCAGTTCATCGACCATGCCCACAGCCGTAATCACCGCGTCCAGGGAGAACACCGCGTCGAGCACGACGATCTGCGCCACGATCGGCCAGAACAGCGCATAAGCGGTGTTGGTCGAGCGCTCGCCGATATGGCCTTCCAGCCGTTCGTGCAACTCCATGGTTGCCTTGAACAACAGGAACACACCACCAAACAGCATGATCAGGTCACGGCCGGAGAAGCTCTTGCCGAAAACCTCGAACAAAGGTGCCGTGAGGGTGACCAGCCAGGAAATACTCGCCAGCAGGCCAAGACGCATGATCAGCGCCAGGCTCAAACCGATGATCCGCGCACGATCGCGCTGATGGGGTGGGAGTTTGTCCGCCAGGATCGCGATAAACACCAGGTTGTCGATACCCAGTACCAGTTCCAGCACGATCAGTGTCAACAAGCCCAGCCATGCCGTGGGATCCGCTAACCATTCCATAATCTGTCTCTATCTCTCGTCAGTGAATTCAGGCGGCCGGACACGGCAAAGTGCGGCGCGAAAGCTCGAAGGCTGCGCCATCAACGATAGTCGGTAGTCGGAAGACTGGATGTTGTGAGTGCGTCAAGACCGCGCGGTGGCGCGAGGGGAACAGGGTTCTTTGAATAGAACTGGGAGGCTCCGAGAGGGTGTTCATGCAAATCCTGAATGAAAAAAGGCCTTGAAGCGTACAGGCTCAGATGACTTTTCCTACAGCTGGAAATCATTTCAAAATCTGTACGCCGCACCTGTCTCCGGACTTTTACGGGTACAGCGTCGACAACACCCGGTCGGCATTGGCACCGCAGCTCATGCCTTCGGGCTTGGATTGAATGTTCTCGATCACCTCCAGCAGCCGAGCTTTGCTCTGGGCCAGATGCTGCTGCATGACTTCGATCTGCTCGACCTTGCGCGTCAGGCCTGCCACAAGTTCATCGTGCTTGAACTCACCGGTTCCGGCGGCCGGCAACAACTGCTTGAGTTCTTCCAGAGAGAACCCGGCCTGCTGGGCGCTGCGGATGATATTCAAGGTTTGCAGCACTTGTGGCGGGTAACGCCGGTAGCCATTGCCCTGCCGCTCCACTTTGGGAATCAGACCCTGAGCCTCATAAAAACGAATACTCGAAGCGCTCAAGCCACTCTGCTGCGCCAATTCACCGATTTTCATTTCAGCCTCGATTTGCCTGCTTGACATTAAAGTTAACTTTAAGCTTAGCCTCTCTCCATCACTGATGAGGAGTCAAGCAATGTCGCCCTTCCAGATTTTGAATCTGCCCAACGGTCAGACCGTCGGCAACCGTATCGCCAAAGCCGCCATGGAAGAAAACCTCGCGGACCGTGACCAGGCACCGTCCCGCGAACTGTTCCGCTTGTATCAGGCCTGGGCCGACGGCGGTGCCGGGTTGCTGCTGACCGGTAACGTGATGATCGACCGCCGCGCGATGACCGGCCCCGGTGGCGTGGTGCTCGAAGACGAGCGGCATCTGGAGCGCTTCCGCCAATGGGCTGAAATCGCCCGCAGCGGCGGCGCGCAGGTCTGGGTCCAACTCAATCACCCCGGCCGCCAGACCTTCGCCAACATGGGTCAGCAAGCGCTGGCGCCGTCGGCGGTGGCACTGGAAATGGGCTCGTTCTCGAAGCTGTTCGCCGAGCCCAAGCCGATGACCGAGGACGACATCGAAGAAGTCATTCAGCGTTTCGCAAAAAGCGCCGCGCTTGCCGAAAAAGCCGGATTCACCGGCGTGCAGATTCACGCTGCCCACGGCTATCTGCTCAGTCAGTTTCTCTCGCCGCTGACCAATCGCCGCACCGACCGCTGGGGTGGTTCGCTGGAAAACCGTGCGCGCCTGCTGCTGTCGGTGATCGAGGCCATCCGCCAGGCGGTGTCGCCGCAGTTTTGCGTGGCGGTGAAACTCAATTCGGCGGACTTCCAGCGCGGCGGCTTCGACACCGACGACGCGCGCCAAGTGATCGAATGGCTCAACGAGCAGACGATCGACCTGCTGGAACTGTCCGGTGGCAGCTACGAAGCCCCGGCGATGCAAGGCGAAGCGCGTGACGGACGCACCCTTGCCCGCGAGGCGTTCTTTCTGGAAATGGCCACCGAACTGGCCCGCGTCGCGCGCATGCCGGTGATGGTCACCGGCGGTATCCGCCGCCTGCCCGTGGTCGAACAAGTGCTCGACAGCGGGATCGCCATGGCCGGCATCGCCACGGCGCTGGCCATCGAGCCAAGCCTGGTCAAACACTGGCGCGAAGGCCGCAACAGTGAACCGCAACTGCCACCGATCCTCTGGAAACGCAAACCGCTGGCCGCACTGGCGAACATGGCCGTGGTGCGTTTCCAGATGGCCCGCCTGAGCCGTGGTCGCCGGCCCAAACCCGAGGTGTCGGCACTCTGGGCGCTGATCCGCGACCGGTTGTATCTCAGCCGCCGGACCCGCCAGTACCGTCAGGCAATGGAAGTCTAACGCCCGGAAAACCGCAGGCGAGATAACTGACGCAGATCGTCCTGGACGTAGTAGTCGTTGGTCCAGCTGTCATCCGCCGCCAACGGCTGTACCTGCTTCAATGCCAACTTCTTCGCGAAGTAGCGAAAACGGTAATGCTCGTAGAACCGCAGCAGTTCCAGGCCATAACGGTCCGCCAGATCGGTGTCGCCGCGAATGATCAGGTAGTTCTCGTCATTGCCGTTACTGGCAGAGGTGCTGAGGTTGTGGCTGCCGCTGATGATGGTCGGGCTGTCGCTGGTGAAGTCTGTGACCACCGCTTTGGTGTGCACCAGCAGGTTGCCTTTCTGGCCTTTCATGTTTTCTCGCAGCCAGCCTTCCAGCCCGGTGTTTAGCAGCGCGGTGGCGGCGAATTCGGCGGTTCGGTCGGCGTGAAACCCGGTGATGCGGCTGACGGTGTTTTGCAGGCCGTAACGCAGAATGTCGTCATGGGGCTGGCCGAGCAATCCGTTGAGAATCGCGTCGGGCAAGGCGAATGCGGTGACGAACAGCAGGTCTTTCTTCGCCCCCTCGATGATATCGACGAACTCCCGCAGATCGGCGCCGCCGGTACGCGGTGAAAACCCGGCGAACAAGGGCTGCGCCGGATTCATCGGGTTGTGTTGGGTGATCCAGTCGCGCGTGGCGCCGACGTCCGCCGGCTCGGCCCAGATCTGTTCGAAGGTTTTCAGGTAACTCGCGCTGACCGCCGATTCGTCCAGCACATGCACCACGTTGGCCTGGCGGTACACCCCGTTGGCGGTGAAGTTAGTGCTGCCGCACAACACGGCTTGCGGCTGGCGCTCACCGCCTCCGTCGAGGCGGCTGAGGACGATGAACTTGTTATGGAAAATATTGTGGGTGACCCGCCCCCGTTTGCTGGTCGCCGGCAGTTTCGCAAGGCTCGCTTCGTTGATTGTCGTGTCTTCGTCGTCGGGCCGGGCGTGATACAGCACACGCACTTGAACACCCCGATCGAACGCTGCGTTCACCGTGTCGACGATGGCTTGCAACTGGTATTCGTAGATAGCGATGTCCAGCGCCCACTGACCGTCCACCGCACGCTCGATGAATCTTTGCAGGCGCCCGAGCAGACCGTTCTCCAGCCACTGACGCGCCGCGTCGGGCCAGGCTTCGATGGGCATGTTCTTGTTGGCACTGATCTGTGCGTCGAGATCGGGAAATTTGCGCTGAAACGCCTGACTGGCGGCCACGGCGCGGTTGAAGATCACGCCCTGATTGGCGGGATGACCGTCGTCGGAGCGGATCGTCAGTTCCAGCGCTTCACCGAGTTGCGGCGCATCCGGTGAGCCATACGCCAGGTGCACGCGATAGTGAATCGTCATGCCTGGATTGACCGCGTAATCGGCCCAGCGAAATTTCTGTAGCGGTGCCTTGTCGCTCGGCGTGGCGTGGAATTGCGGGAAGGTATGGGCCTTGCCGGGAAAAGTCAGGCTGTTGAACAGGAACAGCCAAGGTTTGTCGCCCTGCTGCTTTTCGATGGCAAACCCCAGCAGGCCTTTGCGGCGGGGTTCGGCGAGGTCCATGGCGAGCAGCACGCCGTTGGTGCCGGCGTAAGCCTTGACGCGAAAATCGTCCTGCGGGTTGGCGACCAGTACGCGCATGATTCACTCCTTGTGATTGGGCCCCTCTGCAGCATAGCTCTCAGACCGACAACAACTCGTCGATATGCCGGTAATCCGCGTCCAGTGCTGTCGCCAATTGTTTCGCGCGGCCCAGCCGAATCGGTCCGCGCTCGATATCGATCAACAGGCCCGGGCACGCGAGCGCTGATAGCTCCGGACAGTCTTTCAAACGGCCATCGGTGATCACCAGCAACCGTTGTTGTTCGGCGGGGAATCGCTTGCGCCGCACCGCCAGCCAATGCCCGGCCTCCGTCAGCGCTGCCAACAGAGGCGTGCCGCCTCCCGCGCCCAATCCATCGAGCCACGCGCGCAACCCGCTGGAGGCCTTCAGCCCTTGCACCTGCCATTTCGGTGCCGCGCCGCTCGCGGTCAACAACGCAAGGCGCGCGCGCTGGCGGTAAGCGTCGTCGAACAGTTGTGCGAGTACGCCCTTGGCATCGCTCAATGCCTGATGGCGACGGGTCGAGGCCGAGGCGTCAACGATCACTAGCCACAGTTCATGGGGCGTGCGGGTGCGCAGTTGAAACAGCAGGTCCGCGCGGACTTTCGGGCGGCCATTGAGCAAGGTTCCGGGCCAGTTCACCGAGCCGCTGCGAGCCGCGTGACGCTTGCCCTGGCGACCGTTATCGAGGCGACCGGCGCGGGGTCTGGCATTCGCCCCCGCGTCGGATCGGGGGCGAATGCCTAGGGCTTTTTTTGTAGGTGTGGCGGCCAGGTCGGGACTTCGCGGCGGGCACCGGTAGCGAGGGCCGGCGCCGGCATTTCGCCCCACTGGCCCTGCCCTTCGCTCGGCTCGGACTGGGTGCCGGACGGCGATTGCGCCGGTGGCTGCGAATTGGTCGAAGACTGTTCGCGACGACGATGACGCAAGGCAAATTCAGCCACGGCATCAATGTCCTGCTCGGCGATGGCTTCGGCACCGCGCCACGCGGCATGCGCCCGCGCGGCACGCAACCAGACCAGATCGGCGCGCAAGCCATCGACGCCAGCGGCAAAACAACGCTCGGTAATCTGCGCCAGCGCCGCATCATCGAGGGGAATATTCGCCAACGCATTGCGGGCATTCTCGCAGCGCTCGCGCAGGTCTTTCTGGTCGTTTTCCCACTGCGCACAGAAGCCGTGCGGATCGCTGTCGAAATCCAGTCGACGACGAATGATCTGACCCCGTTCGGTCGGCGCAGTGTGACCACTCAGCGCGACATTCAGGCCGAAACGATCCAGCAATTGCGGACGCAACTCACCCTCTTCCGGGTTCATGGTGCCGATCAAAACAAACTTCGCCGAATGTCGATGGGAAATCCCGTCACGCTCGATCAGGTTGGTGCCGCTGGCGGCCACATCAAGCAGCAGATCCACCAGATGATCCGGCAACAGATTTACTTCATCGACGTACAACACTCCGCCGTCAGCCTTGGCCAATACGCCGGGAGAAAACTGCGCACGACCGTCGCTCAACGCCGCGTCCAGATCCAGCGTGCCGACCAGTCGCTCTTCGGTGGCGCCCAATGGCAAGGTAACGAACTGACCACTGGCCAGCAGATCCGCCAAACCCCGGGCCAATGTCGATTTGGCCATACCGCGCGGGCCTTCGATCAGCACACCACCGATCTTCGGATCGATGGCCGTCAGGTACAGCGCCAGTTTCAGGTCATCGGCGCCGACCACGGCGGAGAGCGGGAAATGTGGGGTATCGGTCATGTTCAGCTCTCTTCTTCTATGTCCAGCAGCAGGTTTTCCAGGGCCTCTTTGTAGGCGCCCGGCTCCTGCCACATCCCGCGCTGCTGCGCTTCGAGCATGCGCTCGGTCATGTCGCGCAGCGCGTGCGGATTGTGTTCGCGCACGAAGTCGCGGGTCGCCGGGTCCAGCAGATACGCGTCGGCCAGCAAGGCGTACTGGTGATCATCGATCAACTGCGTGGTGGCGTCGAAGGCAAACAGGTTATCGACCGTCGCCGCCAGTTCGAACGCGCCTTTATAGCCGTGGCGTTTGACCCCGTCGATCCATTTCGGATTCGCAGCACGGGAGCGGATGACCCGGTTCAGTTCTTCCTTCAAGGTGCGGATCTTCGGTAGATCCGGCTGGCTGTGATCACCGTGATAACTGGCCGCCGCCTCGCCGCGCAGGCTTTCCACGGCAGCGAGCATGCCGCCCTGGAACTGGTAATAGTCGTTGGAATCGAGCAAATCATGCTCGCGGTTGTCCTGGTTTTGCAGCACGGCCTGCACCTGGCTCAGGCGCTGGACGAACTGCTCGCGGGCGGCGGTGCCTTCGTCAGAACCGCCGTAAGCATAGGCGCCCCAGTTCAGGTAGACCTCGGCCAGATCCTCGCGGGTTTGCCAGAGGCGACCATCGATAGCGCCCTGCACGCCCGCGCCATAAGCGCCGGGTTTGGCACCGAAGATCCGCCAGCCAGCCTGACGTCGGGCAGCGTCTTCATCCAGACCCGATTGCCGCAGCGCCTCACGCTCGGCACGCACTTTGGCGGCCAGCGGGTTGAGATCGTCCGGCTCGTCCAGCTCCGCCACCGCTTGAACGGCCGCGTCAAACAGGCGGATCAGGTTGGCGAACGCATCGCGGAAAAAACCGGAGACCCGCAGCGTGACATCGACCCGAGGCCGGTCGAGGAGGCTCAGCGGCAGAATTTCGAAATCATCGACCCGCTGACTGCCCGTGGCCCACACCGGTCGCACGCCCATCAGCGCCATGGCCTGGGCAATGTCATCGCCGCCCGTGCGCATGGTCGCGGTGCCCCAGACCGACAGGCCGAGCTGGCGCAGGTGATCGCCGTGATCCTGCAGGTGTCGCTCGAGAATCAGGGTCGCGGACTGGAAGCCGATCCGCCAGGCCGTGGTGGTCGGCAGATTACGCACGTCGACCGAATAGAAATTACGCCCGGTTGGCAGTACATCGAGGCGCCCGCGACTTGGAGCGCCGCTCGGGCCGGCGGGGACGAATCGGCCGCTGAGAGCATCAAGCAAGCCGCGTATTTCGGCCGGGCCGCAGGCGTCAAGGCGTGGGGCGATGACCTCACGCAGATGGTCAATGATCATGCTGACTTCGGCACAGCGAGAATCCTGTGGGAGCGGGCTTGTCCCCTGGCGGCGATCCGACGAAAGCGGTATGTCAGTGAAAGGGATATCGACTGACACGACGCCTTCGCGGGCAAGCCCGCTCCCACAGGTTTTGTGCAAGGCTTGACTTTGGTTGAGTGCCTGCTCAATCAGCCGGGTGGCAAACAGCTCCAGACGTTCACGGGTATCCCCCGCCGTGCGCCAGATCTCGTCGCTGACCGACAACAATTCCGATGGACGCGGGCCAGTCCAAGGATCAGCCAATGCGCAATCCAGCGGATCGAACCCCAACTGAAACGCCTTGGCCAACGCCCGCAACAGACTCGACTGCGCTCCTTTGCCATCGCCACGCGGAATCCGCAGCAACGCCAGCAAGGTATCAATACGCAAACGCCCGGTCGGCGACTCACCGAAAATGTGCAGCCCATCGCGGATCTGCGATTCCTTCAAGTCACACAGATAAGTATCCAGACGCGGCAGCCAGATCGCCGCATCGGCATCGCTGTCGAGGGCGGCATCCAGCTGCAATTCACGATCGATCTGCGTGTCACGCACCAGTTGCAGAATGTCGCGCTGCAATTCCCGGGCGCGGCGCGGATCGAGCAACTGAGCTTCGTAATATTCGTCGGCCAACAATTCGAGATTGCGCAACGGGCCGTAGGTTTCGGCACGGGTCAGCGGCGGCATCAGGTGGTCGATGATCACCGCTTGAGTGCGTCGCTTGGCTTGAGCGCCCTCGCCCGGATCATTGACGATAAACGGATAGATATTCGGCAGCGGCCCGAGCAATGCGTCCGGCCAGCAGTTCTCCGACAGGCCCACGCCTTTGCCCGGCAGCCATTCGAGGTTGCCGTGCTTGCCGACGTGAATCACGCCGTGGGCGCCATAGGTCTGGCGCAGCCAGAAATAGAACGCGAGATAAGCGTGCGGCGGTACCAGATCCGGATCGTGATACACCGCGCTCGGATCGACCTGATAACCCCGCGCCGGTTGAATCCCGACAAAGGTCAGACCAAAACGCAGGCCGGCGATCATCATCCGCCCGTCACGGCACATCGGGTCGTTGTGCGGCGAACCCCAACGCTCCTGCACCGCCGCGCGATTGGCTTCAGGCAGCGCGTTGAACATCGTCAGGTAATCGTTCATCGCCAGGCTTTGCTGGCACGGGCGCTGATCGAGGGTGTCGAGGTCATTGCTGACGCCGCCGAGCAGTTGCCGGATCAGTTCAGTACCGCTGTCCGGCAGTTCGGCCGGCAGCGGATAACCTTCGGCCTGCAACGCCCGCAGTATATTCAGCGCGGCAGCCGGCGTGTCGAGGCCGACGCCGTTGCCGATGCGTCCGTCCCGGGTCGGGTAGTTGGCGAGAATCAGCGCGATGCGCTTTTCAGCGTTCGGCACCCGCGCCAGATCGACCCAGCGTCGCGCCAATTCGGCCACAAAATCCATGCGCTCGGGTTGGGCCCGATAACACACTACGTCGGACTGACTGCGCTCGCTGCGCCAAGCCAGGTCCTTGAAGCTGATGGGCCGACTGATGATCCGGCCGTCCAGCTCCGGCAAGGCGATGTGCATCGCCAGATCCCGCGGACCGAGGCCCTGTTCGCTGTCGCGCCAGCCGGGCTCGTTGTCCTGGGCGCAGATCGCCTGGATCACCGGAATATTGCGACGAAATGGCCGCAGATGCGGCGCTTCGGGGCTGGACTGGGCGAAACCGGTGGTGTTCAGAATCACCGATGCCTCCACCTCATCCAGCCAGTCCTCGACCACCGACAGGCAGCCGGGCTCTTTCAAACTGGCCACGGCGATCGGCAGCGGATTGAGTCCGGCCGCCTGAAGCCGTTGGCAGAACACATCGATAAACGCCGTGTTCGCCGCTTGCAAATGCGAGCGATAAAACAACACCGCCGCGACCGGTTGACCGGGCAGCCAATCGGCTTGCCAGTCACTCAGTGCGGCGGTGTTTTTGTTCGGATGGTAAATCGCCGTGCGCGGCAGCGTCTGCGGCTCGCCCCACACGTAATCCCGCGCCAGCCAGCGATTGGCCAAGCAGCGGAAGAAATCCAGCGCATTGCCCATGCCGCCTTGGCGCAAAAACTGCCAGAGCCGGTCGCGATCCTCGGCGCCCACGGTGCTCAAATCGCTGAGCTCCGGGTCGGGCCGATCATCGCCCGGCACCAGAATCACCTGTACGCCACGCTCGGACAACTCGACCAGTCGCTCGACGCCATAACGCCAATAAGCGATGCCGCCGTGCAGCGAAATCAGAATGACCTTGGCGTGACGCAGCACTTCATCGACGTACAGGTCGACCGACGCATGGTTCTGCACCTGCATCGGGTTGGCCAGCCGCACGCTCGGGTAATCCTCGGGCAGTTGCTGCGCGGCTTCGGCGAGCAGCGCGAGGCTGGAATCGCCGCTGCACAGAATCACCAGCTCGGCGGGGGTTTGTCCAAGGTCGGCAATGTTGTCATCCGACACGAAACCGCCGGGCTGGGTCCTGAGCAGGTGCATGGCTTAAACGCTGAGCGCGGCGCGCAGTTGCGCTTCGAGCTGGGCGGCGTCCAGTTCCTGACCGATCAACACCAGACGCGTCACGCGTGCCTCATCGGCGCCCCACTGACGGTCGAAGTGTTTGTCGAAGCGCGTGCCCACGCCCTGAATCAGCAGACGCATCGGCTTGTTCGGGATCGCCGCGAAACCTTTGACCCGCAGGATGCCGTGCTGAACCACCAGTTGCGTCAGCGCGTCGAGCAGCAGGCTTTCGTCGGCTTGCGGCAGTTCGATGGAGATCGAGTCAAAAGCGTCGTGATCGTGGTCATCGTGATCGTCATCGCCTTCACCGTGGTGGTGATCGTGATGGCTGTGGCGACTGTCGATGTGTTCTTCGGAACCGGCGCCGAGGCCGATCAGCACGTCCAGCGGCAGACGACCGTTGCTGGCTTCGATGATTTTCACTGCTGGCGGCAGCTCTTCGGCGACTTCCAGACGGACGCGCGCGAGGTCTTCAGGGCTGGTCTGGTCGGCCTTGTTGAGGATGACGAGGTCGGCGCTGGCCAGTTGGTCTGCGAACAGTTCGTGCAGTGGCGATTCGTGATCCAGGTTCGGATCGAGTTTGCGCTGGGCATCGACCTGCTCCGGGAACGCGGCGAAGGTGCCGGCGGCCACGGCCGGGCTGTCGACCACGGTGATCACCGCATCAACGGTGCAGGCACTGCGGATTTCCGGCCACTGGAAGGCTTGCACCAGCGGTTTTGGCAGGGCCAGGCCCGAGGTTTCGATCAGGATATGGTCGAGGTCGCCGCGACGGGCCACCAGTTCGCGCATCACCGGGAAGAACTCTTCCTGCACCGTGCAGCACAGGCAGCCGTTGGCCAGTTCGTAGACGCGGCCGGTCGCTTCTTCTTCGGTGCAGCCGATGGTGCACTGCTTGAGGATTTCACCGTCGATGCCCAGCTCGCCAAACTCGTTGACGATCACCGCGATGCGGCGGCCCTGAGCGTTGTCGAGCATGTGCCGCAGCAAGGTGGTTTTGCCCGAGCCGAGGAAGCCGGTGACGATGGTGACGGGGAGTTTGGCCAGTGTTTTCATCGGATGCCCTTTGGCAAGGTGGCGGGCATACGGGACGAGACCGGCAACGCGGATGCGTGCCTGGAGAGTTCGCCACCGGATCACCCCGCCCGGTTGAAAGTGAGAATCTGTGACGAGGCAGGTCTCCTGGCTGACGGTGTTCGGGCCTTGGCCCGGTATTCGCTGCGCCTTCCCGCTGGCTCTGGATTGAGTTGGCAGTGGCGTGGCAGCGAACGGCACCGTTCACAGTTGCGGGGGCAGCCGCGGCTTGGACCGCGTTCCCTTCTTAGCTTCGGCGTGGGCCGAAGAACCTCGAAAGCGCAAGGCTACGCAGGGTGTGGGGATGGGTCAATGGTTGGTGGATTTTGAGATTGGGGGCATATCCATTGCTTCGGGTGCTGCCGCTGGCGGTTTCGCTCTTACAGCGAGTCCCTTTTTCAAACGCCGGAATGCCGGCCCAGCAAAAAGGAACCAAAAGGCTTTTGCCCCGGCGTACGGCACTTCGCTTAGGCTCAGTGTTCCCTCGCTACGGTGTCCATCAGGGGGCATCGCCTACGGTTTGCTTCGCTGCACCTCCTCTCGATGTATGCGGCTTCGCCGCACGGCGCTGCGCGCCTACCCCCTGATGAACACCTCCGCTCGGCCTGCCGAAGGGGCTTGAGATCAAAAGCAGATCAAGAGCCCCCTCACCCTAACCCTCTCCCGGAGGGAGAGGGAACTGATCGAGGTGTTTGCAAGAGCTACGCCGACATGCAATACCGAGTCGAACTCAAGTTTTGAAAAGCACACATATCGGCTCCCTCTCCTCGGGGAGAGGGCTGGGGTGAGGGGTAAATCCACCACAAAACCAAAGCCGACCACGCCGTGCTCCTCACCACTCAACACGATGAGCGTTAGCTCGAGTACCGCTTTTGATCGCAAGGCCCGTCGGCAGGCTGAGTGGAGGGATTGATCCGGGGGTGGGAGCGCAGCGACCGTTTGGCGAAGCCAAACACATCGAGAGGAGGTGCAGCGAAGCAAACCGTAGGCGATGCCCCCGGATCAATCCCGGAGCGAAGGAACCCGAGCCACAGCGAGGGCCGTACGTCAGGGTAAAGCCTTTTGGGTTACCTTTTCGCTGGGCCGGCACTCCGGCGTTTGGAAAAGGTGACTCGCCGTAAGGGCGAAACCCTGAGAAGCCGTTACCGCAGCAACGGATATGCCCCCAATCCCAATTGACTCAAATCCCCCCCTCATGGTCTCCTACACAACTTGTTACGGGTGCCCTTCACAGGGTGAAACGGGAAACCGGTGAATCATGTGCTTTACTCTAAAGCCATGTCAGTCCGGTGCTGCCCCCGCAACGGTAAGCGAGAGAGCGTCAGATCCACTGTGCCCACGGGCATGGGAAGGTGACGCTTGCAGGTCGGCAGACAGCCACCCCTCGTGAGCCCGGAGACCGGCCCGCAACACACAGTGCGCATCCTTGCGCCACTGAACATAACAAACCCGCGGTGGGCGGGCGCTGTTCGAACCTCTGCGTGCCCGGCCGCAGGGGTTTTCATGCGCTCTATTCACCCGCTGACACTCCAGAGGGAAGCGCCATGTCGATCATCAGCAGCACCGGCAGCAATTCGGACAAGATCTCCAGCACCACCACCCTGAGCCAACGCCTGACCGCCGCCGTCTGCGCGTCGATCCTGGGTGCGTGCCTCGTGTATTTCGCCGGTTTCTCGCACATCGAAGCGGTGCACAACGCCGCCCACGATACCCGCCACAGCGCCGCGTTCCCGTGCCACTGAGACCTGACGACATGATCAAGCGTATTGCGCAGACCGCAGGTTTCACCGGCCTTCTGGCCGCCCTGCTCCTGACCTTGCTGCAAAGCTTCTGGGTGTCGCCGCTGATTCTTCAGGCCGAGACCTTCGAGAAAGCCGAACCGGTTGCCGAAGTTCACGAACACGCCGCCGGCACCGCCGCACACACCCACGATGCCGAAGCCTGGGAGCCGGAAGACGGCTGGCAGCGCGTGGTGTCAACCACTGGCGGCAATCTGGTGGTTGCCGTGGGTTTTGCCCTGATGCTGGCGGGCCTGTACACCCTGCGCGCGCCGACCAAAACCTCCCAAGGTCTGCTCTGGGGTCTGGCCGGTTATGCGACTTTCGTGCTCGCGCCGACCATGGGCCTGCCGCCTGAGCTGCCGGGCACTGCCGCTGCCGATCTGGCCTCGCGTCAGATGTGGTGGATCGGCACCGCTGCCTCCACCGCTGTCGGCCTGGCCTTGATCGCGTTCAGCCGTAACTGGCTGATGAAGATCCTCGGCGTGGCGATCCTTGCCGTGCCGCATGTGATTGGCGCGCCACAACCGGAAGTGCATTCGATGCTCGCCCCGGAAGCCCTCGAAGCCCAGTTCAAAATCGCTTCGCAGCTGACCAACGTCGCGTTCTGGCTGGCCCTGGGCCTGATCAGCGCCTGGTTGTTCCGCCGCAAAAGCGAAGGTCAGTACCACGCATGACCGATGACAGCGCAGCGCCGACCTTCGTGGTCGGCCTGGGCTGCCAGCGCGGCTGCCCCGCCAGCACGCTGCGTGCATTGCTTGACCAGGCGTTACAGGCGCATCGAATTGATCTTGAGAAGGTCAAGGCGCTGGCCAGCATCGACCTCAAGCGCGACGAACCCGGTTTGCAGGAACTCGCCGCCCAACTGGCGTTGCCGTTGCTGTATTTCAGCAGCGAAGAACTGGCCAGTTATCAGCAACGTTTAAGTCATCACTCACAGATCGCCTTCGAACGCACCGGTTGCTACGGCGTGGCGGAAAGTGCCGCCCTGGCGCTCGCCGAACAGTTGATCAGTGGTCCGGCAAAACTGCTGATTTCCCGGCAAAAGTACGCGCAGGCAACTCTGGCATTGGCCGGCGCGGCTTAAATTCCCGATAATCCTCGCTTTCGATCATGAGCATTCTTCATCTGAAGGGCTTGTGAAGCACCGCCCTGCCCCTTTTCTACAGGATCCAACGATGACCGTTTACTTCATCGGCGCCGGCCCCGGCGACCCGGAATTGATCACTGTCAAAGGTCAGCGGTTGATCCGCAGTTGCCCGGTGATCATCTACGCAGGTTCGCTGGTGCCGACGGCGGTGCTGGAAGGTCATTGCGCTGAAACCGTGATTAACAGCGCCGAGCTGCACCTGGAACAGATCATCGATCTGATCAAGACCGCTCACGCCAAGGGTCAGGATGTGGCGCGGGTGCATTCGGGCGATCCGAGCCTGTATGGCGCCATTGGCGAGCAGATTCGTTATTTGCGCGAGCTGGATATTCCGTTCGAAATCATCCCCGGCGTGACCGCCACCGCCGCGTGCGCCGCGCTGTTGGGCGCTGAACTGACGCTGCCGGACATCTCGCAAAGCGTGATTCTGACCCGTTATGCGGACAAGACGGCGATGCCTGCCGGCGAGGAACTGGGCAGTCTGGCGCAGCACCGGGCGACCATGGCGATTCATCTGGGGGTCAATCATCTGGAGAAGATCCTGGCTGAATTGCTGCCGCATTACGGCGCGGATTGCCCGATCGCGGTGATTCACCGGGCGACGTGGCCGGATCAGGATTGGGTGGTCGGGACGCTTGAGGATATTGCCGAGAAGGTGGCGGCCAAGGGGTTTCGGCGCACGGCGTTGATTCTGGTCGGGCGGGTGTTGGGGAGTGATCATTTCAGCGAATCTTCGCTGTATCGCGCGGGGCACGCACATCTTTACCGCCCATGACGGCCCTTTCGCGAGCAAGCCCGCTCCCACACTTGATCGCATTCCAAATGCGGGAGCGGGCTTGCCCGCGAAGGCGTCATTGAATCTCACGCATAAAAAAACGGCGCTCACGGGGCGCCGTTTTTCATGCCGCAGCGAACGCCTTAGTAGTAGGCGTTTTCTTTCTGCGTGTGGTCGGTCACGTCGCGAACGCCCTTGAGCTCCGGAATGCGCTCGAGCAAGGTGCGCTCGATGCCTTCCTTCAAGGTTACGTCCGCCTGGCCGCAGCCCTGGCAACCGCCGCCGAACTGCAACACGGCAATGCCGTCTTCAACCACATCGATCAGGCTGACCTGACCGCCGTGGCTGGCCAGCCCCGGGTTGATTTCGGTTTGCAGGTAGTAGTTGATGCGCTCGTTGATCGGGCTGTCAGCGTTGACCATCGGGACTTTGGCGTTTGGCGCCTTGATGGTCAGCTGGCCGCCCATGCGGTCGGTGGCGTAGTCGACGACGGCATCGTCGAGAAATGCTTCGCTGAACGAGTCGATGTAAGCGGTGAAGCTTTTCAGCCCCAGCGCCGTGTCTTCAGGTTTTTCTTCGCCCGGCTTGCAGTAGGCAATGCAGGTTTCGGCGTATTGGGTGCCAGGCTGGGTGATGAAAACGCGGATGCCGATGCCCGGGGTGTTCTGCTTGGAGAGCAGATCGGCCAGGTAATCATGGGCGGCGTCGGTAATGGTAATAGCGGTCATGGAGACTCCTCGCAGGCTTGAGGCGGAGTTTACGCCAATCGGCGCGCGGCACAAAGTCCTAGTATTTACGTAGGAATAGTTCGCAAATCGGCTATGCGCCAGGTTCGCCGTCGATCCGCGCTTTAAGCCATTGATAACTGCGCTTTTCCACCCATTCGTAGCTCAGCCACGAACCGATAACGATGGCCAGCGCACAGACGGCAAACATCAAATACGGGTTGAGCCCATAGCGTCGGGCCAAATAACCGCCGGCCGACAGCACCAGCACATGCATCAGGTACACCGAGTACGAACAGTCACCCAGCAGCTTCAACAGCCTGTTGCGTTCGACATGCCGCTCCAGCGCCATGCTGGCCATGACCAGCACCGCACTCGGCACGCCCCAGTTGAGCAATCGCGGTTCCGGCGGCAGATGATAGATCGCCAGCAACGCCGCGCCGATCCCCAGTATCGGCAACCAGAGCGCCGCCCCGATCCAGCCTCGGCGGTAAAGCATGCCGATGCCAATCCCCAGCAGGAACTCATAAACGATGTCCGAGCGATAAAACTCGCTGACCCAGCCAAACCCGGTCCAGGTTTGGCACACCGCAAACAGCAGCGCCGCGACCACCAGCAAACGGACTTGCAGCCGGAACAACAGCGCCCAGGCGAACAGCACGTAGAACAGCATTTCGTAATTGAGGGTCCAGCCGACATTCAGGGTCGGATAGATCCCGTAGCCACCGGGGTTTTCGGTCGGGATAAACAGCAGCGACAGGAGCAAATGACTCCAGTCCACCGTCTGATCCGGCAGCAACGGCCGGGCAAACACCACCAGCAACGCCATCAGCACCGTGTAGAGCCAATACGCGGGAACAATACGGAACAGTCGATACAACAGAAACCGCGCCGGCGGCAGCGCCTTGCCTTCGGTGGACAGGAAAATCACCAGCCCGCTGATCACGAAAAAGATATCGACGCCCACGGCGCCCTTGTCGATGAACAGCTGCCCTATCGGCCCGCGCGCCTCGAAGTCAAAGAAAATCTGCATGAAGTGATGGCAGACCACCGCCCACGCGGCGAGCGCTCGCAGGGCCTGCACTGAAATCAACATCGATGGCGCTCCCGATCCCGTACTTCACAGGATTGGGACAACCGCCATCGCTCAAACGATCAAAGATTCTCGTACCGGTTCATATCCAGCACGCCCTCTTCCACCGGATCGGTTTCGTGGATGTACTGGCTCAAATCATGGAAATAGAACCAGAACTGCGGATGGCTGCGGCGGATGCCCCAACGTTCGACGATTTTCTCGAACTGCGCCACGTCCTTGGCACTTTCCATGGCGTCGACAAACGCTGGCACCTGATCGGCCGGGATGTTGAACATGAAATTCGGGTAGCTGCTGAGCACGCCCGGATAGATCGTCAGCGTGTCCAGCCCCGGTTGATAACGCAGCGATTCACCGAGCAGGAACGCCACGTTGCTGTGCGCGCGGTTGCGCAGCAGGCTGTAGACCTCGCGCTTGCCGCTGCGGGTTTCGACCCGCAGCATCGTCGCTTCCGGCAATTGATCGATCACTTTCAGGCCGGCTGCCGGGCGCGAAGTCAGGCGACTCAGCGCCTGTTCGGCGTTTTGCAGCGCCGGGTCGATGTTCGGGCGCGAGCAATAGGCGTCTTCGCAGCGGTTGATCGGATCCGGACGCGCATTGAGATCGCCGTAGCGCGCCAGCAATTGCATGGCGAAATCGCGTTTCGGGTCTTTCTCGTCGAGTTTCAGCGCGGTCGGCTTATCGTCGTCGATGGCTTCGTAATCGAGCCACATCTTGAATTGGCCGCTGCTCTGGTACCAATCGTCGAGGTAGCCCTCGCGGGAGTCGGCGGGCATCAGGCGCAGGAAGTTCTGCTCGGCGCCGTTGCGGATCAGGTCGAAATACAAGCGTGTTTGCGCCTGATGGGAGACGTTGCCGAACACATCGAAATTCACCGCCAACTGGTAATAGGTGCGTTCCAGCAGCGGATAGTCGAACAACCACATCGTCTGCGGCACTTCGCCGATCAGGCCTTTGGTCACCGAAGCGCTGTCGAAGTGACGGAAGATGCTCAGCAAGGCGTTGTCGTTGCCGGCCCACAGGGTCGACCAGCTCGGCGCCGGCAGGTCGGCGTAGCTGTCACGGCGCAGGGCTTCGTATTTGTTTCGCTTGTTGCGGTAGTTATGCCACAGGCTCAGGACGCTGCCGACGTCGTCGTTCTGCCCCGGCATCGCCAACAACGGCGTGGCCTGGCCGCGATAGTTCGGGTCGGTGATGTACAGATCGTGTTCCGGGGCCTGGAACAGCGCCCAGAAGTTGTCGCGGATCACGTCGGTCGCGATCTGCCCGCGGCATACCGGGCCGCGAATGAAGGTGCGCACGAAGTACTCGGCGTTATCGAGCATGAACTGATAGCGCGCCTGCGCCGGAATCGCCTCGAAGGTCGCGAACGGGTTGGCCCGGCTCTGCGGCCCGTAACCCGGCAAGGCATTGACCTGCCAGTGGCCGTTGTAGAACAGGCTTTTGACCCGCGCCATCTTCGCCGCGCTCAGCGGATAGGTGATGTGAGTCTTGTGCACGATCACGCCCTGAACTGGCCACAGGCGGTAGTAAACCTGGGTGCCCGGATCGTCATTCGGGCGACGCGTGGCGATCAGATCGATCGGCTTCCCCGTCGGCGTGCGCGAACGCACCCACTGGAAGTAATGCCCCGGCTCGCCGTCCTTGAAGTAGATGTGCGCCAGGAACCAGTGTTCAAACAGCCAGCGCCCGACCAGGCTTTCCCGCGCGCCGGGCTGGTTGAGCAGGTTTTCCCACTGCACGATCTGCAGCGCTTCCTTGGTGCTCGGCGCCAGGCCTTGCTCGTCGATGGGCGCGCCGGACGCCAACCAACGTTGCAGCGTCTGGTATTGCTGATCGGTCAGGCCGGTCACCGCCAGTGGCATGCCCTCTTTCGGATGGACACCGGCGTAGCCGTCGAATTCGGCCGGCATCGCGCACAGGTTCTCGCGGTTGAGGCCCAGCACGATGTCTTCCGGCAGCTTGGCGTTGGGTGTCAGCGGCGTTTTGTGCCCCAGTTCCAGCATGCGCGCCATCAGCGCGGCCTGACTGCCCTGGGCGTCGAGCACCGAATAGAAGTCTTTCTGCTGCCAGGCACGTTTGCCGAAGGCGTCGTAGAACAGCCGCGTGGTCGGTGCCGCCTGGGTGCGTTCGCCATCGTAGACCGGCATCTTGCTCGCGCCACGGGCGGCGCCTTCGCCGCTGCCCAGATTCAACTGACAGGCAGAGTCGTAGCACGCATGGCAGGCCACGCATTTCTCGGTAAAGATCGGCTGGATATCGCGGGTGTAAGAAATAGCGGGAGAAACCGCAGGACTTTGCGCCGCCGCGCCAAAGCTCAAAAACAGCAACACCATGCTGACGACGCGGTACGACATATCCCTGATCCTGATCCAGAAGAAAAACGCCGCGATTCTACCGTTATGACGACCGTACCAACATGAGCGATATTCATGCAAAAGCGCGACATGCTCTAAAACCGCACAGGTTTGTTATGATCCCGGCCCTTCGTCATGGTCTTTTTCGAGTAGTCCCAATGTCCGATCGCAGCGTCCGCCTTCAAGCTCTCAAGCAAGCTCTCAAAGAGCGCATCCTGATACTCGATGGCGGTATGGGCACGATGATCCAGAGCTACAAGCTCGAAGAGCAGGATTATCGCGGCAAGCGCTTCGCCGACTGGCCGAGCGACGTCAAGGGCAACAACGACCTGTTGGTGCTGACCCGCCCGGACGTAATCGGCGGCATCGAGAAAGCCTATCTGGATGCCGGTGCCGACATCCTCGAGACCAACACCTTCAACGCCACCCAGATTTCCATGGCCGACTACGGCATGGAAGAACTGGTCTACGAACTCAACGTAGAAGGCGCCCGTCTGGCGCGCAAGGTCGCTGACGCGAAAACCCTCGAGACCCCGGGCAAGCCGCGCTTCGTCGCCGGCGTGCTCGGTCCTACGAGTCGCACCTGCTCGCTGTCGCCGGACGTCAACAACCCTGGCTACCGCAACGTTACCTTCGATGAACTGGTGGAGAACTACACCGAGGCCACCAAAGGCCTGATCGAGGGCGGCGCCGACCTGATCCTGATCGAAACCATCTTCGACACCCTCAACGCCAAAGCCGCGATCTTTGCCGTGCAAGGCGTGTTCGAAGAACTGGGCTTCGAGTTGCCGATCATGATTTCCGGCACCATCACCGACGCCTCCGGCCGTACCCTGTCGGGCCAGACCACTGAAGCGTTCTGGAACTCCGTGGCCCACGCCAAGCCGATTTCGGTCGGTCTGAACTGCGCGCTCGGTGCCCGCGAACTGCGTCCGTACCTGGAAGAGCTGTCGGACAAGGCCAGCACCCACGTTTCGGCGCACCCGAACGCCGGCCTGCCGAACGAATTCGGCGAGTACGACGAGCTGCCGGTGGACACCGCCAAAGTCATCGAAGAATTCGCCCAGAGCGGTTTCCTCAACATCGTCGGCGGTTGCTGCGGCACCACGCCGGGCCACATCGAAGCCATCGCCAAAGCCGTCGCCGGCTACGCGCCACGGCAGATTCCGGACATCCCCAAGGCCTGCCGCCTGTCGGGTCTGGAGCCGTTCACCATCGATCGCAACTCGCTGTTCGTCAACGTCGGCGAGCGGACCAACATCACCGGTTCCGCGAAATTCGCCCGTCTGATCCGCGAAGACAACTACACCGAAGCCCTGGAAGTCGCCCTGCAGCAGGTCGAGGCCGGCGCCCAGGTGATCGACATCAACATGGACGAAGGGATGCTCGATTCGAAGAAGGCCATGGTGACCTTCCTCAATCTGATTGCCGGTGAACCGGACATCTCCCGCGTACCGATCATGATCGACTCCTCGAAATGGGACGTGATCGAAGCCGGCCTCAAGTGCATTCAGGGCAAGGGCATCGTCAACTCGATCAGCATGAAAGAAGGCGTCGAGCAGTTCATCCACCACGCCAAACTGTGCAAGCGCTACGGCGCCGCCGTGGTAGTGATGGCGTTCGACGAAGCCGGCCAGGCCGACACCGAAGCGCGCAAGAAAGAAATCTGCAAACGCTCCTACGACATTCTGGTCAACGAAGTCGGCTTCCCGCCGGAAGACATCATCTTCGACCCGAACATCTTCGCCGTGGCCACCGGCATCGAAGAACACAACAACTACGCTGTGGATTTCATCAACGCCTGCGCCTACATCCGCGACGAGCTGCCGTACGCCCTGAGCTCCGGCGGCGTGTCCAACGTGTCGTTCTCGTTCCGCGGCAACAACCCGGTGCGCGAGGCGATTCACTCGGTGTTCCTGCTGTACGCGATCCGCGCCGGCCTGACCATGGGCATCGTCAACGCCGGTCAGCTGGAGATCTACGACCAGATCCCGCAGGAACTGCGCGACGCCGTTGAAGACGTGATCCTCAACCGCACGCCGGAAGGCACCGACGCCCTCCTCGCCATCGCCGACAAGTACAAGGGCGACGGCAGCGTGAAGGAAGCCGAGACCGAAGAATGGCGCGGCTGGGACGTCAACAAGCGTCTGGAACACGCGCTGGTCAAGGGCATCACCACCCACATCGTCGAAGACACCGAAGAATCCCGTCAGTCTTTCGCTCGCCCGATCGAAGTGATCGAAGGCCCGCTGATGTCCGGCATGAACATCGTCGGTGACTTGTTCGGCGCCGGCAAAATGTTCCTGCCGCAGGTGGTGAAATCCGCCCGCGTGATGAAGCAGGCCGTGGCTCACTTGATCCCGTTCATCGAACTGGAAAAAGGCGACAAGCCGGAAGCCAAGGGCAAGATCCTGATGGCCACGGTAAAAGGCGACGTTCACGACATCGGCAAGAACATCGTCGGCGTGGTGCTGGGTTGCAACGGCTATGACATCGTCGACCTCGGCGTGATGGTGCCGGCGGAGAAGATCTTGCAGGTGGCCAAGGAGCAGAAGTGCGACATCATCGGTCTGTCCGGCCTGATCACCCCGTCGCTGGATGAAATGGTCCACGTGGCCCGCGAGATGCAGCGTCAGGACTTCCACCTGCCGCTGATGATCGGTGGCGCGACCACCTCCAAAGCGCACACGGCGGTGAAGATCGAACCCAAGTACAGCAACGACGCGGTGGTGTATGTCACCGACGCCTCCCGCGCCGTGGGCGTGGCGACGCAGTTGCTGTCCAAGGAGCTCAAGGCCGGTTTCGTCGAGAAGACCCGCGAAGAGTACATCGACGTCCGCGAGCGCACCGCCAACCGCAGCGCCCGTACCGAGCGTCTGAGCTACGCCGCCGCGATCGCCAAGAAGCCACAGTTCGACTGGGCCACGTACACCCCGGTCAAACCGACCTTCACCGGCACCCGCGTGCTGGACAACATCGACCTCAACGTACTGGCCGAGTACATCGACTGGACGCCGTTCTTCATCTCCTGGGACCTGGCCGGCAAGTTCCCGCGCATCCTCGAAGACGAAGTGGTCGGTGAAGCGGCGACCTCGCTGTACAAGGACGCCCGCGAGATGCTGACCAAGCTGATCGACGAGAAGCTGATCAGCGCCCGTGCGGTGTTCGGCTTCTGGCCGGCCAATCAGGTGCACGACGACGATATCGAGTTGTACGGCGATGACGGCAAGCCAATGGCCCGCCTGCATCACCTGCGCCAGCAGATCATCAAGACCGACGGCAAACCGAATTTCTCCCTGGCCGACTTCGTTGCGCCGAAGGACAGCGAAGTGACCGACTATGTCGGTGGTTTCATCACCACCGCCGGCATCGGCGCCGAAGAAGTGGCCAAGGCTTATCAGGAAGCCGGCGACGACTACAACTCGATCATGGTCAAGGCCCTGGCCGACCGTCTGGCCGAAGCCTGCGCCGAGTGGCTGCACCAGCAGGTGCGTAAAGAGCACTGGGGTTACGCCAAGGATGAAGCCCTCGACAACGAGGCGCTGATCAAGGAGCAGTATTCCGGCATTCGCCCTGCTCCCGGCTACCCGGCCTGCCCGGATCACACCGAGAAGGCCACGCTGTTCGCCCTGCTCGACCCTGAGGCTCAGGAAATGCGCGCCGGCCGCAGCGGCGTGTTCCTCACCGAGCACTACGCAATGTTCCCGGCGGCAGCGGTCAGCGGCTGGTACTTCGCCCATCCGCAGGCGCAGTACTTCGCCGTGGGCAAGGTCGACAAGGATCAGGTGCAGAGCTACACCTCGCGCAAAGGTCAGGAACTGAGCCTGACCGAACGCTGGCTGGCGCCGAACCTGGGTTACGACAATTGAGTTACGACAACTAAGTCAGCTACGCGCGACACCCTGTGGGAGCCAATTGGCTCCCACAGGTATTTCTGCGACCTGAAAAGGCTTGGCTATGCTTGATGGACACACACGGCAGACGGGGGATTTATGGACGATCCATTCGACAACAAGCCACCAACCTTCTGGCAGATGCTGCACAGCGTCATGGCAGCCGCGTTCGGGGTGCAAAGTGGCAAGAACCGGGCAAGGGATTTCACCCATGGAAAGCCCAGCCACTTCATCTTCCTGGGCATTGCGTTCACGGCGGTGTTCGCCCTGACGCTGTTCGGCATTGTGCAACTGGTGGTGCATCTGGCGGGCGTCTGACCCGCGTCAGTGCATCAGGGTCTGCAGGTTGAACGGATAGCGATACGAAACCGGACGGCCCTTCGCCGACATCCTGTGAAAGTGCACGCCGTAGTCTGGCGATGTGCCCATGGCCAGCATGCGGCGGGCATGATCCTTGTCGATCAGTTGCAGCAAGGGAATCTGCCGGTCACGGCCACCGTAACGGTTCAGGTCGACGCCCTGTGCATGATCGTGCACTTCCACCAGCGCCCACCCCCCAAGGGTGAAGTGACCGCCGAGCAAAGCGCTCAAGCGCCCGTCGATCATGGCCTGCAATGCCGCAGGCGAGGTATTGACCGCACTGAACAGCACGTCTTTGCCTGGGACTTTCCCGCTTTCCGAAACCGCTCGCATCGCGCCGAAGGCCATTTCGTCGTTGGCCGCCCACACCAATGACACCTTCGGGTAACGAACCAGCAGCTGCCGGGCCTGCTCATAGGCACGCTGCTGTGTCCAGCCACCGTAGACCAGTTGCCGCAAACGGACCTCGGGATGTTCGGCCAGTGCCCGCTGCATGCCCTGCTCGCGCAATTGCGACGACGGCGTGATCTTCAGGCCGGAGAACGCCAGCAATTCGATGCTGGCGCCGGGGGCCACCGGTGGATGCAGGCGGATCAACTCCTTCATCAACAGGTAACCGCCCTCCTCGTCATTGGGCACGAGGCTGCCGATCCGGTCAGCGCGGTCCCCGACCAGCGCTTGCTGATTGGGGGTCAGCGCGGCATTGACGATAAACAGCTTCACCCCACTCTGATTGGCCATGCGCAGGATCTGCGGCGCGATGTATTGCTCGTTGGCGAACATCAGGTAGTCGGGGCGATCAGGGCCCTGCAAGGCTATCCGGGCCTGGGCCAGGGTCATTTCGGGCTGGCGCTGGGAATAGAGAATGCGCAGATCGACGCCCAGATCCCGGGCCGCAGCCTGCATGAATTGCGAGTAGCTGACCCAGAACGCTTCGTCGGTGGCACCCGGATTCAGAAACAGCACAGACTCTGCCCGCGCGCCGCCTCCAAAGGCCAGGCCCAGCACAAGCAGACTGATGTGGAGAAACTTGAACATGAAACATCCGGGCCCAAGGAAAAATGGCCGCGCATTATAGCCATTGATCACCTGGCCTTTGGCGCTTGATCCCGCCTTTTGTCCGACAATCGTCGCAAGCGGGGCCCGGACGAGTCGTTTTACTGATGGCTGACCCAGAACACGGCTGTTCCAACGACCAGAATGATCAGGAACAGAATGGCCCATGCATCGACGCTGCTATCGCTTTTCCTTGCCTTGGTTGGGTTGCTCATTGCATCGCCTCTTGTCGGTTTTATCGGTGATTGCAGAAAGACTCGACCACAGTTAAGACGATGATTGACCGCACTACAAATGTGGGTTAGTTGACAGTGATTCTCGTTAGGCGATTTGGTTCTTTCCATATACTCAAACATCACTTTTGCGCATAACTGCAAACGGGTATATTGCCCCGGCTCCGTCAGGGAGTGCGCGGCCGTGCGCGCAGAATTGCAGAGGAACCATCGGACTCCAGCAAGCGAAAACGCAGCGTTTTCCGAGTGGCCAAAGCCTGAGAACAGGACTTATATGTACGTATACGACGAGTACGATCAGCGGATCATCGAGGACCGCGTCAAGCAGTTCCGTGATCAGACCCGACGCTATCTGGCAGGTGAGCTGAGCGAAGAAGAATTCCGCCCCCTGCGCCTGCAAAATGGCCTGTATATCCAGCGTTTCGCGCCGATGTTGCGCGTGGCGGTGCCTTACGGCCAACTGACTTCGCGTCAGATGCGCATGATGGCAAAAATCGCCCGCGACTATGACAAGGGCTACGCCCACATCAGTACGCGCCAGAACGTGCAGTTCAACTGGCCGGCGGTCGAAGACATCCCGGACATCCTCGCCGAGCTGGCCACCGTGCAGATGCACGCGATCCAGACCAGCGGCAACTGCCTGCGCAACGTCACCACCGACCAGTTCGCCGGTGTTGCGGCCGACGAATTGATCGACCCGCGTCCGTGGTGCGAAATCGTTCGTCAGTGGACGACCTTCCACCCGGAATTCGCCTACCTGCCGCGCAAATTCAAGATCGCCGTCAACGGTTCGACCTCTGACCGTGCGGCCATCGAAGTCCACGACATCGGCCTTGAGCCGGTGCACAACGCCGCTGGCGAACTCGGTTTCCGCGTGCTGGTGGGCGGCGGTCTGGGTCGTACCCCGGTGGTTGGCGCGTTCATCAACGAATTCCTGCCATGGCAGGACCTGTTGAGCTACCTCGACGCGATCCTGCGGGTCTACAACCGCTATGGCCGTCGTGACAACAAATACAAGGCGCGGATCAAGATCCTCGTCAAGGCGCTGACGCCGGAAGTCTTCGCCCAGAAAGTCGATGCCGAAATGGAACACCTGCGCGGCGGCCAGACCACGCTGACCGAAGCCGAAGTCCATCGCGTCGCCAAACACTTCGTCGACCCGGACTACAAGGCACTGAGCAGTCAGGACGCCGAACTGGCCGCCCTCGACAAAGAACATCCGGGCTTCGCCCGCTGGCGCACCCGCAACACCCTGGCGCACAAGAAGCCGGGCTACGTTGCCGTGACCCTGTCCCTGAAGCCGACCGGCGTTGCTCCGGGCGACATCACCGACAAGCAGCTCGACGCCGTCGCCGATCTGGCCGACCGTTACAGCTTCGGTCAACTGCGCACCTCCCACGAGCAGAACATCATTCTGGCCGACGTCGAGCAGAGCCAGCTGTTCACCCTGTGGGGCGAACTGCGTGAAGGTGGTTTCGCCACGCCGAACATCGGCCTGCTGACCGACATCATCTGCTGCCCTGGCGGTGATTTCTGCTCCCTGGCCAACGCCAAGTCGATCCCGATCGCCGAATCGATCCAGCGCCGTTTCGACGACCTGGACTACCTGTTCGACATCGGTGAGCTGGACCTGAACATCTCCGGCTGCATGAACGCCTGCGGTCACCACCACGTTGGCCACATCGGCATTCTCGGCGTGGACAAGAAAGGTGAGGAGTTCTACCAGGTCTCGCTCGGTGGCAGCGCCAGCCGTGACGCCAGCCTGGGCAAGATCCTCGGCCCGTCTTTCGCTCAGGAAGACATGCCGGACGTGATCTCCAAACTGATCGACGTGTACGTGGAACAACGCACCGAAGACGAGCGTTTCATCGACACCTACCAGCGTATTGGCATCGACCTCTTCAAGGAACGCGTCTATGCAGCGAATCATTAAGAACAACGAGGTCGTCGACGAAACCTGGCACCTGCTGCCGAAGGATTTCAATATCGACGAAATCAGCAACTGCGACGACCTGATCGTCCCGCTGCAGCTGTGGCGTGAACACGCCCGTATGCTCAAGGCCCGCGATGGCGGTCTGGGTGTGTGGCTGGATGCCGACGAAGAAGCCGAGGAAATCGGTGACGACGTGAACGAGTTCCAGGTGATTGCCCTGAACTTCCCGGCGTTCACCGACGGTCGCAACTACTCCAACGCCCGCCTGCTGCGTGACCGTTACGGTTTCAAAGGCGAGCTGCGGGCCATCGGCGACGTGCTGCGCGATCAGCTGTTCTATATGCGCCGTTGCGGTTTCGATGCCTTCGCCCTGCGCGCGGACAAAGACCCGTACGACGCCCTTGAAAGCCTCAAGGATTTCTCGGTGACCTATCAGGCCGCCACTGACGAACCGCTGCCGCTGTTCCGTCGTCGCTGACGATCACGCCCCGGATCTGCATGGCAGATCCGGGGCGTGCGCTCAGTTCCCTGCCCCACCCGACTGGCCTTGCCCAGTATCCTGCGACACGGACAAACCCGGATTTCGGGCCAATGCTTCGTTGGTCAGCCGTAACCGCACTTGCCGGTTTTCATTTCTCAGATTGTCCAGAATCGCCATCACTTGCCGTGAGGCAGCCTCGCGGGACAGTTCGTTAAGCTGCTCCAGCCGGGCCATGGACGCCGCACTGCGGTCGAGTGCAGCGGAAAATTCATCCTCATGGGTCGTCATCAAGTATTCAGACCAGAACTCCTGACGGCTCATCGACTCCGCCAATTGCGAAGTCTTTTCAGCCGAAACGACCTTGAGATACACCTGATCGACCTGCGCGTCAGTGACCTCGATCCCGAGCTGTACATTCAATGCATCGGGCTGGGCCGGCAGTTCCAGACGTCGCGCCAGCCGCACCCGGTAAAGCAGGTTCAGCTCCAGGGCCTGTTCCCGGCTGAGCGATCCTGTCCGTGCTCGAAGAGCGGCGTCCATCGCTGCGTGCCTTTGCACCTCCTGCAACCTGAACCGGCCCCGCAGCAGCCGGACAAGCCGCCCTTCCAGCGAAGCAGCAACGGCATGGTCTGCCACCGCCCGCGAGCACAGGACTCTGACCTCGAGATCACTGAATACCTCGGCAGCATTGGCCACGCTCGCTCGCCCGGACCGGGCCATTCGAAAGAGCGTACGCCGCAGCCTGTCGTCCTCGCACGCGGCCTCCAGCACTGCCCAGACCCGTTGCGTCAGCTGTCCCAGTGACCGCGAATAATCAGCGGTACCACGCAACAGCAGCAACACCTCGAAAAACGACCTGGATTGCGGATCGGCCGATAGCGCCGACCAGACTTCTCTTACCCGGGAAACCTTGACGGCAGGCAAGCCGATCACCCAATCCGCGCTTGTGTCTCCGGAGGACGAACGCGCCGCGCTCACATACTCATTGGTCATCACCCCAAAGTTGATGCCCGTGGATTGTTGATAGTCGGCAATTGCCTGAAGGCTCGCCGTCGATAACGGATTGCCGTCGACGCTGGTTCCTCTGTTCAGCGCGTCTGGCGCGTTGAATACCGCCCCGGGAATGTCGACGATTCGGTTATCGCGCAAATCGAGGGTTTCCAAAGCCGTCAGCCTCTCCATATCAGCCGGCCACTCGCTGATCCCGGTTTCGCGCAATCCCAGGTAACGCAGTCGGCGCAGCGTCCCGACCCGTGGCGGGCCACCCAGCGCCGGATTGAAACTCAGGTCCAGCGACTGCAAATGCTCCAGAGGCGCCAGGGTAGTCATCGCCTGCTCGTTCAACCGAATCCGGTTGTCACTCAAATCCAGCACCGTCAGCCCGGACATTGCTTCGATGGCCTGGGGCATACGCGTCAGCTCATTGCCAGGCAGGCTCAACATGCGCAATCCCGGGAAATTGTGCAGGAAGCTGTTCAACCCGGAACCGGCTCCGACGGCATTCATGTGCAAGGCATCGACATGGCTGAAATCACCGATCAAGACCGGCATGTCCCCCAGAGGGATCCCGTCAAGCGTCAGAGGATGCCGGAAGTATCCGGTGTTTGAAGCAACGGCAGACTCCCTGCGCCAGGCGCGCAATATCGCCTGCGCGGCCCGCGCCTTGTTGTGCACGGGCACCTGACGCCTGGGACCGTCTCCAGCCTGATGATAAGTCGTGCGATGAGTCCAGCGCTCCAGCGCTTGAACCAATGCCTGGTATTGCTCCCGCATGTTCTCCAGGGTTCTGATGGCCAACACGTCATTGCTGTCGAGAGACAGAAGAAACTGATCGATTTGAGCGGACGAAAATGACGGGTAAAGCTCTCGTGCCCGTTGCACCAGAACAGCTGACCTGCGCCCGACAGCCTCCGCTCCGCCGGTCAGTGGCACAGAGCGTTCGATCCGCCGGTCTGCGAGTCCCATCGGTGAGCGGTAGCGCCTGTCCAGCGTTGCGTTGTCCAGCAACCCGCGGATTGCCTCCCGTCGCTGAAGCGCCAGTGACGTGATCTTCCGGCGCAATCCGTCCCCTCCTGTTTTGGGGCCGAGCGCCTGGCGACTGTGTACCGGCAGGCTTTCCCACAGCACCCGGAAGAAATCCGCACGGGTGCGCTTCAGTGAGCTGGAAACCAGGGTTTCCTCAGTGTCCGTTCCCATATACCTGTCAGCCCAGGCTTCGATAATCACCTTGTGGCGCGCACCTGGCGGGCCGACGCTGGCTGTTTCCCCGGTACTCGTCGCCCAATCGCGAATTTCGATAGACACATCTCCCGGCCAGCCCGGCAGATGACTCAAGGTATCGAGGATCAGCCTGTCGACGTCCCGGCCGCAGGCAGCATCGAGGTACAAGCCCTCGAAGGCACGATTCAACCGCAGAATCTGTTGATAGCGTCGCGCTTCCTCGGCCAGGCGCAGCGGCACCTTGCCAGACACCAGTTGCTGCCACTCGCTGCCGTCGGCATGCAGCACCAACTCGTCGGCGACACTGGCCGGCAAATCCCTGAACGCGGTCCGGATCGGTTCGGCCTTCGACTGTTCGATCGTGTCCGTTCGGCGGTACAGGCGGTCCGTCAATCCAATCCGCTGAAAGGGTGCGAGTTCGCCTATGTGCGCGGCCAGCAATGTGTCTTGAAGGTTCGAGTCTTCGGCCACCTCACCCAACAGATGCAAGCGCTCACGCTCGTTCAGTGCCGCCAGCAACGGCGAATAGAACGCGGACTTTCGAAGCGCCTCCTGTTTTACCGTGACAGACCGAGAAGCGTTGTGGTCCCCATACCGTGCGACCTCGATGTCCCGGGCGTCCGTGATAACGATTTCCAGGTCCCGTGGCCAATGCCCCACTGACGTCAGCAAATACAACTGCAAGTCCGCGTCTGCCTGTTGTGCAGAAATGGGTGATGCCACGGAGTCCATGAAATGGCCGGCTTGGGTGTCGGCCTGAAAGCGGCGTACAGCGTCAGTGAGAACCGCCATGGGTCTGCTGCGGCCAATGATCGCCTGGCGCATTGCAGATTCGTCGATGTTGCTGGCAGCGAGGATCTGCAAGGCCCGGGCATCCGGTATCTCCTCTTCGCGATACCCGGTCCGACGAAACAGCGTGAGCAGGCTCCAGTCCTGCGGTGTTTCGCTCTGATGGCGCCAGGCACCGGCCCCATTGGTTTCAAGGGGCGGTCGATAACGCGCAGACGCCTGCAGATTGCCAACTTCCCACAACCCGCTGTCCGGTACGGGTTGCACCGTGTAGGCATGGCTGCCCAGCTTCAGAAACCGCTTGTTGTCGTGCAGTATCAGTCCTCGCTCATCGGCCGGGAGCTTGCCGAGCACGCTCTCCGGCATTCGCAAAGCCGATACGTCCGGACTCCATAGCCTTCGGGACATCCATCCTATCGGCACCTGCCTCAGTCCCTGCACGAAACTCGACGTCCGCACGCGTTTCAAGGCTTTGCCCGCCGCTGCGCTGCCCGTTGAAAACGTCGCCATGATTATCAGGTTTTCAAGGGTGTCGAACAGGTAGTCCATCGCGCTTTCCTGATCGTCATGCGCCCAGCTGTCGATGCCCTCGTAAATTTCATTGAGCAACTGCAGACCGGCCACAGCGCACATGACCTCTCCAAGGACCGGTACGAAGGAGGCCAGGAACAGCAATGTATTAACGCCAATGGACTCGTAGGTCTCCAGCCGTTCCTGGCGAGTTTTTTCATCTTCATCGTCCGTGGACACGACCAGTATTCTGGCATCGGCACGGACCTGTTCGGCGCGATGCTCGAAGAGGGCCAGAAACAGATCCGTTTTTGCTTTACCTACCGGATACGCGACCTTCAGCGGCAAGTACGGGGTGTCAAAGGGAAGGTGGAGCGGCCTGACGCTGAGCAGTCGTACGTCGACGCCCTTGAGGAACGACGGGCGATCGCGCAGTGTGACGAAGCGCATGAAAAACCCTCGGAAACCCGCGCTTTTCAAGCGCTTGCTCAGTTCGATCTCAAAATCGAGGAAGGATGCATACTCCTTCAGCGGGTGATCCGGGTCTTCCGGGATATAAACAACGCAACGATCAACATCGCCCGAGTCCGCCATGACCGAACCGATAAACATGGGGCCTCTCAGGGTGACGCCAAGTATTTCAATATTCTGGTATTCGAGTGCTTTTTCAGGCGTTTGTGGAGCAACAACCGATTTGAGTATTTGATCAACACCAGCACTGATATGGCCTCGCAAACAAGCGATTTGCCTGTCAACTTCAAACCGATCACGAAAACAGGCAATGGATGCGCCAAGCAGCATTGCAGGTTGTGTTCCTTCTACAAACAACTGCTCTACATGTTTGCGGTACTGTTTCCCAAGATCGAGATCCCGACACAGAATTGCGAACTCGTGTGGCTTGATGCCCAGAACACGATTTGTTTTCCCCGTTACTCGCTCAGGAATATAGAGCAGAGAAAGCTCGTGGTAATTATCTGGCAGTGTTTCGGACAGTTCGAAGTTCTCGCAGGCTGCGGTCAGCAAATCACGGCCGATAGGCAGGGTCAGCTTCTTGCGCAAGCCCAAAAGGCTCGACGTAGAACGCACATGCTGAAAAACCGCGCCTGCAACATCGAACGGTTCACCCAGTTTTTCTGACATGGCCTTGGCCAGCAAGGGCGCACAAAAATGTTCCGGAGACTTCAGTGCCTGCAACTGTTTGAGCAAACTCTGTCGTGACTGGAAGCTGGTTTTCAGGCTGCTACAGAGAACGTCCCGATCATTGACTGGCGCATTGAGCAGCCAGGACGGCATCTGCTCTTTCAGTAATTCAAAAAAAACGCCCTGTTCGGCCGGCGTTGTTTCAGACACTTTTTCAAGTCGACTTTCAACATCCATGTTCAACAACTCTAATCCGAAAACGAACAGTCAGATTAGGGTTCAACCGCACGCGGATACAGTGCGATTAATTGATGCATCTGCACTCAATCAAACAAGAACTCAAGACAATGAACTAGATATATAAGACAGGTGAACGTGCTGAAGTTGATATACGCTCGCACGGCACTGCCGTACGAGCGTAAATCCGTTACCAGAATCGTTGCTGGGTCAAACGGCTCCACCAGCTCAACAACACGCGGTCCACCGAACCGCTGGCCGCCATGCCGATGCGCTCCTGCAGGCTTTTACGCTCGGCATAGTGCAGGTGATAGACCTCGGACTGTTTGGCGCGCTCGGCCAGGTATTCGTCGCTGGTCTTGAGTTCGTCCACCAGTTGCTTGTCCAGCGCCGCGATACCGAGCCAGACTTCACCGGTGGCGACCTCGTCGATCGCCAGTTGCGGGCGATAACGGGCAACGAAGTTCTTGAACAGCTGGTGGGTGATGTCCAGGTCTTCCTGGAATTTCTCCCGGCCTTTCTCGGTGTTTTCGCCGAACACGGTCAGGGTGCGTTTGTATTCGCCGGCGGTCAGCACTTCGAAATCGATGTCATGCTTTTTCAGCAGACGATTGACGTTGGGCAACTGCGCCACCACACCGATGGAGCCGAGAATGGCGAACGGCGCGCTGATGATCTTCTCGCCGATGCAGGCCATCATGTAGCCCCCGCTGGCTGCGACCTTGTCGATGCACACGGTCAACGGCACGCCGGCTTCACGCACGCGCGCCAGTTGCGACGAGGCCAGGCCGTAGCTGTGGACCATGCCGCCGCCGCTTTCCAGACGCAGGACCACTTCGTCCTTCGGCGTGGCCAGGGTCAGCAGCGCGGTGATTTCGTGACGCAGGCTTTCGGTGGCCGAAGCCTTGATGTCGCCATCGAAGTCCAGCACGAACACCCGAGGCTTGGCGTCGGGTTTCTTCTTCTGTTTCTTCTCGGATTTGGCCTGGCCCTTGCGCAAGGCCTTGAGCTGATCCTTGTCGAGCAGGGTCTGCTCCAGCCGCTCACGCAGGCCTTTATAGAAATCGTTGAGCTTGCTGACCTGCAACTGGCCCGCGGATTTACGCCGGCCCTTGCTGCGCAACGCAGCAAAACTCGCCAGCACCACCAGAATGGCGATGACCAGCGTGACGGTCTTGGCCAGGAAACTGGCGTATTCAGTGAAAAACTCCACAGTGACTCCTTCAAACGATGCGCGGTCGTGAAACATACGCGGGAATGGGCTCCAGCATACCCATGCACCGGCCCGTCGGCCAGCCGTGAAACCTCTGGCAACAAGGCTGGAACGGGCATTTCAAACAAGCGTATGTTTTTTCATTGACAGCTCACCGTCATCCCCATAACCTCGCCACAACCTTCAACGTACCGGGATGACGCGGACGTGGGCAGCATCTACTTGATTCGACATGGCCAGGCCTCCTTCGGTGCAGACGACTACGACGTCTTGTCGCCGACCGGTGTACGCCAGGCAGAAATCCTCGGCCGTCACCTCGCCGAACTCGGAATCAGCTTCGACCGCTGCCTGTCGGGTGACCTGCGCCGCCAGCAACACACGGCCAACAGCGCACTGGAACAGTTCGCCGCCGTCGGGTTGCCGGTTCCGGTTCTGGAAATCGATTCGGCCTTCAACGAATTCGACGCCGACGCCGTGATCCGCGCCCTGCTCCCGGCCATGTTGCCGGAGGAGCCCGAAGCGCTGGAGATCCTGCGCAACGCCGCGCAAAACCGTGGCGAGTTCCAGCGCATCTTCGCCCTGATCATCGAACGCTGGCTCGCCGGCACCTACGACACACCCGGCCTGGAAAGCTGGCTGGGTTTCGTCGAACGGGTACAGGCCGGGCTGCAGCGAATTCTCGAACAGGCCGACAACACCCAGAAAATCGCGGTGTTCACCTCCGGTGGCACGATCACCGCCCTGCTCCACCTCATCACTCAAATGCCCGCACGACAGGCCTTTGAACTGAACTGGCAAATCGTCAACACCTCGCTCAACCAGCTGAAGTTCCGCGGTCGCGAGGTGGCTCTGGCTTCCTTCAACAGTCATGCACACCTGCAGCTGCTGAAGGCCCCGGAACTCATCACGTTTCGCTGAGTCCGGATTACTGTGACCCTGCTGCAATCAACCAAAAAGGATCGAACCATGACCTCCGTAGCTGATGCCGTAAAAGCAATGCAAGCCAAGTTCAACCCAGCCGCCGCTGCCGGTCTGGATCTGGTCTTCGGTTTCAACATCACTGACGAAGACAAGCAATACGCCCTGATCGTCAAAGACGGCACCTGCGACATCCAGGAAGGCGAAAACCCGGACGCCAACTGCACGCTGGTGCTGGACAGCGAAACCCTGAAAGGTATCGTCAGCGGCGAAACCGACGGCATGCAGGCTTTCATGGGCGGCAAGCTGCGCGTTGAAGGCGACATGATGCTGTCGATGAAACTGTCCGAGCTGTTCCCGGCTTAAGACCGCAGGCAGTCTGCAAACAAATCCCGCCCCTGTGGCGGGATTTGTCGTTTCAGGCGTTCAAACCGGCAAACGACGCCGCCAGCAGCTCACGCGTATACGGATGCTGCGCCGACCGGAACAACCCGGCCGTTTCGCCACGCTCAACCACCTCGCCATCCTTCATCACGATCAGATCGTGGGCCAGCGCCCGCACCACCGCCAGGTCATGACTGATGAACAGATAGGTCAGACCGTGTTCCTCCTGCAATCGACGCAACAGCGCGACGATCTGTTTCTGCACCGTACGATCCAGCGCCGAGGTCGGCTCATCCAGCAAAATCAGATCCGGCTTCAGGACCAGCGCCCGAGCGATGGCGATGCGTTGCCGTTGTCCGCCGGAAAACTCGTGGGGATAGCGATGACGCGTCGCCGGATCGAGCCCGACTTCTTTCAGCACATCAATGACAGCCTGTTCACGCTCGGCTGCGTTCAAATCACTGTGCACCAGCAAACCTTCGGCAATGATCTGCTCCACGCACAAGCGCGGGCTGAGGCTGCCGAACGGATCCTGAAACACCACTTGCAGACGTTTGCGCAACGGACGCAATTGTTTGCCGCTCAGTTGCTCAAGCGCCTCGCCCTTGAAGCGGATGCTGCCATCGGCGTCGATCAGGCGCAGGATCGCCTGACCCAGCGTGGATTTACCCGATCCCGACTCACCGACAATGCCCAGCGTCTTGCCCCGTTGCAGGTTCAGATCGATGCCATTGACCGCGTGCAGATACGACTTGGCCCGCAGCCACCCGCCGCCCAGCGGAAAACGTACACGCAGATCACGAACCTCGAGCAAATCCTCCGCCGCATCACGGCACAGCGCCGCGCCGCCAGGTTCGGCGTTGAGCAATTCGATGCTGTAGGGATGCTGTGGCGCACGGAACAATTGCTCGCAGCTCGCCTGCTCAACGATTTCACCTGCGCGCATCACCGCCACCCGCTGGGCAATGGTGCGCACCAGATTCAGGTCATGGCTGATGATCAACAGCGCCATACCCAACCGCTGTTGCAGTTCCTTGAGCAGCAACAGAATCTTGCGCTGCACCGTAACGTCGAGTGCTGTGGTCGGCTCATCGGCGATCAGCAATTGCGGTTCGCACGCCAGCGCCATGGCAATCATCACCCGTTGTCGCTGCCCGCCGGAGAGCTGATGCGGATACGCCTTCAGCCGCTCGCGCGGACGCTGAATGCCCACCAGTTCCAACAGCTCCAGAATTCGTTTACGCGCCGCCGCGCCCGCCAGCCCCTTGTGCAGCGCCAGGCTTTCGCCGAGTTGCCGCTCGATGCTGTGCAACGGGTTGAGCGAACTCATCGGCTCCTGAAAAATCATCGCGATGCGGTTGCCGCGCAGTTGCCGCAGATAGCGCTCGTGTACACCCAGCAACTGTTCGCCGCCGTAGCGGATGCTGCCGTCGATCCGGGTGATGTTCGGGTCCAGCAGTTGCAGGATGCTGTGGGCCGTTACCGACTTTCCGGAACCCGACTCACCCACCAGCGCCAGGCATTCCCCCGGGCAAATATCGAGGTCGATGCCGTGCACCACTTCCTGCCCTTTGAACGCCACCCGCAGGTCGCGTATTTCGATCAGATGTTCACGCATATCAAGTCCTGGGATCGAAGGCATCTCGGCAGGCTTCGCCGATGAATACGAGTAAAGAAAGAATCAGCGCCAGGGCAAAAAATGCCGTCAGCCCCAACCACGGTGCTTGCAGATTATTCTTGCCCTGACCGATCAGCTCACCCAGCGAAGCACTGCCGGCAGGCATGCCGAAGCCGAGAAAGTCCAGCGCCGACAACGTCGCAATCGCCCCGGTCAGAATGAACGGCAGGTACGTCAGCGTCGCGCTCATGGCATTGGGCAGAATGTGCCGCACGATCACCTGTGCATCGCCGACACCCAGCGCCCGCGCCGCTTTCACGTACTCGAGCCCCCGGCTGCGCAGGAACTCGGCGCGCACCACGTCCACCAGACTCAGCCAGGAAAACAGCGCCATGATTCCCAGCAACCACCAGAAATTCGGTTCGACGAAGCCCGACAGAATGATCAGCAGGTAAAGCACCGGCAGCCCCGACCAGACCTCCAGCAAACGCTGCCCGAGCAAGTCGACCCAGCCGCCGTAATAGCCCTGCAAGGCACCGGCGGCGATGCCGATCCACGCGCTCACCGCCGTCAACGCCAGGGCGAATAACAGCGAGACTCGCGTGCCGAATATCACTCGCGCCAGCACATCCCGCGCCTGATCGTCGGTGCCCAGCCAGTTTTCAGCGGTGGGCGGGCTCGGGGCCGGTTCGGTGAGATCGTAGTTGGCCGTGTCGAAACCGAACGGGATCGGCGCAAACCACATCCGCCCGCCCTGCCCCTCGATCAGTTCACGCACCTGGGCACTGCGGTAGTCGGGCTGAAACGGCAGCTCGCCACCGAAATCCTGCTCGGTGTAGCGCTTGAACGCCGGGAAATGCCACTCGCCCTGATACGTCACCAGCAACGGTTTGTCGTTGGCGACCAGTTCGCCGCCCAGGCTCAGGCCGAACAGCGCGAGAAACAGCCACAACGACCACCAGCCGCGCCGATTAGCCTTGAACCGCGCCCAACGGCGCTGTCCGATTGGAGAAAGCGTCGGCATCAGGCAGTCCTCGCGGTGAAGTCGATACGCGGATCGACCAGCGTGTAGCACAGGTCGCCCAGCAGTTTTATCAGGAGCCCGAACAGGGTGAAGATGAACAGCGAACCGAACACCACCGGGTAATCCCGCGACACCGCCGCTTCGTAGCTCAGTCGGCCGAGACCGTCGAGGGAGAAGATCACCTCGATCAAGAGCGAACCGCCGAAAAACACCGTGACCAACGCCTGAGGCAATCCGGCCACCACCAGCAGCATCGCGTTGCGAAACACATGCCCGTACAACACCTGTCTTTCACTCAGTCCTTTGGCCCGGGCCGTGACCACGTACAGCCGTGAGATCTCATTGAGAAAGCTGTTCTTGGTCAGGATCGTCAGCGTCGCAAAACCGCCGATCACCAGCGCACTGACCGGCAACACCAGATGCCAGAAGTAGTCAGCAACCTTGCCCCACAGCGAGAGCTCGGCGAAGTTGTCCGAGACCAGCCCGCGCACCGGAAACCAGTCCAGCGCCGTGCCGCCGGCAAACACCACGATCAGCAGCAGCGCAAACAGAAACCCCGGCATCGCGTAGCCGATGATGATCGCCGCACTGCTCCAGACATCGAACGCCGAACCGTTGTGCACCGCCTTTCGGATGCCCAGCGGAATCGATACCAGATAGGTGATCAACGTCGCCCACAATCCCAGCGACAAAGTCACCGGCAGTTTCTCCCGGATCAGTTCGGTCACTGTCGCGCCACGGAAGAAACTCTTGCCGAAGTCCAGTTGCGCGTAGCTCTTGAGCATCAGCCACAAGCGCTCACCGGCACTTTTGTCGAAGCCGTACTGGCGCTCGATCTCGGCCACCAGTTTCGGGTCCAGGCCACGGGTCGCGCGGGACTCGCCGCCAATGCTCTCGACATGACTGGCACCCACCGCCGCACCGACACCAATCCCCTGTAATCGGGCGATGGCCTGCTCGACCGGACCACCGGGCGCGGCCTGCACGATCACGAAGTTCACCAGCAGAATCGCCAGCAAGGTCGGCACGATCAGCAGCAGACGCCGCAGGCTATAACCCCACATGGGCGTACTCCTTTTGCTGTTGCTGCATTTGCGTCGAGGTCAGCGCGGTCGGGCTGATTTCCCACCAGGTGTCGAGACCGGCGTCGTACAGCGGCGCAATTGCCGGGCGACCGAAACGGTTCCACCACACCGTGGAAATCCCCGGCGGGTAATAGTTGGGAATCCAGTAATAGCCCCACTGCAACACCCGATCCAGAGCATGGGCGTGACGCAAAAGGCTCTCGCGATTGTCGGCCTGGACCACGCCTTCAAGCAGCGCATCCACCGCCGCGTCGCGCAGCACCATGTAGTTGTTGGAGCCGGGATCGTCTGCGCCATCGGAGCCGAAATAATTGAACAGCTCGCGCCCCGGCGCCTGACTCACCGGGTAACCGACGACGATCATGTCGTAGTCGCGGCTGCGCACGCGGTTGGTGTATTGCGCGGTGTCGACCTGACGAATATCGAAGCCGATGCCGATCTGCGCCAGGTTGCGCTTGAACGGCAGCAGCAGGCGCTCGAAGCCTTTCTGGCCGTTGAGAAAGGTGAATTGCAACGGCTCGCCAGCGGCATTCACCAATTGATCGCCACGGGGCTTCCAACCTGCGGCCTCCAGCAGCTTCAGCGCCTGCAACTGTTGCGCGCGGATGTTGCCGCTGCCGTCGGTGCGCGGCGCCTCGAACACCTGGCTGAAGACTTCATCGGGAATCTGGCCGCGCCACGCTTCGAGGATTTTCAGTTCTTCGGCATCCGGCAGTTCAGTGGCCGACAACGCGCTGTGGGAGAAGAAGCTGCGTTGGCGCAGGTACATGCTGCGCATCATCTGCCGGTTGCTCCATTCGAAATCCCAGAGCATGGCGATCGCCTGCCGCACCCGGCGATCCTGAAACATCGGTTTCTGCAGATTGAACGCAAACCCCTGGGCACCTTGCGCGGCCCCGGGTGCGAGGTGTTCGCGCAGCAACTTGCCCTGCTCCAGCGCCGCGCCGGCGTAACCGATGGTGTAACTGGTGGCAGAGAACTCGCGGTTGTAATCGAAGCCGCCGGCCTTGAGCACTTGTCGCGAGACATCCGTGTCGGCGAAAAACTCCACGCTCAACTGATCGAAGTTGTAGAGCCCGCGAGTGATCGGCAGATCCCTGGCCCACCAGTCTTTGATTCGCTGGAATGTCACGCTGCGCCCGGCATCCACCGCGCTGACTTTGTAAGGCCCACTGCCTGGCGGAATCTCGAAGCCTGCACCATCGGCGAAATTGCGCGTGCGCCACCAATGTTCAGGCAACACTGGCAACGTCGCCAGGTCCAGCGGCAAGGTACGGCTCTCGTTGTTCTTGAACACGAAACGCACCTGGGTCGGCGACTCGACCAGCACCTCGGCGACATCGCGAAACTGCTGGCGATACTTGAGGCTGCCCTGAGTGGTGAACAGTTCGAAGGTGTAACGCACGTCTTCGGCGGTGATCGGCGTGCCGTCCTCGAACCGGGCCTTGGGGTTGAGGTAAAAGCGCAGCCAGCGCCGGTCCGCGTCCAGCTCCATCCGCTGCGCGACCAGACCGTAGACGCTGTAAGGCTCGTCCTTGCTGCGATAGGCCAGCGGCGCATAAAGCCAGCCGTCGATGTCGGCAACGCCAGTGCCTTTGTCGATGTAGGGAATCAGGTGATCGAACGGGCCGCTCTCCAGCGAAGAGCGGCGCAAGGTTCCACCCTTGGGCGCGTCGGGGTTGGCGTAGGCCAGATGCTCGAAGTCCGGGCCGTATTTCGGGGCTTCGCCGTAGACCGTGAGGGCGTGTCGGGGCGCCGCGAGCAGCACCGGGCTCAGCAACAGACCGACGCTGAACAGAATGACTCTGGAAAACATGGGCAGATCCTTTCACCGCGTGCCTGCCTGACTGTGATGTGCAACAGGCCGGGCCTTTTTATAGGGCGGGGTTTAGAACGATGCGTTACTAAAACCCGCCCCGACCGATCATTCTCAGAACTTGTAATTGACCCGCGTGTACAGCGTGCGGCCAAACGGGTCGCCGTATTTCGGGTCGTAGCCGCTCTGGAACGTGTAGGTCTGGTTGCTGAATGGCGGCTCGCGATCAAACAGGTTTTTCACCCCGATAGTCACCGCCAGGGTCTTGCGCCAGGTGTAGGTGCCGGCCACGTCCCAGACGTTGTACGAGCCGACGTAATCGTGAGTCTCGCGATCCGAGTCGTGGTAACCGCTGGTGTAGCGGTTGGTCAGGCTCGCGCCGAGCGGGCCGTAGTTCCAGCTGCCGGTCAGGCTGTGACGCCAGCGGGCCACGGCACCGGCGGAGGCAAAGTCGCCGCCGCGAAAATCGCCGAGCTTGTCGATGTAGTCGCCCTTGAGCTGCTGCTGATAGTCGTAACGGGTGACGTAAGTGCCTTGCAGGCCGATGCCGAAATCGCCATACGGCTTGCTCGGCAGGCGATAGTCGAAGCTCACGTCGACGCCGTTGGTCTTGATCTTGCCGAGGTTGGCCAGGCCGGTGACGATGTGATCGATGGAGCCATCAGGCTTGCGGATCAAACGCTCCGGGTACAGCTCCGGGTTCTCGAACACTGCCGATTCGGGGAATTCGGCGATCTGGTTGGCGATATCGATCCACCAGAAATCCAGTCCGGTGGTCAGGCGATCAAACGGCTGGTAAACGAAACCGAGGGTGACGTTACGCGCAGTTTCCGGGCTCAAATCGGTGTTGCCGCCAGAGGTACGGTTGAACTGCTGGGCACAGTCACGGTTGGCAATGCCGCCGTTGCTCGGGTTGCCGCCGGCGCAAAGGCGCGGGTCGTTGTAGTTGGCATTGGTGAACGAGGTGAACGTCGGGTTGTACAACTCGTACAACGACGGCGCGCGGAAACCTTCGCTGTAGGCGCCACGCACCACCAGCTCCTTGAACGGCTGGAAGCGGAACGAATATTTCGGGTTGGTGGTGCTGCCGAAGTCGCTGTATTTGTCGTGGCGCACGGCGGCGGACAGTTCCAGGCTGTCGAGCACCGGCACGTTGACCTCGGCGTATTGGGCCGAAACACTGCGATCCCCTTGCACGCTGCCATTGGGATCGACACCCAGGCTCTGCACGTCGCCGGCAAACGCGGCGAAATCCTGATGGAAGTCTTCCTTGCGGTACTCACCGCCCAGCGCCAGTGCCGAAGGCCCTGCCCCGAACCAGTCGCCGATCTCGCGGCTGATGCGCCCGTCAATCGCCTTGACCCGGCCCACCGCCGTCGCGTAATCGCCATCTACCTCATTGGCCGCCAGCAACGCCGAACCGGCAGCGCTCTGCGGGCCGAACGGGTTGATCACACCGTTGGCGATGCCCTGGCTGACGGCGCGGTCGTTCACATAACCGCTGCGAATGGTGTTGACCACTTTGTTCTGGTTGTACGAGGCACCGAGGTTGTAATCCCACCCGACCAGCGTGCCGTCGAAACTCAACAGCAGACGCTGACCGGTGTTGTCATCCTCATGCTGACGGGCACCTACGGCGGTTTCACGCCAGTTCATGTCCACCGGTTGCGTCGGGTCCAGAGTGAAACCGCTCGGGCCGGGTGTAATGCCGTTGCCCGGATAGAACGCGGTGCCAGGGTTGACCTGATTGCCCATCAAAGTGCCGGGGCCGATCTGCGTACGGTTTTCGTTGCGCGCCCAGAAGTATTCGAGGCTCACGTTGTGATCATCCGACAGCTCGCCGGTGGCCTTGGCGAACGCCGAGGTCTTCTCGGTTTCCGGCACCAGATCCAGATAACTCCACAGGCTCTGCCGGCAGATGCCATTACGTGAGAGCAGCCCCGGCGCATTGCAACCGGAACCGGCCAAAGGATTGGTCGCGTTGCTGCCCTGACTCCAGTTGGCGGGCGATGCCGTGCCAGAGGTGTAATCCAGACCGCGCCCCGGCTGGTAGTTATAGGTGTAACCACGATCATCGGCGGCCAGCCGTTGTTGCTTGTCGTAACTCACCACGCCGAAAACGTTGAAGCGATCGTCCTGCAAATCACCGAAACCCCAACTGCCGCTGAAATTGCGGCTTTCACCGCCACCGGAATGGGTCGGCGTGTCGTAGCTGGTGCTGATCTGACCTTCGGTGAGGCTGGTCTTGGTGATGAAGTTGATCACCCCGCCGATGGCATCGGTACCGTACAGCGCCGAGGCTCCGTCACGCAGCACTTCCACCCGGTCGATGGCGGCGAACGGGATGGTGTTGAGGTCGACGCCGGAGCCGTTGATGGCGTTGGTTGCGTTGTTGCTCAGGCGCCGACCGTTGAGCAGCACCAGCGTCTTGTTCGGGCCAATGCCACGCAGGTCGGCATAAGACGCCCCGCCGCTGCTTGATCCCACCGAGCGCCCGGAACCCACCGAAGACTGGTTGGCCGAGATGCGGTTGACCAGCTCTTCAGTGGTGGTCACGCCCTGCTTCTGCAACTCCTCGACCCGAAGGATGGTGACCGGCACGGCGGTTTCGGCATCGACCCGGCGGATCGCGGTGCCGGTGACTTCAACCCTTTGCAGTTGGGTGGTCGGCTCTGTCGCGCTGCTGTCGGCAGCAATAGCCGGCAACGTGTTGATCGCCAGCAGCAAGGCCAGGCTCAACGGGGATTTAACGGGTGAAAATTGAATCATGAACAGCCATCCCTGCGTTTTGGTTTATGCAGGGATGTGCGATGGCGGATGTTGATTTATAGGGCGCGATTTAGACCGTTGGGTGCTGAGGTTATGCAAAATGCAGCATGACGCTTCCTCAGACCAACGTCATCTCCCTGATTAGTCGGGTATCAAGGCCGAACCGCTCCTGAGAGACCATCTTGAACTGCCCTTCTGCGAGCTCGCAGCTCACCAGCAAGTTCCACGAATGCCGGGTTGCCGCCGACGGGATCAGCACAAACGGATGCTCGGCCAGTAAAGCGTCGGCGAACAATCGCTGATTGGGTGACGGCCGAGCAGGGCTCAGCCAATAAGGATTCGGCACCTCTTCAGGCTGCACGATTTTTACCTTCGCATTGTTGATGACTTCGAAACACGTCAAAACATAAGGCTCGCGGTCCAGAGCATCGAAACTGCGGTTGGCTGCCACCTCCAGAATGGCCGACGACGGATCGACGGATGCATAGACGACGCGTCGTCCGGGAATATTCCATCGACCTCCTCTCATCTTTGACCCCATCCCGCTATCCCACGTTCTTCCATAAACCTCGCGGTCAAGCCGCCATGCATACCAATGCTTGTCCCACGGCAAGGGGTTCATGGGTAAACCCCGTAGATAACCTGACTCAGATACTGCTCCACCATTTGAAAACCCAATGGATGCAGCGTCAATTCCAGCGGCACATGACCGTAAAAATAGGTAGAGGATTTTTGCATCCACTCCTCCGCCTGTGGCTGCCCCCCGAAAGCCCGAATGGCCAACTCCAGCACCAATGCATATTGGTAGGCGATGACACTCTGCTGCGGGTCAAGCCGTACCGGTTTTCCTTCCTTCAGCAGCCGCCGTACCGTTCTGACCGACTTGCCAGTGATGCGTTTGACCACGTCGCCTTGCTGGTAAAGCTCGGAGGTTGAAAGCATGTCGACGACGTCGCTCAGTTCGAAACCTTCATCGGTAAGGTGAACAATCAGCATGGCGTCATCACCGATGTTCCGGCCATGCACGAGCAAATCGACAGGCTTGCCCTCGACCTTATTCAAGCCCGCCAACCGGGGTACTTTTGCGCTGGGCAACGCGACATCCTCCATGGGGCACCTGGCACGATCATCGCGCCACTGATGGCGAGCGGAATAAGCAGGTGTTTCGTATTCGAGGTGTGCAGTTCGCATGATCAATCCATTATCAGAGGCCTGAGTAATCAGGCCGTTAACGACTTCAATGTCATCGCCGATGCTATAGATCACACTTCCGACGGCCAACCTTAAAAAGTCGTCGGAAATATCCCCGTTTTCGCCCAAAGCCCGGCAACGTCCGTAGGACACAGCCGGGCGTCATTCCGCCCTCAACTGCCGAAGTGATAACTCACATCCAGCCACCACTGGCGCCCGTACGGGTCGTAGTTGCCGGTCGGGTAATACGGCCATCCCGCCGAATCGTCATGCTTGACCTGATTGAGCACGTTGTTCACGGTCAGCCCGACACTCGCCCGGTCGTTGAGCTTGTACCGCGCACTGGCGTTGAACACCGTCCACGGCGACAGACGCCCGTCACCCGCGCCGTTGGTGACCGAGCCATAACGAATCCCCATCAACGTTGCCGTGGCCTTCTGGTAATCCCAGGTCAGGCTGGCGTTGACCTTGCTGCGCCAGTCGTAGTTGGTGCGCGAGGTGCGCCAGTCCTGGGTCGGGGCTTCGTCCGATTCCTTGTAGTAATGCGAGAGCACCAGGGTGTAGCCAAGCGCCGAACTGAACGCGCCGTACTGCCCCGCGCCCCAGCGGATGTTGCTCTTGAAGTCCAGACCGCTGACCCGTTCGCTGGCGGCGTTGATCGCATTCACCCGCACCCGCTGCAACTGATTGGGATCGACGGCGGCATTGCCGGGATTGCGATCGACGCGTGCGAGCGTCGACTGGCAGTTGGCCGAGTTGATGTCCTGGGTGCCATTGCGACATTCGTTCTCTTGCTGCAACAGGCGGTTTTCGTCGACGGTGGTCAGCAGGTCATCGATCTCAACGCGCCAGAAATCGGTGGAGAAATCGAAATTGCGTGAAGGCGACCAGACGAAACCGTAGGTCCAGGATTTGCCGCGTTCGGATTCCAGATCCGCCGTGCCGCTCTGGGTGTAATCGACCCGCCCGCGATCACAGGCGCCCTCCACGCCCTGGCTGCAACCGTAATAATCGATCTGCGCCGGGTAGTAACCGTTGCTGTCGGACTGATAGATGTAGTTCAGGTCCGGAGCGCGGAAACTGGTGCCGTAGCTGCCGCGCACCAAAAGGCTGTTCACCGGCCGCCATTCCAGGCCGAGGTTGTAGGTTTTCTGTTGCTCGGTGCGGCCGCTGAATTTGTATTGGTCCCAGCGTCCTGCTGCTGTCGCCAGCACCGTGTCGGTGACCGGAATGCTGAACTCGCCACCGGCCGCGTAACGCTTGCGCGAACCGCCGGAGCTTTGTGCCGGGGTTACGCCGTAGAAACTGCCGTCGTTGAGGCTGTCGTCCGGGTCGATGCGGTATTCCTGCTTACCAGCCTCCAGCACGCCGGCGAATCCAACCGGGCCGGCCGGCAGGTCGAACAATTCGCCGTTGACCGAGGCGTTGTAACTGGTCGACACCGACTTGCTGCTCTGCGTCAGGTTGCCGCGAAACTGCTCCCATTCCTGCGGCGTCAGTGGCCGGTCGAGGCGCGAAGCATCCGGCGCGAACACCGGGTAACCGTCGCGGGTGCCCAGTTGCGGGCCGAGGTAGAAATCCTGGATCGACGACAGCGGCGTGTAACGGGTGGTGCGCACGCTTTTGTATTCGGAGCGGTTGGCCGCCAGTTCATAGTTCCACCCGGTGTCGGCGATCTTGTCCGAAAGGCCGAGGGTGCCGGTCCATGAAGTATCGCGCCACTTGCTGTTATTACTGGTGCGCCCGCCGATTTCCTCTTCACCAAAGCGCCGGTACCAGCGCTCCAGATTGCCGCTGTTCTGGTTGATGAAGTCCGGTGAGGTGAAGCTCGGACCGCGCGTGTTGTTCTGGATATGATCGAGCCCGTACATCAAATCGGCGAAGACCTGGCCGCTGTCGCTGAAATGCCAGGTGCCACGGGTGTAGCCGTCGTAGTTTTCCTTTTGCGTCTGCACCGTCCAGTAATCGTTGTACATCTGGTCGGTGCGGCAGCGTCCGCCGCTGTTGAACAGCTTGTTGTCGAAGGTGCCCTGATACGCACCGCAGCCCGGCCCCAGATAACGGTTGTTGGTCAGGTCGCGACGGTAACCGACATCCGCCAGCGGCCCGCTCTGCATGAAGCCGCGATCATCGGCCCAGATCGGATCGCGATTGGTCAACTCAAGTCCGAACAACCCGTCGAAGTCGCCCCAACTGCCGCCGCCGCTGATCTGCAAACGCTGGTTGTCACCGCCGCCGCGCTCGCTGGTACCGCCCTTGAGGTTGACGTCGACGCCATTCATTTTGTCTTTGAGGATGATGTTCACCACCCCGGCAATCGCGTCCGAACCATAGATCGCCGAGGCGCCGCTGCTGAGGACTTCGATGCGGTCGATGATCGCCGACGGAATGTTCGCAAGGTTGGTGAAGTTGACCTTGCCGTCGTACGGCGTCGGGTAATCGGCGACCCGTCGGCCATTGATCAGCACCAGCGTGTGGTTGGGGCCTAGGCCGCGCAGGTTGAGGGCGCTGGCTGCCGGTTGCCAGGTGTTGCCGTAGTCTTCGCCCTGGGTCATGCCGGTGTTTTGCGTTTGCGTCGCGAGCGCGTCGTAAACGTTCTTGTAGCCCCGCGCTTCCATTTCCTCATGGGTGATGACGTTGACCGGGGTCGCACCATCGCTCTGCGCGCGGGCAATGCGCGAGCCGGTGACCGTGACTTTTTCCATGCGGTAATCGGCGCTGCTGGCGGGCGCCACAGCAGCGGCCTTGACCGGCGCAGCGCTCGGCGCATCGGCCGGGCGAATGCTCAGGCCCTGGGTGCCCTGCTCGACTTGCAGGCCGCTGCCGAGCAAGGCCCTTTCCACCGCTTGCCGGCCACCCAATGCGCCGCGCACCGCACTGCTGCGCTTGCCCTGAACCAGATTCTGGCTGAAGGAAATCGGCACGCCGGTCTGGCGCGAGATATCCAGCAGTACCTCGTCGAGGGCCCCGGCGGCAATGTCGAAGGTAAAGACCTGAGTGGCAGCGTCTTGTGCCAGCACGGTGGCAGGGACAATACCCGCCGCCAGCACGATGGCCAGCGTCAGGCGGGACAATTGTTGTTGTTTGAATGAGAACATCGAGGGGCTTCCCTGTTGAAGGCGTCTGCAGGGAATGAGCAGCGGGCCGGCGCTTTTTATAGGGGGGCGGATAGACCGGGAAGTTATGGTTTTATAACCGCGCCTGAATGCTGACCCAGTACGGGTTGTGCCAGGTGACACGGATCGGCAGCGAACGCTCCAGCAGTTGCAAAGTGCGGTCGCTGTCGTCCAGCGGATAGAGACCGCTGAGGCGTAAACCGGCGACCTCCGGGCTCAGGTGCAGAATCCCACGACGATAGCTGCGCAGGCTGTCGATGACTTCGCTCAAGGGACGATCGCGCACCTCAAGCCGCCCTTGCACCCAGGCGCTTTCCTGCCCTTTGCTGCGCTCCAGCGCCAATATCTCCTGAGCGTTGAACAGCAGACTTTCGCCCGCCTCCACCACTTGCCGCGCCCCACGGGCGGTGACCACTTCGACCTGCGAATGCAGCATCACCAGCCGCGTCGAATCCTCCCCGCGCTGCACCAGGAATTTGGTCCCGAGCGCACGCATCCGCCCGTGCTCGGTTTCGACCACAAACGGCCGGGCCAGATTTTTTGCCACATCGATCAGCAGCTCACCGCTGCGCAAGTCCAGCAGACGCTCGAGATTGTTGAAACGCGGCACTACGCGGCTGCGGGCATTGAGGGTCAGAGCGCTGCCGTCCTCCAGCGTGAACGCCCGACGCTCGCCGGTACCGGTCGACAACTCGCCGGCCTCGGGCAACCAGCCATAACGTCGACCGAGCAAACCCGCCAGCACCGCGATGCCGAGCACGCTCAAACTGCCGCTGAGGAACCGACGGCGACTGGACGGCGCGTTCAGGCTGTGCAGCACGCTCTCACGCGGCAAACTGCGCAGGTTCGAATGGCGTAGCAGGTTCAGCCCGCCACCCATTTGCTCGATGATCTGCTGATGCCGTGGATCCGCCGTGCGCCAGGCGTCGAAGGCTGCGCGCTCCTGCAGGCTGACGTGTCCGGATTGCAGCAGCGCCATCCATTGCGCGGCTTCGTCGATCAGCGTTTCGTCCGGCCTCATGCCTGCATCGCCTGATAGCAACGTTTGAACGCCTCGACCATGTATTGCTGCACGCGGCTGGTGGACACGCCGAGTCGTTCGCCGATTTCGCTGTAGGTAAGGCCGTCGAGCTGGTGATAGAGAAACGCAGCCTTGGCCTTGGCCGACAAGCCATTAAGCAAACGATCCACCGCCAGCAGCGTTTCGATCACCAACTCCCGTTCTTCGGGTGACGGGTGCACCGGTTCCGGCGCCAAGGCGAGGCTTTGCAGATAGGCGCGTTCCAGATCCTGCCGGCGCCAGCCTTCATAGACCAGCCGCCGGGCAATCGTGGTCAGCAGCGCGCGGGGCTCGCGAATCGCCAGCGGATCGGGAAGTGCCAGAACCCGAAGAAAGGTTTCCGAAGCAATGTCCTGCGCGCTGTGCGGGCAGCCGAGGGTACGGCTGACCGCTGCGCACAACCATCGGTAGTCCTTTTGGAACATTTGCCCGATGACCTGGTAATGCGGGTTGTGACTCCCCATGCCTTACTCCCTGAAAACGGGCTCCACCCGCTGCGAAAATCCATGGATACGCCGGGATCTTCCGGCGGTGATCAGGGGTGCGACTGTGCAATAGCGCTTGATACATTTGAAGTAATAAAAAATCAGGATCAGCAAACCTTTGAGAATAAGGCAGGTCGTCGGCACGGCAACATTGGCTGACACAACGTTGATCTCGATCAGTGGCGCCCGCCACGTCAGTCTCTAACCTTGCGCCTCCATCGATAGCCACGGACGGCTCACCGGGAGCCTGCGGCTGACCTTTCAAGGAAGAGCAATCATGCGATCACTCAACATCATTCTTCTGTCGTCGGCGTTCAACGGTCTGACCCAGCGCGCGTGGCTGGAACTGCGTCAGGCCGGGCATTCACCCAGCGTGGTGCTGTTCACCGACGAAACCGCCGTGTGCGAGCAGATCGAAAACAGCGGCGCCGATCTGGTGATCTGCCCGTTCCTCAAGGATCGCGTCCCTCAGGCACTGTGGAGCAACACCCAGCGTCCGGTCGTCATCATTCACCCCGGCATCGTCGGCGATCGCGGTGCCAGCGCACTGGACTGGGCGATCATGCGCGAGCTGCCGTCCTGGGGCGTGACCGCCCTGCAAGCGGTGGAAGAAATGGATGCCGGCCCGGTCTGGGCCACCTGCGAATTCAACTTGCCGACAGGCCTGCGCAAATCCGAGCTCTACAACGGCCGGGTCAGCGACGCGGCGATCCGTTGCATCCGTGAAGTGGTGGAGAAATTCATCGACGGCTTTGTGCCGATGGCACTGGATTACAACGATCCGAAGGTGCGCGGGCGCTTGCAGCCGAACATGAAGCAGGACGACCGCACCTTCAGCTGGCACGACTGTTCGCGCTTCATCAAGCGCTGCATCGACGCAGCGGATGGCCAGCCCGGCGTACTCGCCAGCCTCGCTGGCGGGCAGTATTACGTGTACGACGCGCACCTCGATCAGCGCACCGGCATGCCCGGCGAGATTCTTGCAGTGCATGACGACGCGGTGCTGGTGGCGACCGGTGATCACAGCCTGTGGATCGGCTCGTTGCGGCGCAAACCGCAACCGGGCGAAGAAACCTTCAAGCGTCCGGCGCGGCATGTGCTGGCCGGGCAGTTGTCTGGCGTGCCGTTGCTGGACTGGTCGATTGCCAACGCGCCATTCAGCGACGAGGCGTATCAACCGATCCGTTATCGCGAGTCCGGCCAGGTCGGCGAGCTGACGCTGGAGTTCTACAACGGCGCCATGAGCACCGAACAATGCCGGCGCATGGTCGAGGCCCTGCGCTGGGCCAAGTCCCGCGACACTCAGGTGCTGTTGATCAAGGGAGGACGCGGCAGTTTTTCCAACGGCGTACATTTGAACGTGATTCAGGCCGCCGAGGATCCGGGCGCTGAAGCCTGGGCTAATATCCAGGCCATCGATGATGTGTGCGAAGAATTGCTTAGCGCACGGCAACTGGTGGTCAGTGGGGTCACCGGCAATGCTGGTGCCGGTGGTGTGATGCTGGCTCTGGCGGCTGACATCGTGTTTGCCCGCGCCGATATCGTGCTCAATCCGCATTACAAGAGCATGGGTCTGTACGGCTCGGAATACTGGACCTACAGCCTGCCCCGCGCCGTCGGCCCGGCCATGGCCGAACAACTGACCCAGGCCTGTCTGCCGGTCAGCGCTGCGCAGGCGCTGCAACTGGGCATGGTCCAGGAAATCGGCCCGCGCTGCCCGGACGAGTTCTCGCTGTGGCTGCTGCAACGGGCCAACAGTGTGTTGAGTGATCCGACTTATGCGGCGGTGCGGGAGCGCAAATTGCGGGTCGATCAGGTGTTGATTCGTCAGTGTCGCGAGGCGGAGTTGCAGGAGATGCAGGAGGACATGCTGTACAACCGCAATCAGTTTGCCGAGAAGTGCCGCAACTTCGTCTACAAGCGCAAGACTTGCTGTACGCCGGCGCGGTTGGTGGAGGATTGGGCTCGGGTGGTTGATACCGAGCTGGTCAGCTAATCCGCGGCGTCTGCTTTTCCCCTCACCCGAGCCCTCCCGAAACGTCGGACCGCCCCGAGGGAGAGGGGACTGACCGAGATGTCTTTCGCTATACGCCGACCTGAAAGACCGAGTCGATTATGGATTCAGAACAAATCCTCCAGGTCGGTGTACTTCCTCAATATTCCCCTATCGGTTCCCTCTCCCTCCGGGAGAGGGCTAGGGTGAGGGGCTTTTGACTTACAATGCCCCGACCTTAGACACCGGCCCGCCCATGGACATCGACCTCGCCCGCACCTTTCTGGAAATCGTCCGCCACGGCAGCCTCGCCGCGGCGGCGGAAAAGCTGTTCGTCACCCAGACGGCAATCACCGCCCGGGTCCAGAAACTCGAAAGCCAGTTGGGCAGCACGCTGTTCGTGCGCAACCGCGCCGGTGCGCGGCTGACCGCCAATGGCGAGGCCTTTGTGATCTACGCCAATCAGCTGGTGCAGACCTGGGAAGCGGCGCGCCGCGACCTGCCCTTGCCCGAGGGCTATCACAACGTGCTGCACATCGGTGGCGAGGTCAGTCTGTGCAATCCGCTGATGCTCAGTTGGGCCGCCGAGCTGCGAGAGAAAATCCCGGGTCACGCCTTGCGCATGGAGATCCGCGATGGCGAAAACCTGCTGCGCCAGCTCGAACTGGGGGTGCTCGATGCGGCGCTGGTCTATCAACCGGAATACTGGCCGGGGCTGCAGGTCGAGCAGGTGCTGGAAGAGAAGCTGATTCTGGTGACCACGCCCGGCCGCCCTGCCCCCTACGTCTACATCGACTGGGGCCCGGACTTCCGCCGCCAGCACGACGCCGCCCTGCCGGAAAAGGCCAAGGCCGCTCTGAGCTTCAACCTCGGCCCGCTGGCCCTGCAGTACATACTGGAGAACGGCGGCAGCGGCTATTTCCGGACCCGGGTCGTGCGCACCTATCTGGAAAGCGGCGCGCTGGAGCCGGTCACCAAAGCCCCGGAATTCGGCTATCCGACCTACCTCGTCTACTCCCGCGACCGCGACTCGGCGATCCTGCAACAGGCGTTCGATCTGCTGCGCGAAGTGATCAAGGCCGATGACGACTGGTCGCAGCGCTGGAACCCGTTGAGCTGACGGCCGCTATACACCGGAGCATGGCACTTGTGACCTGAAGGTTGCCCCTGCACAAACGGCGGGATCGGCTAATCTGCCGGGATAACGACAATATCCGCAGGTGACCGCAGTGAGGCAGACCACCGAGGCATTTCGCAGCCGCTACCGTGCGGCGATCCATCCCCGCTACAACCCATGGGTGCACGGCGCGTTCGTGCTGCTGTTCGGTGTGCTGGCCATCGGCGCGTTCTGGAGCAGCGTGCATCAGGTGCAGGCGCTGGAATGGCTGACCGTGCCGCTGACCCTGCTGTTCTTCAATTTCGGCGTGTACATGGTGCACCGCCATCTCGGCCATCACAAAAAGAGCTTCGCGCGGATGTTCTACGCCCGGCATGCCGGCGATCATCACAGCTTCTTCACCCCCGGCCACATGACCTACGACGGCGCCCGCGACTGGCGGGTGATTCTGTTCCCCGCCTGGCTGATCGTGCTGCACACGCTGGCGATCACCCTGCCCCTGTGGTGGCTGTTCGCGCAGGTCAACAGCAACGTCGCCGGGCTGTTCGGCGGCTGCATGGTGTTCGGTTACCTGACCTATGAAGTGTTTCACGCCTGCGAGCATCTGCCGCCGCAGAACCCGCTGACCCGCCTGCCGTGGATCCGCCAGATGCGCCGCCTGCACGAGCTGCATCACCGTCGCGAGCGCATGCAGGAGCGCAATTTCAATATCGTTTTTCCGCTGATGGACTACCTGTTCGGCACCCTCTACTGGGAGCCGGAAACCGCCCCTTTCACCGATTCGAGAACGCCCATGACCCGCATGCAGCACACAGTCGACATCGCCGGCGATCCGATCGCCGTCCTCGCCTACGCCGCCACCGTCAGCCGCTGGCCGGAGTGGCACCCGTCTTCGCTGAAGATCGACGGCCCCAGCGGTGCGTTGCACGCCGGCGCGCGATTCGACGAGGACATTCACGCCGGTGGGCGCGAGGGGCATTTGCGCTGGGAGGTTACCGAATACCTGCCCGGCCGACGCTGGTGCGCGCGGGCCCAGGGTGATCAAGGTCTGTCGTTGCTGCTGACCTATGAATGCTCAGCACACAACGACGCCACGCGGTTCGTGCGCACCCTCGATTACCAATTCGAGGGCATCGGCCTGCGCATCGCCAACCACCTGCTGCTCAAGCGTCGCATTGATCGCGAATCGGCGGCTTCGATGCAGGCCCTGCGTGATATGGCGACCCGGCATCTGGCACTTGCGGGAGCGCACGTGTGAGATGGCGTTATCTGCTGTTGCTGCTGGTTATCGGGGTTCTGGGCTTTTTGCTGTTGATTCCGACCAAGGTCAAGCCCGTCGCCTGGACGCCGCAACCGGCGCCCTCGCTGACCGAAGGCCAATTCGCTGACAACCAGCGACTCAAGGGCGCGGCGCAAGTCGGCCCGAGCGACATCGAAGGCCCGGAAGCGCTGTTGCTGGAAAACGACTTTCTGATCACCGGACTGCATGACGGACGCCTGCTGCGCACCAGCCTCGACGGCCAGCAGCGCAAGGTGCTGGCGGATACCGGCGGCCGGCCGCTGGGGTTGGCGCGGCATCCCAACGGTTTGCTGGTGATCGCCGATGGGGTCAAGGGTTTGCTGTCCCTCGACGCGCAGGGTCGGCTGGTGGCGCTGACCACCGAAGCCAATGGTCTGCCGTTCGGGTTTACCGATGACGTGGCCATCGACAAGTCCGGGCATTACGCCTATTTCAGCGATGCCTCCAGTCGTTGGGGTTACGGTCACGATGGCGAAGCGATCATCGAGCATGGCGGTGACGGACGCCTGCTACGGTACGACTTCCAGACCGGCCAGACCGTCGTGCTGCTGGACAAGCTGGAGTTCGCCAACGGCGTGACCCTCGGCCCGGAAGATGCCTATGTGCTGGTCAACGAAACCGGCGCTTACCGCATCAGCCGCTATTGGCTGACCGGGCCGAAGGCTGGCACCCACGACCTGTTCATCGACAACCTGCCGGGGCTGCCGGACAACCTCGCCTTCAATGGCCGGGATCGCTTCTGGGTGGCGCTGTACACGCCGCGCAATCCGCTGCTGGATCGCACGGCTGAACACCCGTTCGTACGCAAGATGATCGTGCGGGCGATGACCGTCGTGCCCAAACCGGTGGAGAAGCGCGGGTTCGTGCTGGGGCTGGATCTGGACGGCAAGGTGATCGCCAATCTGCAGGACGCCAGCGCCGGCAATTACTCGCCGATCACCACGGTGCGCGAGTATGGCGAGTGGCTGTATTTCGGCTCGCTGAAGGCCACGCACATGGCGCGGTTGCCGTTGGAGGCGGCCTTGAAGTGAGGCGATGGCAGCCGGTCAGTTACTGGATCGATCGAACTTGTCGGGATCTTCGTCTTCCGGCACTTCCTCGCTTTTGCGTTCCTCTTCAGGATCACGGACGGTGTGCGCCGGACTGTTCGGCTCTGGATGCGTCGGAACCGGGTCAAATGCGCCCTGCTCTTCACTGGGGAATTTTGGTTTGTTCATAAGGCACCTCGCTGAGAGTCGCGATGTAAAGACTCTGAACATTCGAGGTGCCGGTCGGGGCTGTCGTTCCCGTCGTTTTACCACCGAGGGCCGGTGGCGCGACTGACGGTCAGGATCGAGCCTGCAACTGCTCGACGATCTTGTCTTTGACCTGCAGACGTTTCTCTTTGAGTTTCTTCAAGGTGTCGTCGCTGGGTGCATCCGAGGTCGCCGTCTCGGCCTTGACGACTTCGGCGTCCGCCTGGGAATACTTGTTGATCAGTGCATCCAGATGTGGATCCGCGGTGCGTCGTTGCTGGATCTCTTCCTTTGTCAGTTTCAAGTCCTGTAACAAATCATGGGTCACCGGCATGGAACACCTCCGTCAATTGATCGGCAGCCAACGCGACCGATTGCGCTGGCCAGGTATCAGAATGGCCTCGGTTGACCGGTTCTGTCGACCACCTGTCAGACCAGCGGTGCCCGTTCGTCGCCCTTTCGCAAATGCGATAAAACCTTTGGTCGGCGACTTCCCTCCATTGAATAACGCTCACAAAAACCTGCGTGGAGAAACACCAATGGACGGATTCAAACTGCGTCATCTTTTTCTGGCCGTGGCCTTGAGCACCGGCATGGGTTCGGCCTTCGCCGCCACCGATAACGACTTCGTCGACAACGCCGCGGCCGGTGGCATCGCCGAGATCGAAACCAGCCGCCTGGCGCTGGAAAAAAGCCAGTCGGCCGACATCAAGGCCTTTGCCAACATGATGATCACCGACCACGGCAAGGCCAACGACGAACTGGCGACGATAGCCAAGGCCAACGACATCGAAGTGCCAGACACGACGACGCTGGTCAAACAGGCCAAGGAAAAGATTCTCGACATGCGCGATGAATCCTTCGATGCGGCGTACGCCAATAATCAGGTCAAGGCCCACGAAGAAGCCATCAAGCTGTTCGAGAAACAGGCCAACACCGTGACCGACGACAAGGTCAAGGGCGCCACCGAGCTCAAGGGTTTTGCCCAGAAAATGCTCCCGGGGCTGCAAAAGCACCTGGCCGCCGCCAAGGAATTGCAGGCCAAACACCCGAGCAAGTAGACACAACACACCTCAAGAGGCCGCCTCCATTGGACGCGGCCTCTTTTTTTGGTCCGTCGTTTTGCGCGAAAAACCGGCGCTCCCGGCCATCGCGACTAGAGTTATCGGTGCGTTCCGTGCGGTAGATCAAAAATATCCTCGCGGGAACGAACAACTATTTCAAACGGCCAAGGTCATTCACTTCGCGCCGGTCATTTTCCGAAGAACCGGCCCCCAATTCGCAATGGAGCAACAGGCACATGGCAGCACTGCAGAACAGCACACTCGATGCGATTAAAAACAAACAGGCACAACTGCTGGGCGATTGGATCAAAGGGCTGCAAGACAACGGCGCCACCCGCAATCTCAAGGAACACGACTTGCAGCAGCAGACCAGCGAATTCCTGCAACTGGTCGTCCACGGACTGGAAAACGACAACGGCACCAACATTGCCGCGCCGGGCTGGGAGGCTACCCGTCAGTTCCTCGAAAAACTGTCCCACAGCCGCGCCCTGCTCGGTCAGGATTCGCAACAGACCGCCAGTTTCATCTTCGCCCTCAAAGGTCCGCTGTTCGCCTTGCTGCAAAGCCATTACCGGGAACAACCGGCGCTGCTGGCCGAACAGCTCTGGGAAATCTCCGAACTGCTCGACGCGTTCGGCCTGCACACCCTCCGCACCTTCCAGAAATCCCGTGAAGCGGTGATCAAGCGTCAGCAGGAAGAACTGCTGGAGCTGTCGACCCCGGTAGTCAAACTGTGGGATGGCGTCCTTGCGCTGCCAATGATCGGCACCCTCGACTCGCAACGTACCCAGGTGGTGATGGAATCCCTGCTGCAACGCATCGTCGACACCGGTTCGGAAATCGCCATCATCGACATCACCGGCGTGCCGACCGTCGACACCCTCGTGGCCCAGCACCTGCTGAAAACCGTCACCGCGATCCGCCTGATGGGCGCCGATTGCATCATCAGTGGCGTGCGTCCGCAGATCGCCCAGACCATCGTCCATCTGGGCCTCGACCTGCAAGGCGTGGTGACCAAGGCCAATCTGGCCGACGCGTTGAAACTGGCGCTGACCCGCCTGGGCATCACCCTTGCCAAGACGGTTTAACCAATGGAACGTATCCCGATTCTTCAGATGGGCGACTTTCTGCTGGTGACCATCCAGGTCGACATGCATGACCAGCTCGCCCTCACCCTGCAGGATGATTTGTCCGAGCGCATCAGCAAAACCTCGGCGCGCGGGGTGTTGATCGACATCTCGGCGCTGGACATGGTCGATTCGTTCATCGGCCGGATGATCGGCACCATTTCCGGTCTGTCGAAAATCATGGACGCCGAAACCATGCTGGTCGGCATGCAACCGGCGGTCGCGATCACGTTGGTCGAGCTGGGTCTGAACCTGCCGGGCGTCAGCACCGCGCTGAACGTCGAGCGCGGAATGAAACTGTTGCAGGAACGAGTACGCCAGCAATGACCGTGCGCAGCAGCGGTACGCAACCGATTCACATCGAGCAGGACGTGGTGCTCGCCCGGCAACTGGCGCGCAAACTGGCCACCGAATGCGGCATGCGCCTGATCGACCTGACCAAACTGGTGACCGCCGTCAGCGAGCTGGCGCGCAACACCATGGTCTACGGCGGTGGCGGCGACATGGACTGGCAGATCCTCGACGACAACCACAAGGTCGGCTTGCGCCTGACTTTTCGCGATGAAGGCCCGGGCATTGCCGACATCAAACTGGCGATGACCGACGGCTGGACCTCCGGCAGCGGGCTGGGGCTCGGGCTGACCGGGGCCAAACGGCTGGTGGACGAGTTCGAACTGGACACCGCGCCCGGCGAAGGCACACGCATAACGATCACCCGATGGACATGAATATCAGCGGGAGTCTGACCCGAGTACTGCCCCTTGAGGACAGCAGCCAGATCGGCCATGCCCGGCGCACGGCGCAGCAACTCGCCGAGCAGCATGGTTTCGATGAGCGCGATGCCGGACGTGTAGCGCTGGTGGCCACGGAACTGGCGAGCAACGTGCTGAAACATGCGACGCACGGCGAATTGCACCTGCGCGTGTTGAAGCGGGCTGAAGGTTTCGGCCTCGAAATGCTCGCAGTCGACCGGGCCGGCGGCTTCGATCTCGATGCGTGCATGGCCGATGGTTTTTCCACGGGCGGCACGCAGGGGATCGGCCTCGGTGCGGTGTCGCGCCAGACCGAAGTCTTCGATGTGTACGCCGACGCTCGGGGCGCCGTATTGCTGGCGCGGCTGTATCCGCGAACCGATCGACAGCCGGACCGGCGCTTCGGCGTCAGTCAGCATTCACTGCACAACGACCCGGCGTGCGGTGATGTCTGGCATCTGGCGTTCAACGGGCCAGACATCAGCGCCCTGATCGTCGACGGTCTGGGCCATGGCGAAGACGCCGAGCGCGCCGGACGGGCCGGTGAAAAAGCCTTCGCCCTGACCCCCTTCGGCGCCCCGGTGCCGCTGATGGAAGACTTGCACCGGGAAATGATCGGCACCCGTGGCGGCGCGGTGGCGTTTGCGCAGTTTCATGGCGAACGTGACAGCCTGACCTATGCCGGTGTTGGCAACATCGGCGCCAGCCTGGTGACGGCCGACAAATCCCGCGGACTGGCCTCGCACCCCGGAATCGTCGGTGGCCAATACCGAAAAGCCCAGCCCTTTGACTATGCTCACGTGAACGGACATCTATTGATCATGTACAGCGACGGCTTGCAGTCCCGTTGGAACCTTCAAGACTACCCCGGTCTGGTGCATCGCCATCCCGCCGTGATAGCCACCGTCCTGCACCGCGATTTCTGCCGCGGGCGCGACGATGTAACGGTGCTGGTCGTTGCCCTGGAGGCCGCCCATGGCTGAGTCCCCGACCTTGAGCAGCGCTGAACAATCGGCGCTGATCGCCCGGTTGCAGAGCGAAACCGCCGCATTGCGCGAAGAACTCGACGAAACCAATCAGGGCGTGCTCGCGCTGTACGCCGAACTCGACACCCAGGCCGAACAACTGCGTCAGGCGTCCGACCTGAAAAGCCGCTTCCTGTCGTACATGAGCCACGAATTCCGCACACCGCTGGGTTCGATCCTCAGTATCAACAGCCTGCTTGCGGACGAACTCGACGGCCCGCTCAGCCCCGAGCAACACAAGCAGGTCGCGTTTGTCAGCAGCGCCGCCCGGGAACTGAGCGACATGGTCGACGACCTGCTCGATCTGGCGAAGATCGAGGCCGGGCGCATCACCATTTCCCCGGCGTGGTTCGACATGTTCGATCTGTTCGCCGCACTGCGGGGAATGTTCCGGCCGATCGTCGACGCCAGCGCGGTGGACCTGATTTTCGAAGAACCGGTGGGCCTGCCGCGACTCTTCACGGATGACAAGAAGCTGGCGCAGATCCTGCGCAACTTTATTTCCAACTCGCTGAAATTCACCACCCGTGGCGAGGTCCGGGTCTCGGCACGCCTCGAAGGCCAGGACAAAGTGCGGTTCGCCGTCAGCGACACCGGCATCGGTATCGCCCCGGAATTGCATGGCACTCTGTTCGAAGATTTTTCACAGGTCGACTCGCCGCTGCAAAAACGCCTGCGCGGCACCGGGCTTGGCCTGTCGCTGTGCAAGCGTTTCGCCGAATTGCTCGGTGGCGAGGTCGGTGTCGAGAGTACGCCGGGCGTGGGCTCGAGCTTTTTCGTGATCATTCCGTTGGCGATAGCCCAGGAGAACGTCGATGAAACATGACATCCGTCTGTTGATCGTCGATGACAACGTCGCCACCCGCTACGCCTTGCGCCGGCGCCTGGAGCGCCACGGCTACGAAGTGTTCGAGGCCGGCACCGGCGGCGAAGGCCTGGCCCTGATCGCCAGTGAACCGCTGGATGCGCTGATTCTCGACGTCAACCTGCCGGACATGAGCGGGTTCGACATCGTCCGTGAACTGCGCGCCGATCCGGGTACTGCCCTGCTCCCGGTGATCCACGTGTCGGCGGCGTCGATCCAGACCGGCGACATCATCACCGGCCTCGACGCCGGAGCCGATGCCTACCTGATTCACCCGGTCGATCCCGATGTACTGCTGGCAACGTTGCGCACCCTGCTGCGAGTACGCGACACGGAGAACGCGTTGCGTGAAAGCGAGGCGCGTTTTCGCGAGATTTTCGTCAATGTCTCGGCTCCGATTGCGGTACTCGATGCCGAGCTCAAGGTCCACGAGTGCAATCACGCGTTCTCCCAACTGATCCAGGACAACCTCGACTCCCAGGCACTCAACGAGTGTTTCGCTGACGATCAAGGTGCGATCCTTCAGGAGTTACGCCTGCGTCTGGTGGACGGCGAGCGCTGGAAAGGCACGCTGAACATGCGCGTGCAGGGCGAGATCCGCGAAACCGAGTGGCAGATTTCCCCCTACCGCACCCCGAAACTGAGCCTGGTGTTCGTCGAAGACGTCACCGAACACCGTCACCGCGAACGCTCGCACCTGGCGCGGCTGGACGACACCACCACGCAACTGGCCAAGGAAGTCGCCGACCGGGTACGCGCCGAATCGCAGCTGCTGCAAGTACAGAAAATGGATGCGCTAGGCAAACTCACCGGCGGCATCGCCCATGACTTCAACAACCTGCTGACCGGGATCATCACCAGCCTCGAACTGATCCAGAAACGCGTCGCCGATGCCCGTCCGGACAAGGTCCGGTTCTACGCCGAAGCCGCCCTGAACTCGGCGATGAGCGCGGCCTCACTCACCCATCGCCTGCTGGCCTTCGCCCGCCAGCAACCGCTCGACACCCGGCCGGTGGACATCAACGAACACGTGCGCTCGCTCGAAGAATTGCTGGTGCGCACCATCGGCGAACGCATCGCCCTCAAGCTTGAACTGACCACCAAACCAGCCATTGCGCTGGTCGACCCGATTCAACTGGAAAGCGCGGTGCTCAACCTGGTGATCAACGCCCGGGACGCGTTGCCTCAGGGCGGCAATATCTGGGTCAGCACTTATGCCGCGTACTCTCACGGCGATCCGAACCTCACCGACGGTTCCTACGTGGCGCTGTCGGTGCGCGATGACGGTACCGGCATCGAGCACAGCGTCATCGACAAGGTGTTCGAGCCGTTCTTCACCACCAAACCGCTGGGCCAGGGCACCGGGCTGGGGCTGTCGACGATCTACGGTTTCGCCCGTCAGTCCGGCGGCGACGCGCACATCCGCAGTGTTGCCCGACGCGGTACTGAAGTGACGATCATGCTGCCGGCGACCAGTGACCCGACCGCCGCCGATGTGCCGCTGCCGACGATTGATCCGAAGGGCACTGGCGAGCATGTGCTGATCGTCGAAGACATGCCGTCCGTGCGGCTGTTCGTTACCGAAGTGCTGGAGGACGCCGGTTACCGCTGCACCCAGGCCGGCGATATCGAAACCGCGCTGGAGCGCCTGCAGAACGACCCGTCGATCAACCTGCTGCTGACCGACGTCGGTCTGCCGCGCATGAGCGGCCGCGAACTGGCGGACGTTGCCCGGGGCTGGCGTGAGGGGTTGCCGATCCTGTTCATGACCGGTTACGCGGAAACCGCGATTAACCGCCAGGTGTTCCTCGGTGCGGGCATGGAGATGCTGGTCAAGCCGTTCCAGATCCGTGAATTGCTGGACAAGGTGCGCCGCACGCTCGACGGCGCCTGATACACCGCTATCGCGGGCAAGCCCGCTCCCACAGTTTTTTGTGCCGTACACAAACTCGTGAATACATCAGACTCTGTGGGAGCGGGCTTGCCCGCGATGAGGCCGGCCCTGGCGACGTAGTTATCGGCTCAAGGCGCGAGCAAGAAACGGCGCAGTCCGGCTTTTCTTGCTCGTCGCCACTTTCTGCGGTGTCCCGGCCACGACGATCTTGCCGCCCTGATCCCCCGCCCCCGGTCCGATGTCGATCACCCAGTCGCTCTGCGCCACCACGCGCATTTCATGCTCGACCACGATCACCGTGTGCCCCGCCGTCACCAGCGTATCCAGTTGCTCCAGCAAACGGTCGACATCCCTCGGGTGCAAACCGGTGGTGGGTTCATCCAGCACGTACAACGTCGCGCCGCGCTGGTTGCGCTGCAGTTCGGTGGCAAGCTTGATCCGCTGTGCCTCGCCCCCGGACAGTTCGGTCGCCGGTTGCCCGAGGCGCAAGTAACCGAGGCCGATATCGCGCAGCACCTCCAGCGAACGGCGGATCGCCGGCTGCTCGGCAAACACCGTCACCGCCTCGTCCACTGTCAGTTGCAACACCTGCGCGATGCTCAAGCCCTGCCAGAGGATGGCCAGGGTTTCGGGGTTGTAACGCGCGCCGTGACAGGTCGGGCATGGCGCATACACGCTGGGCATGAACAGCAATTCGACACTGACAAATCCCTCGCCTTCGCAGGTCGGGCAGCGACCCTTGGCGACGTTGAAGGAAAACTGCCCGGCGTCGTAACCCGCCGCTTTCGCCTCGTCGGTCGCAGTGAACAGTTTGCGCACGTTGTCAAACAGCCCGGTGTAGGTCGCCAGATTCGAACGCGGAGTACGACCGATGGGTTTCTGATCGACCTGCACCAGACGCTTGATCGACTCCAGCCCGGCGCTGACCTGGCCGGTACTGGCAGTCGGGGACTCATCTTCCAGACTGAGTTCTTCCGGCTCGGCGTCACTGACGCTGCGCCCAAGCTGTGCGCCGACCAGTTCCAGCAGCGCCTGGCTGACCAGGCTCGACTTGCCGGAACCGGAGACGCCGGTAACCGAGGTGAAACAGCCCAGTGGAAATTCGGCGCTGAGGTTATTCAGGTTGTTGCGCGTGACGCCCTCGAGCTTCAACCAGCCCGAGGGTTTGCGCGCGGCGCGTGTGGTACGTTTCTGTTCGGCGAACAGATAGGCGCGGGTCTGCGACTGCTCGATCGCCGCCAGGCCCGGCGGCGGGCCGCTGTAGAGAATCTGCCCGCCCTTTTCGCCCGCTGCCGGGCCGACATCGATCAGCCAGTCGGCGCGGCGCATGGTGTCCAGATCGTGCTCGACCACAAACACACTGTTGCCGTCGGCCTTCAGACGCTGCAACGCCTCGAACAGCGCCTCGCCGTCCGCCGGGTGCAGCCCGGCGGAAGGCTCGTCGAGCACGTAGATCACGCCGAACAATTGCGAACCCAGTTGGGTGGCCAGCCGCAGACGCTGCAACTCACCGGACGACAGGGTCGGCGTGCTGCGTTCCAGGGCCAGATAACCGAGGCCGAGATCGGTCAGGGTGCTGACCCGCTCCAGCAAGTCCTCGGCAATGCGCTGCGCGGCCAGGCGTTTTTCCAGCGACAGGTTCGGCGTATGGCGCACGTCCGGCGCGTTGGCGTGGCCGCTGGCGCCATGGGCCACGCGCTGCTGGCGGGCTTCGCGGGTCTGGCGGTGGGTCAGGGTTTCACCGGTTTCATCGGCCTCTTCCAGCCAACTCGCATCCGCCACCGGCTTCAACACTTCGGCGACTTGCAGCAGCGGCATCCGCGACAACTCGCCGATGTCATGCCCGGCAAACGTCACCGACAGCGCCTCGCGCTTGAGGCACTTGCCATCGCACAACGGACAGAGGCTGCCGAGCATGAATTGCGACACGCGCTTCTTCATCAGCGCACTTTGCGAATGGGTGAAGGTGTGCAGGATGTAGCGCCGGGCGCCAGTGAACGTGCCCTGATAACTCGGTTCCATTTTTCGCTGGAGGGCGACGCGGGTTTCTTCCGGCGTCAGCCCGGCGTAGACCGGAACCGTCGGCGTTTCCTCGGTGAAGAGAATCCAGTCGCGCTGCTTTTTCGGCAGATTGCGCCATGGAATATCGACGTCGATGCCCATGGTCACCAGGATGTCGCGCAGGTTCTGCCCCTGCCAGGCCAGCGGCCATGACGCCACGGCGCGTTGGCGGATAGTCAGCTCCGGGTCGGGCACCATCAACGCCTCGGTCACCTCGTAAACCCGGCCCAGTCCATGGCACTCCGGGCAGGCGCCTTGTGGCGTGTTCGGTGAAAAATCCTCGGCATACAACATCGACTGATTCGGCGGATAGCTGCCGGCGCGCGAGTACAGCATGCGGATCAGGCTCGACAGCGTGGTCACGCTGCCCACCGACGAACGCGTACTTGGCGTGCCGCGCTGTTGCTGCAGGGCCACGGCCGGTGGCAGGCCCTCAATGGAGTCGACGTCCGGCACCCCGACCTGATCGATCAGCCGCCGCGCATAAGGCGCCACCGATTCGAAATAGCGCCGCTGGGCTTCGGCATACAGCGTTGAAAACGCCAGCGACGATTTGCCCGAGCCCGACACTCCGGTGAACACCACCAGCGCATCACGGGGGATATCGACGTCAACGTTCTTCAGGTTGTGCTCACGGGCGCCGCGCACGCGAACCATGCCGGTGGCGGAATTGGAGCTGCGCTTGGAGGTCATTGGCCAGCCTTGGTCAAGGGATTCGAAGCTCAGGCACTGAGCACGGTTCGGATCATCTGCAACAGTGCTTCGGGGCCGTAAGGCTTGCCGAGCAGATGGGTGTCGGGGCTGAGCTGGTGGTTGCGTGAAATGATGTCGCGGGTGTGGCCCGAGGTGAACAGCACGGCCACCGGTGGCATCTGCACCTTGGCCCACGCCGCCAGATCGGAGCTCTTGATCAGGCCGGGCATGACCACGTCGGTAAAGATCAGGTCGACCCGAGCGCCTTCCATCAACATCTGCATGGCCGCGTCGCCGTTGCCGGCGATCAATACGCGGTAGCCTTCTTCACGCAACAGCTCGACGGCGGAGGTGCGTACCGCTTCGTTGTCCTCGACCACAAGAATTGTCTCGTTGCCACCCGTGAGGGGTTTCTCCACGCTGGGCGCCGATTGACCCACCGCTCGCAGGCTGCGCGGGAAGTACAACTGCACGCGCGTGCCCTGGCCCACCTGGCTGTCGATCTCGACATGCCCGCCGCTCTGTTTGACGAAGCCGAACACCATGCTCAAGCCCAGGCCGGTGCCCTGGCCGTCGGCCTTGGTGGTGAAGAACGGTTCGAACACCTGTTCGAGCATGTGCGGGGCGATGCCGACGCCGCTGTCACTGACCGAGACCCGGACGAAATCCCCCGGCACGATGCCCTTGCCCGAACAGAATGCCCGGTCCAGTGAGAGGTTGGCGGCGCCGAGCACAATCGTGCCCTCTCCCTTCATGGCGTCGCGGGCGTTGATCGCCAGATTGAGAATGGCGTTTTCCAGTTGATTGCGATCGACGTTGATGTGCCACGGTTCGTCCGGCAGTTGCACCTCGATCTGAATGATTTCGCCCAGCGCCCGTTGCAGCAACTCGCCGACGCCTTCGAAGATCTGCCGGGGATCGCACACCGCCGGCGACAGCGGCTGGCGGCGGGCGAACGCGAGCAGTTGCGAAGACAGCTTGGCGCCGCGCTCCACGGCCGCCAGCGAGGCGCTGACCCGGCGCTGGACGTTGATATTGTTCGGCTCATGGCGAGCCAGCAGGTGCAGATTGCCGGCGATTACTTGCAGCAGGTTGTTGAAGTCGTGGGCCACGCCACCCGTGAGGCCGCCGATGGCTTCGAGTTTCTGCGACTGGCGCAGTTGCTCCTCCGCACTGAGGCGCGCCTCGACTTCATCGGCGACACGCTGTTCGAGATTGCGGGTGAACTTGAGCAGGGACTCTTCGGCGGTCTTGCGTTCGTGGATGTCGATCAGCACGCCGGGAAAACGGTATGGCTGGCCCTGCTCGTCGAACTCGCAGCAACCGCTGGCCAATACCCACAGAAAGCTGCCATCGGCGCGTATTACCCGGTACTCGGCGTTGTAGGGTTCGCCGGTGCGCACCGAATTTTCGACGCACTCCTGCACCCAGGGACGGTCATCGGGATGAATGTGCGCTTCAGCAATGTGCTGCGGCAGGTTGGTCAGGTCCTGATCCGGCGGAAAGGAAAATGTGCGGGCGAATCGCTCGTCGGCCGAAAGCACGTTATTTCTGACGTCCCAGACAAACGAGCCAAGCAATGCCCCGGCATTCAGCGCCAGACGCACCCGCTCATTGTCGGCGCGGTAGGCGTCTTCGGCGGCCTGGCGCAATCGTTCGGACAGCACCAGTTCGGTGGTTTCCACCACCATCGCCATCACGCCCGAAGGCACCCCGGCATCGTTGGCCACCGGGCTGTAATACAAATCGAGCCAGACGTCCTCGGGCACGCCATCGCGCAGCAGCACCAGCACCTTGTTGCGATATTCCAGGGTGCCGCCCGCCAGACAGGTGTCGACCACATGCCGGTTGAACTCGGCGACCTCCGGCCAGCCCAGCTCCACCGGTGATCCGAGCAGGTACGGATGCCGGCCGCCGGCGAACCGGGAATAGGCGTCGTTGTAGATCATGTAGCCGGCATGGCCCCAGAGCATGACCATCGGCAGCGGCGAGGCCAGCATCAGTTGCACCGTGCTGCACAGACTGGCCGGCCAAGTCTGGAGAGAGCCCAGATCCGTGCCGCTCCAGTCGAACGCACGGATTCGCCCGGCCATCTCGCCTTGCCAGCCGTCACACCCATGGCTATCGGATAAAAACTGCATCGGCTGCTTCAACGCCTTGTGGTGGTCAGGTTCTATCGCTGCGCGTTCAAGCGCCGCGCCCGTCTGTTTCGAGCGCGCCGGGCAGCGATGGTTTCATTAGAGGTATAGCCGATTTCACCCCGGCTCGACGTTCAGACTTCGATCAGGTGTTTGAGCGGATGGTAGCCGGTCTTGAGCTTCGCAGCGACGTCGAGGATGGCCTTCTGGATGCCGTCCAGGTGCATGCAGGTCAGCTCGATCGCCGCGCTTTGGTTGCCGGCCTCGATGTACTCGATCAATCGCAGGTGCTCGTCGTCGCGGCAGGCTTCGTGGCTGTCGTCATCCAGCGCGGCAGCGTACAGCGAAGCGCGGGAAATCAGCTTCTGGAACCAGTCGAGCAGCACCGGGTTGTTCAGGCTGCGGGCCAGTTTGAGGTGGAATTCGCCGAGCAGGTGAATCAGCCGTTCGTGATCACCGGCTTCGTGGGCCTCGTCTTCCAGCAACAGGTGATCGCGCAAATCCTGCATCGCTGCTGAGTCCTTGCGCCGGCACAGTTCGGTGACGATGCCGATCTCGATCAGGCGCCGGGTTTCGAACAGTGAACGGATCTCTTCATCGCTGGGCAACGACACCGACGCACCTTTATTGGGCTCGGTGGTGACCAGTCCGTCGGCCTCCAGTTGCTTGAGCGCGGCACGAACCGACGTGCGGCTGACATTGAACAACTCCGCCAGCGACGCCTCGCCCAGCTTCATCCCCGGGCGCAGCGAACGCTTGCTGATCGCCTCGTAAACCCCTTGGTAGACGCGGTCGACCGTGGTTTCCGTTTTTTTCTCGGTCATTTGAAAACTCCTTCAATGCTGGCAACGCTGCCCGACGGATGACTCAGTCAGGGAAATGGGGGGTTGCGCCAGCAGATTAATCCGGGTATTTCTAAATTGCATTCAGATATTGCATACAATAATTAGAGGATTGCACCATTATGGGTCAACCAATAGCCATTGAAGTGCGTAACGTATCCAAGCGGTATTCTGATGATCCTGGCCTGGCGCCAGCCCTCGACAACGTGTCGGTGAACATCGCCGACAACGAGTTCTTCACCCTCCTCGGCCCATCGGGCTGCGGCAAGACCACCCTGCTGCGCACCATCGCCGGATTTGAACACGTCAGCGACGGCGAGATCCGCCTGGCGGGCGAAACGGTGAACCACCTGCCGCCGTTCAAGCGTCGGGTCAACACGGTGTTCCAGAGTTACGCGCTGTTTCCGCACATGAGTGTCGCGCAGAATATCGCCTTCGGCCTCGAGATGCAGGGTCTTGATCGCAAGACGATTCCGGGACGGGTCGACGAAATGCTCGCGTTGGTGCAGATGGAGCACCTGGCCGGGCGCAAACCGGCGGAATTGTCCGGCGGCCAGCAGCAGCGCGTGGCTCTGGCCCGGGCTCTGGCGCCGAAGCCGAAAGTGCTGCTGCTCGACGAGCCGCTGTCGGCGCTGGACCTGAAGCTGCGCAAGGAAATGCAGGTCGAACTCAAGCGCGTGCAGCAGGAAGCCGGGATCACCTTCATCTTCGTCACCCACGATCAGGAAGAAGCCCTGACCCTGTCCGACCGGATCGCGGTGATGTCTGCCGGCAAGATCCTGCAGATCGGCACCCCGACCGACATCTATGAACGTCCGCAGCACCGCTTCGTCGCCCAGTTCATCGGCGACATCAATTTCCTGCCCGGCCAGCTCAAGCGCGGCGAACACAACGAAAACATCTTCGTGCCCAACGGCATGCCGGTGGAAATCCCCTGCCCGCCACAGGGCGTCAATGGCAGCAGCGTGCAACTGGCGTTTCGTCCCGAGCGTTCGCAACTGGTCACTGCAGATCAGCCGCATCATCTGCGCGGGGTGATCGAGGCCGTGCTGTATGTCGGCACAGCGACGCTGTACCAGTGCCGCTTGAACAACGACATCAAAGTCATGCTGCGGGAAAACAACGAAGGCCTGAACCGTGGTCGGGCGGTCGGCGAGCGCGTGGCGGTGCATCTGCCGCCCCAGGCCTGCCTGTTGATGGAGGCCTGAGATGAGCGTCAGCAGCACTTCCCCCTCCCTCAACCGTGCGCTGTTGCTCAGCCCGGTGGTGTTGACCCTGCTTGCCCTGATCGCCATTCCGCTGGGGATCATGGGTTACATCAGCCTGCTGCCGCGCAACACCTACGGCGGCGTCGACTGGCAGGCCCAATGGCAATTGCAGAGTTACGTGCAGCTGTTTTTCCAGGAAGGTTTCGACGGCGAACTGGAACTGAACTGGGTCTACGCCCAGGCGCTGTTGCGCTCGGTGTTCCAGGCCGGTGGCACCACGCTGTTGTGCTTCCTGTTCGGCTTTCCGGTGGCGTTGTGGATGTCGAGCCTGACCCCGCGCCGGCGCAACCTGATGGTGTTGCTCATCACCATTCCGTTCTGGACCAACCTGCTGATCCGCAACTATGCGTGGCTGATCATCCTGCGCGAACAGGGCTGGGTCGCCCAGAGCCTCAACGCGCTGTTTCCGAGTGCCGGTGGCATCACTCTGCTCTACAACGACTTCGCGGTCAGCGTCGGTCTGGTCTACAGCTTTCTGCCATTCATGATTTTGCCGATCTACTCGACCCTGGAAAAACTCGACTGGCGCCTGGTGGAAGCCGCTTATGACCTGGGCGCCAACCGCTGGCACGCGCTGCGACGGATCATCCTGCCGCTGTCGATGCCCGGCGTGATTGCTGGCGCGTTGCTGGTGTTCGTGCCGAGCCTCGGTGCCTTCATCACCCCGGCGATCCTCGGCGGCGGCAAGACCCTGATGATCGGCAACCTGATCCAGCAGCAATTCGGCACCGCGCGCAACTGGCCACTCGGCAGTTCGCTGTCGTTCCTGCTGCTGGGGATTCTGTTGTTGTCACTGGTGCTCTACGCCCTCTACAGCCGCAGCGCGGCGAAAACCCTGAACCGGGGAGCGAAAGCATGATCTCTCTGCACCTGAAAAAACTCCCGGCGACCCGGGAAATCAGCCTGTTGATCCTCGCCTACCTGTACGTGCCGATCCTGGTGTTGATCGTCTACAGCTTCAACGCCAACCGCTCGGCGACGGTGTGGACCGAGTTCTCGTTCGCCTGGTACGGGCGGATCCTGGCCAACCCGTCGATCCAGACGGCGGCGCTGAACTCGATCATCGTCGCGACCATCGCCACCGTATGCGCCACGGCGATTGCGCTGCTGGCGGCGCTGGCGACTTACCGACCGTTCTACGGGCAGAAAATGGTCGAAGGCGGGATCAACCTGCCGCTGATCCTGCCGGAGATCGTCACCGCCGTGGCCACCCTGCTGTTGTTCATGGCGCTGGGGATCAAGCTCGGGCTGATGACGGTGATCGTCGCGCACATCGGCTTCTGCATTCCGTTCGCCTACCTGCCGATCCGCGCACGCCTGAACGATCTGGACAAGAGCCTGCTGGAAGCCGCCAACGACCTGTACGCCAACCCGTGGCAGGTGTTTCGCCGCGTGACCTTGCCGCTGCTGTGGCCGGCGGTGTTGTCCGGTTCGGTGCTGGCATTCGTGGTCAGCCTCGACGATTTCATCATGACCTTCTTCGTCGCCGGCCCCGGTTCGACCACCTTGCCGGTGTACATCTTCTCGGCGATCAAGGCCGGCGTGACGCCGGAGATCAACGCGATCTCGACCCTGATGCTGGTGATTTCCATCGTTCTCGTGGTGCTGGCCTTCTGGCTCGGCCAACGCGGCAAACAACAATAAACCTGGAGCGTGCTCATGAAAGTCAAAAACATGCGTCTGGCAGTATCCGGTCTGGCCCTGAGTTGTTTCACCGCGTTCGGCGCCCACGCCGCCGAGCCCAAGGAATTGTTCTTCTACAACTGGACCGATTACTACCCGGTCGATCTGCTGGCCAAGTTCGAAAAGGAGACCGGGATCAAGGTCACCATGGACGGCTACGACAGCAACGAAACCCTGCTCGCCAAGTTGCAGGCCGGCGGCGCGGCGTATGACGTGATCGTGCCGTCGCAGTCGATCATGCAGACGCTGATCAAGCAGGACCTGCTGCTGGAAATCGACGCCCCGACCCTGAACAACTTCCAGTACGTCAAAGGCCCGTTCCGCGACCCGAGCTTCGACCCGGGCCGCAAGTTTTCGGCGCCATACCTGTGGGGCACCACCGGGTTTTCCTATGACAGCGCACGGGTGCCGGGCGGCAAGCTCGACGACTCGTGGAAGGAGTTCTTCGAACCGCGCAAGGAACTGCAAGGCCAACTCGCCGCCCTCGACACTTCCAGCAGCGTGATCAATGCCGCGAGCCATTACCTGAACGTCGACGAATGCACGGAAAACCCGCAGGACGCCAAGCGCATTCTCGAACTGCTGCAAAAACAGAAACCGTTTTTGAAGATGTACAGCTCCGACAACACCGTCGACCGCATGGCCTCGGGCGAAGTGATCATGATGCAGAACTGGAACGGCTCGACGGCCCGCGCCACGTTGCAGAAGAGCACGATCAAATACGTGTACCCGAAAGAAGGCCTGGCGATGTTCCAGGACAACTTCGCGGTACCGAAAAGTGCCCCGCATCCGGGCAACGCGAAGATCTTCATCGACTGGATGATGAAACCCGAGAACGCGGCGGCCGTGTCCAATGCGATTGCCTACGCCAACGGGATTCAGAGCGATCAGTTGCTGGATGCGAAATGGAAGGTCATGGACGCGATCAACATGCCCGAGGAATACGCCTCGCGCCTGCGGCCGGAGAAGGAATGCAGCAACAAGGCGCGGGAGCTGCAGGATCGGATCTGGTCGAAGCTTAAGGGTTGATCCGAAACCGCAGCCCTCACCCTAGCCCTCTCCCAAAGGGAGAGGGAACCGATTGGGGAATATTCAAGAAATACACCGACCTGAACGTTTTGCTCTGAATCCATAATCGACTCGGTCTCTCAGGTCGGCGTATTACCTGAGACGACTCGGTCGGTCCCCTCTCCCTCCGGGAGAGGGCTAGGGTGAGGGCAAAAAAATCCAAAGAACAAACGAGGTTCCAATGACTGCCCCCCGCTGGCTCAGAAACATCCGCCCCTACGGCGCCCCCGCCGAAGACCTGCTGATCGAAAACGGCAAATTCACCCAACGCCGCCCGGCCTCCAGCACCCCGCTGGCCGCCACCGACATCGACGGCCAGAACCAGCTCCTGACCGCCCCGCTGGTGGAAAGCCACGTCCACCTCGACAAGACCCTCTACGGCCAACCCTGGCGCCCGAACAGCGCCGGCCCGACGCTCAAGGACTACATCAGCAACGAGCGCCGCGTCCTGCGTGAAGTCAAAGCGCCGATCGCCGAACGCGCCGGCGACCTGCTGGAAAACTGCATCGCCCGGGGCTCGCTGACCATGCGCTGCCACGTCGACATCGACCCGGAATTCGGCCTGCGTCACGTCGAGGCCATGCAGCAACTGCGCGAACGCTACAACGACCTGATCGACCTGCAACTGGTGGTGTTCCCGCAAACCGGCCTGATCAGCCGCCCCGGCACCGCCGAACTGATGCGCGAAGCCATGGCCCTGGGCGTGGAGAACGTCGGCGGGCTCGACCCGTGCGGCATCGACAACGACCCGATCGCACAACTGGACTTCGTGTTCAAACTGGCCAGCGAATTCCAGCGCGGCGTCGACATTCACCTGCACGACAAAGGTGAACTGGGCCTGTGGCAGATCGCCCGGATCGCCGATTACACCGAGCGCTTCAACCTGCAAAACCGGGTGATGATCAGCCACGCCTATTGCCTCGGCATGCTGCCGTGGAGCCAGGTCAGACCCGTCGCCGAACTCCTTGCTGCACTTGGCATTTCGCTGATGAGTTCGGCGCCGGCGGACTGCGCAGTGCCACCGTTTCTGGCACTGCGTGAAACCGGGGTCAACGTGTGCCTGGGCTCCGACGGCATCCGTGATGCGTGGTCGCCGATGGGTAACGGCGACATGCTCGAACGGGCGATGTTGCTGGCGTTCCGTTTCGACTTGGGCAAGGACGATGAACTGGCGGCGGCATTCGAAGCGGCAACGGTCAACGGCGCTCGTGCATTGGGGATCAAGGATTACGGCTTCGACATCGGCAAGCCTGCGGACTTTCTGCTGATGCCGGTCGAAACCCTCGGTGAAGCCGTGGTCGCGCGGCCGGTGCGCCAGGTCTATCGCGGCGGTGAACTGATCGCCAGTGGCGGTCGTCTGCTGGGCAGCCGTCTGTGAAACGGATCGGCCTGAAGGCCAGTTGCGTGGTCGGTTTCGACGGCACGCAACATGTGCTGTGGCGCGACGGCGAAGTGGTATTCGCCGGCTCGCGCATCGAGTTTGTCGGGCGCGGTTACCAAGGGCCGGTGGATCAGTGGATCGACTACGGCAATGCGCTGATCGGCCCCGGTTTCATCGACCTGGATGCCCTCGGCGATCTCGATTCCACGGTGCTGACCCTGGACAACGGCGATGAACGCGTCATGGGCCGGATGTGGTCGGCGGAGTATCTGGCGACCGGCCCGCGTGAGTCGTTCAGCCCCGAAGAAGAAGTCTTCAAATACCGCTACGCCTTCACCCAGTTGATCCGCAACGGCATCACCACGGCGATGCCGATCACCTCGATGTATTACCGCGAATGGGCGGAGACCTACGACGAGTTCGCAGCGGTCGCCGATGTGGCGGGCGAACTGGGGCTGCGCACGTATCTCGGCCCCTGCTACATGAGCGGCATGAGTTACTGGCGCGCCGACGGCACCCTCGCCCATCACTGGGATGAGGCGCGGGGGCTGGCCGGACTGGACGCGGCGGAACGGTTTTTCAAGGATTTCGATGGCGCACACGCCGGGTTGATTCGTGGCGCGCTGCTGCCGGATCGCATCCAGACCTGCACCCCGGCGCTGCTTCAGCGCACGTCCGCATTGAGTCGCGAGCTGAACGCGCCGATGCGCCTGCATTGCTGTCAGGCGCTGGGTGAAATGGCGATGGTCGAACAGTTGCACGGCACCTCGCCGCTGGGCTGGTTGCAGCAACTCGACCTGCTCACCCCGCGCAGTCTGTTGCCCCACGGCATCTACACCTCCGGCGATGACGATCTGCAACGAGTCATCGACGGCGGCGCCAGTCTAGTGCACTGCCCGCTGGTGTTCGCCCGCGATGGCGAGGCGCTGAATTCGTTTGGCCGTTATCGCGCCAAGGGCATCAACTTCGCCCTCGGCACCGACACCTGGCCGGCGGACTTGCTGGCAAACATGCGCCACGGTTTGAACATCGCCCGCTTGATGGAGGGCGGCTCGGCACTGACCAGCAGCCTCGATCTGTACAACGCCGCGACTCTCGGCGGCGCCAAGGCGTTGGGCCGCGACGACCTCGGTCGCCTGGCCGCCGGCGCCACAGCGGATATCACCGTGTTCAACCTGCGCGGCCTGCATCTGGGCCCGCTGTTCGATCCACTGAAAAACCTGCTGCTGGCCGGGCGCGGCGACGACTGCATCGCCAGTTTCATCGACGGTCGCTGCGTGATGCACGACGGTCAGGTCAACGGAGTCGACTACCCCACTCTGCAACGCCAGGCCCAACGCCAATACGAAAAACTGATGCGCAGCCACAGCGACCGGGCCTTTGGCCGACCGGACTGGAAAACCCTGTTCCAGCCGGCCATTCCGTTCGCCGACGACTACAGCGCCGAGGCGCCGTTGAGCGCCATCGATCCACTTCTTTAGAGAACACTGCCATGCACAGCTTCGATTTCAGCCAACTGAGCCCACGGGAAAAGTACAAGATTCTGATCGGCAGCGTGGTGCCGCGCCCGATTGCCCTCGTCACCACCATCGACGGCGAAGGCCGAGTCAACGCGGCGCCATTCAGCTTCTTCAACGCGCTGTCGGCGGACCCGCCCATTCTCGCGCTGGGCGTCGAGAACTATGGCGACCAGAGCCCGAAGGACACCACGCGCAATATCCAGATGAATCAGGAATTCACCGTCAACATTGTCAGCGATGCACTGGTGGAAGCCATGAACGTCTGCGCCGTGCCGTTCGCGCCGGGCTTCGATGAGTTGACCGCAGCAGGCCTGACAGCGATTCCCGGCACCTCGGTCAAATGCCCGCGAATCGGCGAGGCACCGGTGGCGCTGGAATGCCGACGGATGATGGCGCTGAACATCGGTCAGTCGCGGGAGATCATTTTTGGCGAGGTGTTGATGGCGCACGTGCGCGATGAGTTGATCGACCCGAAAACCCTGTACATCGATCAATTGGGGCTGGATGCGATCGGGCGTATGGGCGGGCATGGTTATGCGCGGACCCGGGATTACTTCGACCTGCCGACCCGCTCGTTGCAAGCGTGGACGGAAGCGCCGGGGGGTGGCGAGCGGTTTTGGCCCGCAGCTAAATAAATCAACAGAGCAACGCATTACCCCTGTGGGAGCAAGCCCGCTCCCACAGGGATTTACATCGTTTGCTCAGTCCGTGCCGTACTTCGGCGACCGTGGACCGTACAGCAGGCCTGCCGGATGACCGGCCGACAGCAGTCGATTGCTGGTCATACCGGCAATCGGGTAACCGGCATCGGTGGAGCTGTTGATGATCTGTTTCACCGCTGCGGTGATCAGCATGCCGATCAGCCCGCCGGCATTGCTGTTGTTGCCCTCCTCGCTCGACGCCCGGGCCGCACCGGTCCACAGGGTGACGCCGGTTTTCAGGTCAACCAGTCTGGCGCTCGCGGTGACGGCAGTTTCACTGCTGATCACCATGTAGCGCGTGCCGTACTCGCTGACGGTGATGTACAGCGCCGCGTCGGCACCGAAGATTTCCTGCAGCTTGTTGATCGGCGCCGCATGGATGTCATCCGGTGTGGTCAGGCCGTTCTGGCGGAACGTCTCGTCGACCAGGGTGATCGGCAGCACGTAGTAGCCGGCTTCAGCCAGCGGGAACGTCACTTGCGACAGCAGGCTGTAGGACGCCTTGACGTCCGGCGAGGTGTTCAGCGGGGGCAGCACCAGAATGGATTTCGGCCGCGCTTGCTTGTACGCCGAATAGTCCACGGTCTTCGGCGCGACGCAGCCGCCGAGAACGGTCAACGCCAGGCCTGCGGCCAGCAGTCTCAAGGCACGCGAGATCATTGGGCATCCCCGGTCTTGGCGTTCTTGAGCAAGAAGTCCATGTACGTGCCGGACTCGGGGAACAAGGTCTTCTCGGTGCGCAATTGCTGCACCATCTGATCATCCTTGCCCATGCTCAGGTACAGCAGACCGAGATGCGCGTGGTAACCCGGCGGTACCGGCTTGCCACTGGCGCGGATCTTTTGCAGATCGGCTTCCAGCGCTTCGGCCTGAGCCTCTTTCGGCGTTTCGCTTTTGAAGTATTCGTAGACTTGTGGCTGGTAGCCTTCCCACTGATACAGGGTCTGCGGGCTGCTGCAACCGGCCAGCAAGGCGCCAGCAGTCAGGGCCATCAGCGACCGGGACAGGGACAGATTCATGGTGTGTTGCTCCTTGCGATGGGCGTCTATCAGTTGCCCGGTTTCCAGGCGCCGGCGTTCATGCCATCGACCAGGCGATTGATCGCCTCGCGCATGGCCAGATCGAGGACTTTGCCGTTGAGGGTGGAGTCGTAGGCAGCGGTGCCGCCGAAGCCGATGATTTCGCGGTTGGACAAGGCGTATTCGCCGGCGCCCTGAGTCGAATACACCACTTCGGAGGTGCTGATGTTGACGATGTTCAGGTTGACCTTGGCGTAGGCGACCTGGGTCTTGCCACGGCCAAGAATGCCGAACAGTTGATGATCGCCGGTCTCTTTGCGGCCGAACTCGGTGACGTCACCGGTGACCACGTAATCGGCACCTTTCAGACGCTGGGCCTGGCCCTTGATCGCCGCTTCCTGCTGGATCTCGCCCATGTTGTCGCGATCAAGCACCGAGAAACGGTTGGTCTGCTGCAAGTGGGTGATCAGGATGGTCTTGGCCTGGCCACCGAGACGGTCGACGCCGTCGGAGAAGATCCCGCGCATGTAGCTCGAACGGTTGTCGAACTTGCCCACGGCCATCGGAATACGGACACCGGACCAGGCCTGGGAGGCGCTTTCCACCTTGGCCACCGGCAATGCGCGGGAGCTTTCGGTGGCGCAACCGGAAAGCGAGCCGGCCAGGGTGCCGAGGACGGCAATCGCAATGCCCGAGACCAACATCCGGGAGATCATTCTCACTGTGCATTCCTTCTGAAAATCGATGTGTCCCTGCACGCTGTTGTCGTGGGGGATCGGAAAAGGGCGGCATTATGCCAAAGTGCCATCAGTGAGGACAGGTTTTTTTGACGTCAGCAAATTGGCTTTCAAATCGGTCAGCAGCCGTTATCTGCCGATCGTTCCCACGCTCTGCGTGGGAACGATCACTACGGCGTGTCAGTGGAAATCGCGGCTTTGCACCCGAATTCCGTTGAGCAGCGGACTAAGGTCACTCAAGCGCCCGGCGATCAAATGCCGGACTTCGCCTTCTCGCTCCCAGCGGCCATCGACCTTGAGCAATTGCGAGCCGACCAACACCTGACGCTGACGCTCGGCCAGATCGCGCCAGACCACTACGTTGACGTTGCCGAACTCGTCTTCCAGGGTCACGAAGGTCACACCGCTGGCAGTGCCCGGTCGCTGGCGCCCGGTCACCAGTCCCGCCACGCTGACCGGCCGGCCATGCTCGACCTCCAGCAACTCCCGGGAGCTGCGACAGCGCCGCGACCGCAACTCGTCGCGCAATAGCGTCAGCGGGTGCGGCCCCAGCGTGGTGCCCAGCGTTGCGTAATCGGTGAACAAATCTTCGCTGACACTGGGCGTCGGCAGCGCCACATCCGGCTCTTCCTGACTCGGCAACCCGGCAAACAACCCGAGCTGTTTCTGCACCCCGGCCACTTCCCAGCGTGCCCGATGGCGGTGCCCGGCCAGGCCGCGCAGCGCTCCGGCATCCGCCAGCAGCGCCTGGGCACGACTGTCGAGCCCGGCCCGGTCGCCCAGATCGGCGACATCGGCAAACGCGCCCCTCGCCCGAGCGCTTTCAATGCTCCGCGCATCCTCTTCGCGAAAACCCTTGATCATCCGCAGGCCCATGCGGATGGCCGGTTGCTCGCCGGCAATCGGCTCCAGGCTGCAATCCCAGTCACTGGCGCGCACGTCCACCGGACGAATCTGCAAATGATGCCGGCGGGCATCCTGAAGAATCTGATCCGGGCTGTAGAAACCCATCGGCCAGCTGTTGATCAGCGCACAGGCGAACGCCGCCGGTTCGTGGCACTTGAGCCAGCAACTGGCATAGGTCAGCAAGGCAAAACTGGCGGCGTGGGACTCGGGAAAACCATAACTGCCGAAGCCTTTGATCTGCTCGAAAATCTGCGCGGCGAATTCCGGGCTGTAACCGTTTTTCTTCATGCCGACGGCCAACCGTTCCTTGTGCGGCTCCAGTCCGCCGTGGCGTTTCCACGCGGCCATGGAACGGCGCAACTGATCGGCCTCGCCGGGGCTGTAGTCGGCGGCGACAATCGCGATCTGCATCACCTGTTCCTGAAACAGCGGCACGCCGAGGGTGCGCTTGAGCACCACTTCCAGCTCCGGCGACGGATAGGTTTCCTTTTCTTCCTTGTTCCGGCGACGCAAATACGGGTGGACCATCCCGCCCTGGATCGGCCCCGGCCGGACGATGGCCACCTCGATCACCAGATCGTAGAAGGTTTGCGGACGCAGGCGCGGCAGCATCGACATCTGCGCCCGAGACTCGATCTGGAACACGCCGATGGTGTCGGCGCGGCTGATCATGTCGTAGGTCGGGCGATCTTCAGGCGGAATCGTCGCAAGGCTCAGATCCTGATGGCGATGACGGCGCAGCAGGTCGAAACAGCGGCGGATCGCGCTGAGCATGCCAAGGGCGAGGATATCCACCTTGAGCAACCCGACGGCATCGAGGTCGTCCTTGTCCCACTGGATAATCGTGCGGTCGGCCATGGCGGCGTTTTCCACCGGCACCAGCGTGTCCAGCGGTTGCTCGGAAATCACGAAACCGCCGGGGTGCTGCGACAGGTGTCGGGGGAAGCCGATCAGTTGCCCGGTCAGGCTCAATACCCGGTGCAGCAGCGGACTTTCGGGGTCGAAACCGCCTTCGCGCAGGCGCTCCACGGGCGGGGTTTCATCGCTCCAGTGGCCGCAGCAGTCGGCCAGCGCATTGATCTGGTCCGGCGGCAAGCCCAGCGCCTTGGCCACATCGCGGATCGCGCCGGCCGCGTGATAGGTGCTGACCACCGCCGTCAGCGCCGCACGACGACGACCATAACGACGAAACACGTATTGCAGGACTTCTTCGCGGCGTTCGTGCTCGAAGTCCACGTCGATGTCCGGCGGCTCGTTGCGCTCCCTTGACATGAAGCGCTCGAACAGCAGCGTGGTGCGATCCGGGTCGATCTCGGTGATGCCCAAGGCAAAACACACCGCCGAGTTGGCCGCCGAGCCTCGGCCCTGACAGAGGATCTTCTGCTCACGGGCGAAGCGCACCACGTCGTGCACGGTGAGGAAGTAGCTTTCGTAGCCGAGTTCGGCGATCAGCTCCAGCTCATCGTCGATCTGCTTGAGCACCTTGGATTGCGCGCCTTTCGGCCAGCGCCAGGCGATGCCTTGTTCGGTCAGGTGGCGCAGCCAGGAACTGGCGTCGTGTTCCTCGGGCACCAGCTCTTTGGGGTATTGATAGCGCAACTGGCCGAGGTCGAACGTGCAGCGGCGGGCCAGACTCACGGACTCGTCCAGCAAGGTTTGCGGATACAACTCGCGCAACACATCGAGGCTGCGCAGATGCCGCTCGCCATTGGGGTGCAGGCGCAAGCCGGCTTCGGCCACCGGGACGTGATGGCGGATCGCGGTCATGGTGTCCTGCAAGGCCCGCCGGCCACGGGCGTGCATGTGCACATCACCGCTGGCCACGGATGGAATTTGCAGCTCATCCGCCAGACTCAGCAGTGCGGCCAGCCGTTGCTGATCGTTCTGTCCGCGATGCAACTGCACCGCCAGCCACAGCCGTTCGCCGAAGGTCTGCTTCAGCCTGAGGCCCTCTTCCACCTCATCGACCGAATCCGGCACCCACAGCACCAGCAATCCCGGCAATGGTTCGCTGAAGTCCTCGCGCAGCACTTGATACTGGCCTTTTTGGGTACGCCGTCGAGCCTGGGTGATCAAGCCGCACAACGCCTGATAACCCTCGATGGTTTCTACCAGCAACACCAGTTTCGGGCCGTTCTCGATGCGGATTTCGCTGCCGATGATCAGCGGCAGCTCCACGGACTTGGCCGCCTGCCAGGCTCGGACGATCCCGGCGAGGGTGCATTCATCGGTGATCGCCAGCGCCTGATAGCCGTGCTTTTTTGCACGCTGAAACAGCTCCAGCGCACTGGACGCGCCGCGCTGAAAACTGAAGTTCGACAGGCAGTGCAGCTCGGCATAACCCTGATTCACGCGAACCAGCCCTGCAGCCACAACGGACCGCCCTCACCCACTGCCCGGTACGCCCAGCCTTGCTGACCGGCACGGTTCTGGATCAGGTAATAGTCGCGGCGCACGTCGTCACCGTCCCACCAGCCGGACTCGATGCGTTCCGGGCCCATGAGGATGCGCGCCGAACCTTCGGGCACGGACTGCGGTTCACTCAGCAACCAGCCCGGACGCTGCACGCCCGGCAATGCAGGGCAACGCTGTTTGTCGTCGGCGTTCTGCCACGCGCACTCCGGGCGATGATCGGCCTGGAAGCGCAAGCCCTGCACCGCGTCATCCCCCAGCCGTGCGCGCAAGCGTTCGCGCAGTTGCTCCCAGGGCAAGGTCTGCTGCGGACGGTCGTCGAACAGTTCCTGAAACTGCGGCACGAAACTCGGCAGATCCTCGGCGCGCAGACGAAAACCGCGCACCGGGGCTTCGACCTGCACCTGCTCCAGTCGGCCACGGGCCAGTTCAAAGAGCATCGCCGGGTCGCGCTCGGCGCTGAGCAGACCGACCTTGATCAGCGTGTCCGGCAGCCCCGCGTGTTCCAGATGCAGATCGAAGCGCTGTACGCCGCTGTCACGTCCGCACAAGAACGCCGCCAGATCGGACGTCAGGCGGCGCAAGGGGAACAGCAGCGCCTGATGGGACTGCACGTCGAAATTGAGTTCGATGCGCACGTCGAAACGGTCCGGCGGCAGGTAGAACGCCAGCGCCAGCGGCCGTGCGCCGAACAGCGTGTCCAGGTGCTTGAGCATCGGCGCCTCGAAACGCCGGGCCAGGGCCTGACGCGGCAGGTTCTGCACCTGATGAAGGTTGCGCAGGCCCATGCGCGACAGCGCCGTGGCCACGCTCGGTTCAAGGCCGATGCGGTCGACCGGCAATTGCCCGAGGTGATGGCGCAGGGCTTCACCATCGGGCACCACCAATCCGTCGTAGGCGTTGGCCAGTACTCGCGCCGCCACCGGGTTGGGCGCGGCGACGATGCGGTGACGAAAGCCAAGCTCCGTCAGTTCAGTGCGCAACCGTGCCTCGAACTGCGCCCAGGAACCGAACAGGCCGAGGCTCGATTCGATTTCGAACACCACGGTGCGCGGATAATGCACGCTGACCTGGGCGCTGAAACGATAGGCCCAGGCGGCGAGAAACTGCTGCCAGTGCTCGACCTCGGCCGCGTCGTAATCGACGGTGGCGAACCCTTTGCTCATAGCCTGCGCGGCGGTCATCGACTGACCCGGACGCAAGCCCAGCGCCCGCGCCGCCGGGTTGACCGCTTGCAGCACCCGGCGCTGGGTCGGGCCGCTGAGCAGCGCCAAGGGTTGTTCGGGATCGGGGCGCTGACGCAGCACGGCGTCGAGGGCCAATTGCGGGAACAGAATGCAAACCCAGCGCATGGCGACCTCAATGCCCCACGGCGAAGGCAATCGGTGCGCTGCGCGCCAGACCGCCCCGGCACTTGAGCACGCGCAATTGCGCCGGACGGGCATCGATGGCAATGCGCAACGCGGCGGGAGACGGGTTGACCGCTTCGCTCAATGGCCGCCACGCGAACGCCAGGGTCTGGCCGGTTTCCGCCGCCACCTGCAAACGGCGCAAGGCGCGGTCATCGGCCTTGTGCGGCCAGCACAGCACCGCGCCGCAACTGCCCGAGCGCAGGCATTGTTCCGCCGCCCACAAGGCATCGCGTTCGCTGGCCTGGATCACCGACAACTGCCGCAGATCGACCCCGGCATTGGCCCACGCCTGCGGGTACGGCACGAACGGCGGCGCCACCAGCACGATGCGCTCGCCCGCCGCCGACAGCCGCGCCAGCGTCGGCCACACCAGTTGTAGTTCGCCGACACCGGGCCCGGCAAGGAGGATTTCGCTCAGCGCCGCTTCCGGCCAGCCGCCACTGGGCAAGGCCGCATCCAGCGCCGCGTGCCCGGTGGGTTGCGGGCTGGCGGCGGGTGGCGCAGGCCTGCCCTTCCAGACCTGGCCGCCATTGAACAGCGTATCCAGCGCAACGACGGCACCCATCAGCCTTGCCTCACCAGACCGCAGAACACCCCTTCGATGGCCAGGTCCTGATCGGCCCGCACCACAATCGGCTGGTACGCCGGGTTGCGCGGCAACAGGCGAACCTCATCGCCGATCCGCTCGAAGCGTTTGATGGTGACCTCGCCGTCGAGTCGCGCCACCACGATCTGGCCGTTAAGCGCCTCGGGGTTGCGCCGCACGCCGACCAGATCGCCGTCGAGAATGCCGTCCTCGATCATCGAATCACCCTGCACCCGCAACATGTAGTCGGGCGTGCGGGAGAACAGCGCGGGATCGAGCATCAGCCGATTGTGCAGGTCGGCATCGGCACCGATGGGCGCACCGGCAGCCACCCGGCCGAGTACGGGCACTTCGAGCAGTTCCGGCCGCGCAGGTTGCCCGAGCAAACGAATGCCCCGGGCCTGATGCGGATTGACCTCGATAAACCCGGCTTCGGTGAGCGCCAGCACATGCTTGCGCGCCACGCTGCGGGAGGCAAAACCAAAAGCCTCGCTGATTTCAGCGAGGCTTGGGGGCTGACCGTGTTCGGCGATGCGTTCGCGGATAAAGGTCAGGATGGCGGTACGGCGGGGAGTCAGAGTCGTCATGGAGTACATTTGTACTCCTGTGGGATTTTCCTGACAAGCACCGCCAGTCAGCTCAAACCGCGCTCCGCCAGAAACTCCTCGATGTAATCAATGAACGCCACAACCTTGGCCGTCGCCCGCCGATGGCTCGGGTACACCGCCAGAATGTGCGGGCCGAAGCTGTCCGGGTCGATCTCGTAATCAGCCATCACCCGCACCAGTCGCCCGTCGGCGATGTACGGCGCGGCGCTCCACAATGGCGTGTGCAGCAAGCCGCGCCCGGCCAGGGCGCTGGCCAGCAGCAGGTCGTAATTGTCGCTGCGCAACAGCGGCGCCGCCGGTTGCGCCAGACTCAAACGCTGACCGTCGCGCTCAGCCCACCAGAATTCGCGGCTGAGCAACGGATGCCGATACAGCAGCCATTCATGCTGATCGAGGGTTTGCGGTGTCACCGGCAAGCCCTTGCGCGCCAGGTATTCGGGGCTGCCGCACAGCGCAAGACGATTGCTGCCGACCACCCGCGCAATCAGCCCCGGCAAGTCGTCATGGCCCTCACGCAACGCCAGGTCGTAGCCGCTTTCCAGCAGATTGACGAACTCGTCGCACAAATCCACTTGCAGGCTGATCTGCGGGTATTGCTGCAAAAAGCCGTCACACACCTGATCGAGAAACGCCCGCCCGTAAGCCAGCGGTGCGGTGATTTTCAGGCTGCCGCGCAGGCCGTGCTGCAACTGCTCGATTTCCTCGCTGGCCTCGTCCAGCCGTTGCAACACCTGGCGTGCGGTTTCCAGATAGAGCCGGCCGATTTCGGTCAGCAGAATCCGCCGCGTGCTGCGTTCAAACAACCGCGCACCGAGCTCGGATTCCAGATGATTGACCGCTTTGGTCAGGGCCGACGGGGTCTTGCCCAGTTGCTCGGCAGCGCGGCTGAAACTGCCGAGCTGCGCGGTGACCACGAACATTTTCAGTGCACCCAGCTTGTCCATGCTTTTTCCATTCAGGCAAAAACGTTTTTCGTGAGGGAGGCGTTCTGTCGGGCGTTGGCAGCCACTAATCTGGCCATCAGACGCAATAACAAGGAAATGTTCAATGAAAAGATTCATCCCGCATTTCACAAAAAATGTGCTGATCGTCGCTATGAGTTTTGCCTCGATGGAAGCCATGGCCGCCGCCGATCTGGTGCTGCTCAATGGCAAGATTTTCACCGCCGACCGCGCTCAACCGAAGGTTCAGGCGCTGGCCGTGGAGAACGGCAAGGTGCTGAAAGTCGGCACCGATGCGCAGATCAAGGCCTTGATCGAGCCCGGCACCCAGGTCATCGACCTGAAAGGCCAGGCGCTGATGCCCGGCCTGATCGACAGCCACTCCCACGCGATTTTCGGCGGACTGGAAATGGTCTCGGCCAACATGGAAGACGAGGTGGTCGAACTCGAGGAACTGGAAAAACGCCTGCGCAACTGGCGCGACGACGGCAAGGCCCGACATGGCGATGTGTTGAGCGTGGCCGGCATGAGTTCGGCCTATTGGGCCAAGGCTGAAATGCTGGGAAAAATCTTCAACAACGGCGAATGGGCCGACGTGCCGGTGGTGTTCACCGGCAGCGACCACCACACGGCATGGGCCAACAACGTCATGCTCAAGCGTGCGGGCATCGACGCCGCACTGCTGAAAACCCTGCCGGACGCGGAAAAAGACACCATCGGCAAACTGCCCACCGGCGAGCCAAACGGCTTTGTGGTCGACGCTGGCTGGGATCGGGTCGCCTCGAAAATGCCAGTGCCGAGCCCGGCCGACATGCTCAAAGCCGCGCAATCGGCGGTGCGTTTCAACAACAGCCTCGGCATCACCGCGTGGATGGACCCCGCCGCCAACGCCGCGCCGGGCGAGCCGGTGTTCGCCCTCAAGCCCACCGAGAAAACCGTCGGCGTGCTGCCGGCCTATAAAGCCCTGTCGGAAGGCGGCGGCATGACGGCCCACGTCGCCGCACTGCTGGTGGCCAATCCGAAAAGCGTCCCGGCCGATCTCGACACCCTCGACAAGGTTCGCCGGCAGTTTCAGGGCATCCCCAACCTGACGCTGCCGGGGATCAAGATCTTCGCTGACGGCGTGATCGAATACCCGGCCCAGAGCGCAGCGATGATCGATCCCTACAGCAACTCGCACAAACAGGGCGAGTTGCTGATCGATCCGCAGCATTTTGGCGAACTGGTCAGCGCCATCGACCAGCGCGGCTGGCTGGTGCACATCCACGCCATCGGCGACCGCGCGGTGCGCGAATCGCTGAACGGCATCGCCCAGGCGCGCAAGGACCGGCAGAGCGGCGTGACGCACTCGATCACCCACCTGCAAATGGTCAACCCGAAGGAGTTTGCCCGCTTCAAGCCGCTGAACGTGATTGCTTCGATGCAACTGCTGTGGGCCAGCGCCGACGACTACACCACCGACATGATCAAGCCTTACGTCAGCGCCCTCGCCTTCCGCTATCAATACCCGGCGCACTCGCTGCTCAAGCAGGGCGCGACGATTGCCGGCGCCAGCGACTGGCCGGTGTCCTCGCCAAACCCGTGGAACGCCATGGCCCAGGCCATCACCCGCACCGGGCCGTTGGGCGTGCTCAACGCCGATGAACGCCTGGACCGCGAAACCATGTTCTACGCCTATACCGCCAACGCCGCGCGGACCATCGGCCTGGAACAACAGATCGGCTCGCTGAGCCCCGGCAAACAGGCCGACTTCATCGTGCTTGATCGCGATGTATTCAGCGTCGATGACAAAGCCCTGCATGACACTCAGGTGCTGCAAACCTGGTTCGCCGGCCGTCAGGTCTACGCCCCGACCCTCTAGCAACACAGTTTCCTTGTGGGAGCCAGCCTGCTGGCGATTGCGGTCTGACATTCAACGCATATTTCGCCTGACTCACCGCAATCGCTAGCAGGCTAGCTCCCACAGGCTTCCGCGCGCCCCATAACAACCACAACAACGGGACTTCACATGAAAGCCTTGCCCCTGCTCGCCCTCACTTTTCTGACCCATCGCAAATCCCCTGTGGGAGCCAGATCGCTGGCCCCACTTTTTTTGCATTTACCGTGATTTTGTTACCGGATGTTTACGGAATTTTTACCAATGCTCTTCTACAGTTACGCGCGTAACCGTATGGGTTTTCGACTGACGTAGAGGAAAGTATCGAAATGGCTTTGGGCAAAGGACTGCGTTTACCGTCCATCACTCCGACCCGCCTGGTGCTGCTGTTTTCCCTGGCACTGGTGGCGCTGTACAACCTGGCGACCTGGAAGGCGCTGGGAACGCTGATTACCCTGCAAGGCGCGCACAAACTGGCGTTTTTCGCCTCCTTCGGGCTGTTTCTCTGGGCAGCGATCACGCTGCTGCTGACCCTGGTGTCGTTTCGCTGGACGCTGAAACCGGCGCTGACGCTGGTGGCCCTGCTCTCGGCCTGCGCCGCGTATTTCATGAACGAATACGGAATCACCATCGACACGGTGATGATCCAGAACGTGTTCGAAACCAATCCCGCAGAAGCCACGGCGCTGTTCAGCGGCAAACTGCTGGCTTACGTGCTGTTGCTCGGTGTGTTGCCGGCCGTGTTGATCTGGCGCTGGCCGGTGGTTTATCGGCCGTTCTTTCGGGGTTTGCTGAACAAGGTGCTGGTGATCGCGGCTTGCGTGCTGGTGATCGGCGCTTCGGTGGGCGCGTTCTATTCGACCTACGCGCCGATCTTTCGCGAGGAAGACAAACTCACGCACTTCATCAACCCGACCAACTACATCTACGCGATCAGCAAATACACCAAGCAACGGCTGGGGATCAAAAAGCATTTCGTGGTGCAGGCCATCGGCGAAGACGCGGTGATGAGCGCCAGGGCGGCCGGTCGCGAGAAGAAATCACTGATGGTGTTCGTGGTCGGCGAAACAGCCCGGGCCGACCATTTCTCGCTTAACGGTTACGAGCGCGAGACCAATCCGGAGCTGAGCAAACTCGACATTCTCAATTTCACCCAGGTGCATTCCTGCGGTACTTCGACGGCGGTGTCGGTGCCGTGCATGTTCTCGATGTTCCCGCGCGAGGACTACAGCGACAAGAAAGGCAAAACCTACGAAGGCCTGCTGGACATCCTGCAACGGGCCGGCGTGCAGGTGCTGTGGCTGGACAACAACAGCGACTGCAAAGGCACCTGCCTGCGCGTACCGAACCGCGACATCGCGAAGAACCAGCCGGGCCCGTTCTGCGACGGCAACAACTGCCTCGACGAAGCGCTGCTGGCGGACCTGCAAGGCTACATCGACAGCCTCAAGGGCAACGCGATCATCGTCCTGCACGCCGACGGCAGCCACGGCCCGGAATACTACGAGCGCTACCCCAAGGACATGGAGCGCTTCAAACCGATCTGCCACACCAACCAACTGGGCAGTTGCAGCCGTGACGAACTGGTCAACGTCTACGACAACACGATCCTCTACACCGACCATTTCCTGGCCAAGGTGATCGAGCTGCTCAAGCGCAATCAGGACCACCTTGATACGTCGATGCTGTACGTGTCCGACCATGGCGAATCGCTGGGCGAAAACGGCCTGTACCTGCACGCTGCGCCTTATGCGCTGGCGCCGGAAGCGCAGACTCATGTGCCGATGGTGATGTGGTTCGGCAACAACACCCTCTCGCAACTGGGCATCGACCGTGGCTGCCTGCAAGGCAAAAGCAGCCAGCCGGATCTGAGCCATGACAACCTGTTCCATTCGGTGCTGGGGTTGTTCGAGGTCAGGACGTCGCTGTATCAGCCGGGGCTGGATATTTTCCATGGCTGTCGGCCGGCGATGACGGCGGGACAGTGATCCCCTCCAGCTGCGCCAGATAGGCCCACGGGTAAATCCCGCGCTGGTGGCCGTCGCTGAACACCAGTTGCAAGCCATAGCCCTGAGCGTTCAATTCAATGACCCGCACACGCGGGTCAACCATTGGCGGCGAGCCCCGCAGGCGAAACGCCCGGCATTGCGAGCACGGGCATTGGCGGCGCAGTTCGGCATGGTCGAGCAACTGCTCGCGGCCATCCGGCCAGCTCAGCCGTAACCGGTGTTCAGTTTGAGAGTTACCGACCGATAGCGGATTCATTGCAGCTGACTCAAGGCAATCCGCACGGCTTTGCGCACCTCCGGATCGCCGTCGTCCTGCGCGGCCTGCAATGCCGCCACTGCCCCGCGATCATTCAGTTCGCCGAGGGCCAGCGCGGCTTCCTTGCGCAGGTTGCTGATGCGATGGCCGAGGGTGTCGATCAGGGCGTCGAGGGCTGCGACGTACTTGAGGCGCCCGAGGCTGCGGGTGGCGCGCAGGCGAACCTGCCAGTAGTCGTCGGCCAAGGCTTCGATCAGCGCCGGACCCGCGTCGGTGTGGCCGACCTTGCCGAGGGTGGTCGCGGCTTCTTCGCGTACTTGCCAGGCCTGATCCTGCAAGGCCTGACGCAATGCGGGCAGCACCTCGGCGTCACTTGCCAAACCCAAGGCGCCGGTGGCGGCGCGGCGCACTTCGGTATCCGGGTCATCACTCGCCAGTCGGGCCAGCGCCGGCAGTGCGTCGAGCTGCTTGAGCCAGCCGAGCACGCCGACGGCTTCGCGACGCACGCTGGCATCGGCATCGTTCAGCGCCTGAATCGCGGCCGACGCAGCGCCGGGGAAACGCAACTCGCGCAAGGCCCGGAACGCGGCAATCCGCACGCCGGTTTCGGCATGGGCTGTCCACGGCAGAATCACCCTGCCCGCCGCTTCGGTCTTGAGCAGGCTCAGGCTCTGCGCCGCTGCGGCTTGCACCGCCGGCGACGGATCCGTCAGCGCCTGGCACAGCGCTTCAACCACCGGTTCGTCTTCCCAGGCTTCCAACAGGCGCGCCGCTTCGGCACGCACTTCTTCGGCGGGGTCTTCGGCCAGGCGCTCGACCAGCCAGAACAGACCGTCCGGTTCTTCGAGGTCAGCCAGATCGATCAGGGCAATCCGGCGCACCCCGGCGTCCTCGGCGGTCAGGCGTGGTTGCAGGGCGAGAATGTCGTCGTTATCGGTTACAGCAAAAAATGAGGTCACAGGGCAAATCTCGGCAAGGCGTTTTCAGGAGGCAAACCGAGCGGATTGAGGCGCGGTAGCGGTCGGTCGTTGTCGTGGCGCAGCAGGTCGAGGCAGTGGCGCTTGAGGCGCGAGAACTCGTGGCTGGTGACCAGTTCGGTGGTGCGTGGGCGCGGGAAATCCAGGCGCAGGTCTTCGATGATTCGCCCCGGTCGCGCGCTCATCACCAGCAAGCGATCGGCGAGGAACAGCGCTTCGTCGATGTCATGGGTGACGAACACCACGGTGGTGCGAATCCGCGTCCAGATGTCCAGCAGCAATTCCTGCATGTTCAGGCGGGTCAGCGCGTCCAGTGCGCCAAAGGGTTCGTCCATCAGCAACAGCCGTGGCCGGTTGACCAGCACCCGGGCGATCTCCACCCGTTGCTGCATGCCGCCGGAGAGTTGATCCGGCCAGCGCTCGGCAAAATCTTCGAGGCCGACCAGTTTGAGGATTTCATCGGCGGCACGATGGCGCTCGGCCTTGCCGATGCCGCGCATCTTCAGGCCGAAGGCAACGTTGTCGCGCACCGTGCGCCACGGAAACAAGGTGTGATGCTGGAACACCATGCCGCGTTGTGGCGACGGGCCGGACACTTCGGCGCCATCGACTTTCAACTGCCCGCCATGGGGTTGCAGATGCCCGGCCAGCGCGCCGAGCAAGGTCGATTTGCCGCAACCGGACGGGCCGAGAATGCACACGAACTGGCCCGGCTCGATCTGGCAATCCAGGCCCTGCAACGCCTCGAACGCTTGCCGGCCTTCGCCGAGGACGATGGATAACTGGCGGATGTCGATCCGCCCTTCCGGGGTTTGCATCACGCTCATCAGGCTTTTCCTCGTGGTCGATGCCAGGGCGTGAACAGCCCGCCCAGGCGTTTGATCAGCAGGCTGCTGCCCATGCCCAACACGCCGATCAGCAACATGCCGACCACGATGTCGGCGTAGTTCTGAATGGTGTAGGACTCCCAGGTGTAGTAACCGATGCCGAACTGGCCGGAGATCATCTCGGCGGTCACCAGACAAAACCACGACGTGCCCATGCCGATGGCGAGCCCGGTGATGATGCTCGGTGCAGCGCCTGGCAGGATCACTTCCAGCAGGATCGCCCGGCGCCCTGCCCCGAGGCTTTTGGCCGAGGCGATCAGGCGCAGGTCGACGCCTTCGACGCCGTGCACGGTGTTGAGCAGGATCGGGAACAGCGCGCCGGTGAAGGTGATGAACACCATCGACAGTTCGGAGGACGGGAACATCAGGATGGCCAGTGGAATCCAGGCGACGGCGGGGATTGGCCGCAGTACTTCCAGGGGTGGAAGCAGCAGGTCTTCGGCCCACTTTGAACGGCCGATGGACAGGCCCAGGGCGATGCCGATGATCAGTGCGGCGAGGTAGCCGGCAAAGACCCGGCCGAGGCTGGCGGTCAGGTGCTGGATGAGTTTGCCGGAGTCGCCGAGGCCGAGGGCGGCTTCGATGACGGCCAGCGGGGTTGGGACGTTGGCGAAGGTGACGAGGCCGAGGTTCCAGTGGTGGCTGGCGGCTAGTTGCCAGAAGAGCAGGCAGAGTAATAGGGAGGTTGCTCTGGGTATCCAGCGGTTTTTTGTGATTCTCATGGAGCGGATTTCCGTGTGATGGCTGAGATCGAACCCCCTCACCCCAGCCCTCTCCCCCAGGGGGGCGAAGGGGAAAGGGAGCCGATCTTCACGCCTTTCAAGACTTGAGTTCGGCTCGATATTTCAGGTCGGTGTAGCTCCAGCAAACACCGCGGTCAGTCCCCTCTCCCTCCGGGAGAGGGTTAGGGTGAGGGGGGCTTTTGATCTGCTGTTAGCGGGTAGCAACGGCCTGGGTCGTGGCATCGGTGAAGTCGAGGACTTTCCCGCCCTGCGCCGAGGCAAATTGCTGCGCCTGCCCCTTGAGCAAAAACGCGCTAAGGCGCCCCTTCGCATCACTGGCAAACCACGCCTGCTCCGCCAGCAACTTGATCCCGCTGTCACTCGCCTGGGCATACACCGCCCGGATGTTCTTGCCTTCCGACTTCAGGCCGGCCAGCGCGGTAAACGCCTCTTCAGCCGATGCATAACGCCGAACCTTGTCCTCTCCCCGCACCCAGATTTCCGCGACATGGCTGAAATCGGTGATGGCTTTTCCAGTCACCGCATCAACAGACTTCAACGGCGTCTGCGCGTAGTTGCCAAGCTGGGCGGTGTAGTCGAGACCGGAGGCCTTGAACGCCGCACGGATGTACTGATCGTCAATAAAGGTATTCAGATCGAGCCCACGATCGGCCTTCTTCAGCAGCTTCAGCGTGTCAATCGCGGTGCCCACAGCCTGGCGATATTCCGGCTTCCAGCTCAGGTCGCGGGTCTGCACGCCAAGCGGGCCGTGGAACAGGTAATTGACCTCGGCATCGACGCCGGTGACCTTGGCGATCAGCTCGCTGTACTTCTCCGGTTCGGCGGCCAGCAGTTGATTCGCCTCGATGCTCGCGCGCAGGTAAGCAACGACGATTTCCGGGTACTTCTTGGCGTAGGCCTGATCGACCAGCGCACCGTGGAAAGTCGGCGCATTGGCCTGGGCGCCGTCGTAGATCTTGCGGGCGAAGCCGCGACTCGGGAACAGTTCGGCGAAGGGTACGAAGTCGGCGTGAGCGTCGACCTTGCCGGCCTGCAACGCCGAGCCTGCAACCTCCGGCGGCTGGGCGATGATGTTCACGTCCTTGAGCGGATCCCAGCCCTGCTCTGCCACGGCTCGCAGCAACATGCCATGGGCGGTGGAAGCGAATGGCACGGAAATGGTCTTGCCCTTGAGTTCGCTCAGCGACTGCACGCCCGACGCGCTCGGCACCACGATGCCGTTGCCGCTGCCTTTGATGCTGCCCGACAGCACGCTGATGAACAGGCTGTGTTTGCCGGAGGTTTCAAACGCCACGCCGTTGAACGCACCGGGGAAGTCGGCCATGGCACCGAAGTCGAGTTTGCCCGCGACCATCTCGTTGGTCAGCGGCGCACCGCTGGTGAAGTTCTTCCACTGCACGTCGTACTTGGCGTCTTTATAGGCGCCGTCGTGAGGCAGGTATTTGTCGAGCAGGCCCAGCTCGCGGATCAACAGGCCGCCGGCGGCGCAATTGATGGTGGTGTCCTGGGTGCCGATGGCAATGCGGATGGTTTCGGCCGAGGCCGACAGGGTGAACGAAGCCAGTACCAGACCGGCGATTGCTGCACGCAACATGGTTGAATCCCCTCGAATCATTTATAGGATGTTCGTCTCCGCCGCGATCAGGGCGCGGTGGGAAACGAGGGGTGTCTTGAATCAGGCGTCCGGTGTTGCCGGATAGCGTTTTAGCGAAGCAGGTACGGGATTTCGACTTTCACCGCGCCGGTCGGGCAGTCCTTTTCGCACGGCATGCAGTACCAGCATTCATCGAACGCCATGTAAGCCTTTTGCGTGGCAGGGTTGATCGCCAGCAGATCCATCGGGCAGACGTCGACGCACACGGTGCAGCCCTTTTCGGCGATGCATTTGTCCTCGTCCACGGTGACGGGGGCGTTGGAGCGGAAGAAGATTTCCTGGGCTTGATAGGCCATGGTTCGGACTCTCTCTAGTGGTGCATCAAGCGGCGAAAGCCCCGACCCGCAAGCGGTCGTAAGCCTGCATTTCCTCGGCGTCGAGCGGGATGATGTAAGGCTCGACGGCTTTCTTGAAACTGGTCATGCGCCCGTCCTCGCCCTTCTTCAGGTGGCAGTGGCAGAACCATTCGCGGTCGTCCCGTTGCGGGTGATCCACGCGGTAGTGGTACAGGCCCCAGCGGCTTTCGGCGCGGAACAGCGAGGCACGCGCAGCCATTTCGGCGCAGTCGCGGATCACGCTGGTTTCCATGGCGCGCATCAGTTCGTGGGCGTTGTTGGCCTTCATTTCGTTGAGATCGCGTTCGATGTCGCTGAAGCGTTGCAGGCCGATTTCCATCTTCTTCGTCACTTTCGGCGGTTGCAGGTAGTCGTTGACGAAGCGCCGCAGCTTGTACTCGACCTGAGCCGGCGGCAGACCGTGCTCGCGATCCAGTGGTGCATAGACCCGGGCCTTTTCTTTCTCGATCTGCTCGGCATCCAGCGTGGAGAACTCGCGCCCGGCGACAAAATCCGCCGCGTTGTGCCCGGCAAACCAGCCATAGGTGAACGCGCCGAGCATGTAGTTGTGCGGCACGGCAGCCATGTCACCGGCCGAGTACAAACCCTTCACCGACGTTTCGGCGCGCTCGTTGACCCACACCCCGGACGCCGAATGGCCGCTGCAAAAACCGATTTCCGAGATGTGCATCTCGACCATCTGCGTGCGGTAATCGGTGCCGCGATTGGCGTGAAACTGGCCGCGACTCGGGCGCTCGTTGCTGTGGAGGATTTCCTCGATGTTCTGGATGGTTTCCTCGGCCAGGTGGTCAAGTTTGAGGAACACCGGGCCGTTGCCGCTCTCCAGTTCCTGGTGGAACTCCCACATCATCTGCCCGCTCCAGTAGTCGCACTCGATGAAGCGTTCGCCCTTGTTGTTGGCGGTATAGCCACCGAGCGGGCCGGTGACGTAGGCGCAGGCCGGGCCGTTGTAATCCTTGATCAACGGGTTGATCTGGAAACACTCGAGGTTCGCCAGTTCGGCCCCGGCGTGATAAGCCATCGCGTAACCGTCGCCAGCGTTGGTCGGGTTTTCGTAGGTGCCCATCAGGTAGCCCGAAGACGGTAGACCGAGTCGCCCGGCAGCGCCGCAAGCGAGGATCACTGCCTTGGCCTTGATCACGTGGAAGTCGGCGGTGCGGCAGTCAAAACCCATCACGCCGTTGACGGCGCCCTCCTCGTCGGTCAGCAAACGGGTGCAGACCAGCCGGTTGGTGATGCTCACCCGCGCGCGCTTCAACTGGCGATACAGGACTTTCTTGATGTCGTGCCCTTCCGGCATCGGCAGCACGTAGGCGCCCATGTGGTGGACTTTCTTCACCGCGTAATCGCCGGTTTCGTCCTTCTCGAACTTCACGCCCCAGCGGTCGAGCTGCTCGATGGTTTCGAAACTGTGCGTCGCGTAGGCGTACACCGCCGCCTGATTGACGATGCCGTCGTTGGCGATGGTGATTTCCTTGGTGTACTGCTCGGGTGTCGAGTGGCCGGGAATGATCGCGTTGTTCAGGCCGTCCATGCCCATGCTGATCGCGCCGCTGCGTTTGACGTTGGCCTTGTCGACCAGCAGCACACGCAGCTCCTTGTTCTTTTCCTTGGCCTTGATCGCGGCCATCGGGCCGGCAGTGCCGCCGCCGATCACGACGATGTCGTATTCCTGCTCTAAGGTGTTGCGGGTCATGGTCAGGCCCCTTTTTGCCGGTCGATCCGCAGGCGGTACTGGAACGCATCGCCACGGTAGTAAAGGTGTTCGAAGTCCAGCGGCTGGCCGTTGGCGTCGTGGGTCAGACGTTCGATGCGCATGATCGGCGAGACGGCTTCGACGTTCAGCGCCTGGGTCAGGTCGCTGTCGGCCAGCACTGCATCGATGGCCAGATCCGCGTGGCCGAGGGCGATGCCGCAGTCGTTTTCGAGGATCAGGAAGATGTCGCGGGTGACCAGATCGGCCTTCTCCAGACGTTCACCAACGGCTTTGGGCAGGTAGGTGATTTCCAGCGAGATCGGCTCGCGGTTGATCAGGCGTACGCGCTTGATCTGGGCAACGATTTCGCCTTCGGCGACCTGCAAACGCTCGGCGACCAGTTTGTCGGCGGCGATGAATTTGAAGCTGCGCAGGCGGTTGATCACCTCGTAGCCACGGCCGGTCATGGACTCGGCGAGGCCTTGCAGGGTGCTGACGTTTTGAAAGGTCTTGGGCTTGGCGACGAAGGTGCCTTTGCCGTGGATCTTGAAGATCAGCCCTTCTTTCTGCAGATCGCCCAGGGCCTGGCGCACGGTGATGCGGCTGACCTTGAACAGCGTGCCAAGCCCGCTTTCGGACGGCATCTGGCTGTCCTGCGGGTATTCGCCGTCGAGAATCCGGGCGCGCAGCACGTCGCGCAGTTGGGTGTGCAGCGGGACGCTGCCCAGGGAGAGAACGTTATCGGTCATCACGGGATCACTTGTTATAACGAGTTATGACGTGATCTTAGAGACGTTATGACAAGCTTGAGAAATATTGTTTGGGCATAACCTTAGATGCGCCTTCAGTGGCGCTTGAGGATCTGATCCATGACCCAATCGGTCTTCAGCGCTTCAGCAGCGATTGCCGGATGCTCCAACTCACCGCGAATCTGCGCGTTCATGCCCAATACGTGGTGCCACTGGATGTGCTCGTGATGGGGGATTTCCAGGCTGATGGGTTCATCGGCATGCAGCTCGACCGGATGCTCGTCGAACACCGAAAACCCGATCCGCCCTTGGCTGCCGATGATCTCGACCCGATCCTCGCGCCGATCCGCAACGAAACTCCAGCAGCCCATGCCCAACGCGCCCGAAGCGAATCGCCAACTGGCGCTGACCGCATCCTCCGCCGCGTATAACCCGGCCTGACGCGCCGTGAATCCAGCCACCTCGACGATATCGCCAAGCAGGTACTGGAACAGGTCGAAACCATGGCTGGCCAGGTCCGCGAAATACCCGCCACCGGCCACCGCCGGATCGGTGCGCCAGTTGGCGCTGCCGTCCAGATCCTTGGGCGATGGCGCCTTGGTCAGCGTCCAGCTCAAGTGCCGCACCTCGCCGATGCGCCCCTCCTCCAGCCATTGCCGAACCTGCTGGAAACGCGGCAACGAACGGCGGTAATAGGAGACGAACAGGTGCAGACCAGCCTCGGCAAACACCTGCTGCATTTCGCGGCTTTGCCCGGCATTGAGGGCCATGGGTTTTTCCACGCAGCAATGCTTGCCGGCGGCGGCGACTTTCAGGCTGTAAGCGTAGTGACTGTCGGGTGGCGTGGCGATGTAAACCGCGTCTACCTCGGGGTCGTTGATCAAGGCATCGACGTCGGTGTAAGTCCGGGCGATGCCGTGGCGCGCGGCGTAATCGGTCACGGCTTCGAGGCGTCGCCCCATCACCGCCACCAACGCCGAGCCGGGCGCCTTGTAGAAGGCCGGCCCGCTCTTGCGTTCAGCGACACTGCCGCAACCGATCATGCCCCAACGCACCACGTTCATTCGTGTGCCTCAGCCGATGCGCAGTGCGCGCAGATCGAGGTAGCCGTTTTGCAGCGGCGGGCACCAGTAGTAGCCGCCGGTGATTGGCCGGCTGATGCGGTACAGACCGTCGGTGATGCCGTCTTCCAGACCGCTCATGCGGCGCAGTTGCGCTTCGAAGGCGTCGAGGGAGAAACCGAACGCCAGGAACATCAGGCCGGCGCGGTCACCTTCGATCCACGGCATCGAGCGGCGCACGACAAAGGCTTCCGGGGCGAAGCTTTCCTGGGCGGTGCGTTTGACGTGGGCCGACACCGGCGCGTCGTCGATCTCTTCGTTGTCGCTCAGGCGACGGCCCATGATGTTGTCCTTGTCCTCGGCGGACAGTGCATGGAAACCCTTGAGGTCGTGCTGCCATTGCTGGATCGCGGCAAAACTGCCACCGACCAGACCTTCTGCACCTTCACTTTGCAGTGCGGCGGCGATGGCGGCTTCGTCGTGCGGGTTTTCGGTGCCATCTTCATAACCGGTGAGGTCATGGCCGTCCTTGTGGCGGAAGGCTTCCTGCATCTGCACCAGACGCAGCGCCGGGGCCAGTGCGGCCTCGAGCGCAGTGCTGCGGTTGAGCAGATCGCCACGGTCGACGCCGTGCAGCCAGACCCACAGGGCGTGCTGGGTGGACGGGTTTTCCACGCCGACGCCGGTCAGCGCCGGGAAACTGCGCAGGCCGTCGATGTTCACATTCAGGGCCTTGGCCAGGGATTCACCGAAACCGACCACCGCCGACTTGCCGTCCACCAGGTTCAGCAGGTTGTCGATCGCCTGCGGCAGCGCTTCAACCGACTCAAGGGCGAAAAACAGGTGACGTGCTTGTGGCGGAACTGGGGTGGCGAGGATGCCCGGCTGGTAGTAACTCATGTCGACTCCTTGGAAAGAGCGCGGAGTTTAACTGTAGGCGGAGGGTTTGTGGGGGTTTGAAATGGGTTGGATAACGTCAAGAGCGCCCTCACCCCAGCCCTCTCCCGGAGGGAGAGGGAGCCGACCGAGTTGTCTGGCGTGATACATCGACCTGAAGGATTTATGTCGACTATGGATTCAAAGGTACTTTTTCAGGTCGCAGAACATCTTCAATATTCCCGAATCGGCCCCCTCTCCCTCCGGGAGAGGGCTGGGGTGAGGGCAGCGATTTCCGATCAAATCGAAGCACTGCGCCACGCACTCGGACTCTTCCCCGTCCAACGCTTGAACGCCCGCCGAAAACTGCGCACGTCGCTATAGCCGACCTCCTCGGTGATGCGCTCGATCGGCATGTCCGGGTTCGCCAGCAGGCTCATGGTTCGCGCCTGGCGCACTTGCTCCAGCAGCGCCTCGAACGTCAACGAATGCTCAGTCAGCCGCCGGCGCAAAGTACGGCTGCTCATGTTCAGGTCACCAGCAATCTTTTCAATATGACTGCCCCGGCTCAGATCCCGGGCAATCGCCCGCTCCACGGCCTGGATCAGATCAAGTTTCTGATGCACCTGCGCCGCTTCCAGCTCCAGCAATTTGACTGCCTGACGCAGCGCCAGCGAATGGTGGTTGGGCAGGTTCACATCCAGCCATTGCACGTCGATCAGCATGCGATTGTGCAGACACCCGAAGCGCACCTCCGGCCCCAGCAGTCGCCGGTATTCATCGACGTAATCCGGCGCGGCGTGCATGAGCTCCACGGCAATCGGCTTGAACGTCTCGCCCACCAGCGCCCGGCCGTAGACCAGCAGGCTGGCGAAAAACTCTTCCACCGCAAACACCTGTACCTCGGCGAATGGCAGCCGGCATTCAACGTCGACGTACACCTGATCGCCCACCACATCGACACTGGAAACCACAATCCCGCCGGACGTGTGCTGATGCCGGACCCCGATTTCAAACGCGTCGCGCAAGGTCTTGCACAGCGACAGCACATGCCCGAGCAGCCCCAGCGTACCAAGCACGTTCTGCGCGCCGACCCACAGGCCCAGCCCCTGATTGGGCAAAGCCTTCAGCGCACGCTGGATCATGGCCACGGCCTGGCGATAGGAAATCCGCTGCGAAGGATCCTGCAGGTCTTCGAAATCAAAACCCAGGCCACGGCACAGGCTCTGCGGCTCTATGCCCTTGTTGGCGGCGACTTCGGCCAGGGTTTGCAGGAGAAATGGCGACACCAGCGCCAGTTCGAAGGTCGGGTCTTGGACTTTTACGTTCATGGAGGCTGACATTCCGGATCACGCTGAATTGTTATTTTTGTAACCGGTTATGTCGAAGGAAGTTAGCACAGGGTTGACGAAGTGTCCGCAGAAGTCCCCTTCCGTGTCCGCCAATACCCTGCCCTGTCGTGCGCCAAGGGCTTATTTCTATAGTGGCCGGGCGCCTTGCGTGCCGGCGTTGCGCCCAAACACAATAATAATGAGGACGGACATGACCCCGAACCGCGCGACATTCCCTGTGCGACTGGCGCTGAGCCTGCTTGGCTGCGCCGCGACCCTGCCGGCGCTGGCCACCGAAGCCGGCGTCGACAACATCGGCCCCGGCACCGACGGCTTCTTCATGCTGCCGCTGGAGGTCGACAGCCTTCCGGAGAACATGGTCGCCTTCAACCTCTACTACAACCACTACAAGGCGACCAAGCTCAACATCAGCTCGTTCGGCGGCAAAGTGCCGAATGTCGAGATCGAATCCACCGCCGTCATCCCGCGTCTCGACTACCTGAGCCCGGTGCGGATCTTCGGCGGGCGCCTGGCCGGTTACATCGCCCAGCCATGGCTCAAGCAGGAAGTTTCGGTGTTCGGCCTGAGCGACACCCGCGAAGGCATGGGCGATACCACCATCGCACCGATCATCCTGTGGGACATGGGCAAGAACCTGACCCTCGGCGCCGCCGTGGAAATCACCGTGCCCACCGGCGAATACAGCGTCGATCGGCTGGCCAACACCAGCAACAACTTCTACACCTACAAACCGCTGTTCTCCTTCACCTGGCTGCCGACCGAGCGCACCGAGGTGTCGATGAAGACCACCTACAGCTTCAACGAGAAGAACAAGGACACCGACTACAAGTCCGGGCAGATCTTCCATTTCGATTACTCGGCCAGCTACAAGATCACCGACGACCTGATGCTCGGCATCAACGGCTACTACCTCAAGCAGACCACCGACGACAAACAGTTCGGCCACACCGTGCAGTTCGCCGGTCAGGACGTTGATGACGGCGTGCGCGGCAAGGTCTTCGCCATCGGCCCGGCGCTGCACTTCACTTTCCTCAAATACGCCAGCGCGGAGATCCGCTGGGCCAAGGAATTCGACGTGGAGAACCGGCCAGAGGGGGAAATGCTGTGGGCGAAGGTGAGTATTCCGTATGCGTTCTGAGTGAATTTGTAGGAAGGCGCGCGCAGATTTGTAGGCTGAAAACCTGAAAAACAGAGGGTGGGAATAGGCCTACAGCGGCGGTCGAGATTGCCGGACAACGGGAGGAAACGTCCGGCAGATTTCAAAGGGGTGCTTGCAGATACTGGATTCCGTTATCCCATGGTTCTTCGAGAGCTCATGGGGTACATCGTCTGCCAGTGACGACAATGGGCCATTCCCCCTTAAACTGCCGAGATTGATCACGGAGATCACTATGAGCATATTGCATTCCCCGTTTTACGCTGACTTCGAATCCGAAGAAGAGGCCGAGAGCTACGATCGCTGGTTTCGAGCAAAAGTACAGGCTGCACTCGATGATCCTAGTCCTGGCATTCCCCATGAGGAAGCCATGATGCGGCTCGACCAACTATTAGAAGAGAGACGCAAGAATCGACGCGCTGCCGCTTGAATGGAGCAATCAAGCTCTGGACGATCTGGCTGACATTATCGATTACATTGAACAATACAACTCAAACGCTTCAGTGGCTCTGCAACGCAAGGTGGGTGCAGCAACGCAAAGGCTTTCATCAATCCCCTATGGTTACCGGTACGGTCGAGTGCCAAGCACTCGGGAAATGGTGATCAATCCAAACTATCTGCTCGTCTATCGAGTGAACGGGCCCATCAAAATACTGACGTTAGTCCACACCCGACGACAATACCCACGAACTTCAGCAACATAAAAAAAGGGCGGCCAAACGGCCGCCCGAAGCGTACTACACGAGAGTCCTTTACAACGTCAGCTGTCCCCGCTCCTCTTCAGTCAGCTGCTGTTTCGCCTGTTCATCCAGCGCCCCGGCGCCCAGCACCTGCACCGGGCTGTTGGGGTTGTAGCCCGGTGTCGGTGCGCGGCTGGCGCCGTCGCGCGTCGGGGCCAGTTGTTCGTTGCCGAAGCTGAGTACCTGCACGGTGAACACCGAGGCCTGGTTCTGGCGCGAGGCGGCTTGCTGCTGACGGGCGACGTCTTCGGCTGCCTGGGTCGCCGACGACGCAGCGGAGCTGGCCGAGGTGATGGCGCCGGTGTTGACCGCCGAGACCACCGGCACACCCGTCGCCTTGCCCTGCACCGAGATGTTGGCGGCGTTGACCACCGTCAGCGCGGCGATGTTGACGTTGCCCGAGACGCGAATCCCCGCCTCGCCCGCATCGATGGTGCCCAGCGGTGCGATCAGGTCGATGTCGCCCGGAGCCACTTCGGCAATCGGGTTGAGCGTGGCGATACCGGCGCCGGTGCTCGGCACCGATGGCGACAGGGTCACGTTGCCCCAGGTGTCGTACACGCGTTTCGGCGGCGTGTAGACCACGGTGGTTTTCGAGCCGCGACCGGCGTTGATGTCGCCCTCGGCGGACCAGCCAAGAATCGAGCCGCCAAACGTGGTCATGATCCGGCTCTGCCCCAGCAGAATGCTGCCCTCGGAGTAGAGCTGAATGTTGCCGGAGCCCTGAGTGATGATCCCCGCCGTGGACGGCGGCGCCGCGCCTTCGATGCCGAACACCTGACCGCCGCCCGGCGTGAGCATCTGGATATCACCACCGAACAGCGTCTTGACCCCGGCACCGCCGTAAAGCGTGATGTCACCGTCGTAGCGGATCGGATTGCCCGCCACATCGACGGTCGGGAACAGCGAGGCAATGGCGTTGCGACCGCGCAGGTAACTGCCTTTGCGCGGGCCATCGGCGTCGTTGTATTCCAGGCCACCGGCTCGCAATTCGGCGAAGTAGACCTGACGGGCGAAGATCGCCTGCTCGGCGCTTGGCAGTGCAGCGAAGAAGGCTTGCGCCTGTTCGGCGTTGCCGCTGAAGCCGTAGCCGAGGGTCAGCCAGCTCTGCAGTTCGTCGAGGTAAGTCTTGGCCACTTTGCCCGGTTGCCCGTTGAGGGACGCATTCGGATCGGCGAGATTCTGCGGGTTCAGGTATCGGGCGATGAACCGCGAGTAGTCCGGTCCCTGCGCGCCCACACCGGCCTGCAATACCACGCTGGCGCCCGGTTGTTTTTCGCCTGCCACCAGCGAGCCGAGGCTGGTGATGCTGGCGCGGTTCTCCATCAGGATATTGCGCCCGGCATTGATATCGAGGACACCAGGGCCGGCGATGTCGAAGCTGCTGTAGAGAATGTCGCGACCGGCAGAAACGCGAGAGATGTCTCGTGGGTCATTGTGGACGAACAGGTTGCCGGTGGACTTGATGTTCTCACGGTTGATGCCCATCTCTTCCGGCTGCACGGAGGTTGGCTGTCCAAGATTGGTTCCGGACGCGACGATGTCACGACCGGCGATCATCCAGACGGGGCCTGCGGCTTCGTACCAGGTGCGTTTGGATGTTTCGAAACTCAAGGTCTCACCTGTGCGTACACCCACAAGATCACCGGTCAACGCATAGAAGCGTGCAGGCTGCTGCACGTTGCTCAATCCCGAATAGCTGTTGGGGCCGAATGCGAACAACGGGTAACGCGTGTTTCCGTCCGGAACAACACCGTCGCGGCTGTAATTGCTGGCCACCAGTGAGCCTGGCGAGTTGGCATCAAAGCGATTGAACGCCGGATTGAATGGTGTAGCGATGGCCAAAGGGCTGGCACCGGATTGATTGATCGCATAGCCACCCGCGTAGATCGAATCACCCGCCAACAATTCCAGTTGACCTGACTGCGATGGCGCCAGCAGCAACGAATAGGCTTTAAGCGGGCTGTTGCCAAGCCCGCCGTCAAAAGCGGCAGACGGACCGGCATAAATGGAACCCTGCCCCGCCACTGCCCGAAGGATGGAGGGATAAACGAATCGACCGTCCGTAGGCGAAGTGTTTCGTCCGCGGATCAGATTGTTGGAACCGTCGAACTCTGCGATCTGCGTACTGGGCGTGAGATTGCCACCCGCCGAAAACAAGTCGATTGCCGTATGGTCGGTCCACAACGAAAAACCACTCAGGATCCCGCCTTTCTTGAGGTCCCCATTGCTGTCGAAAACAGGGCTCGCGTTCTGCTGGCTCACTCGCCCCGGATCCCCAGCCCCGCCCAACACCAGATCGCCACGGGTGCTCAGGCTCATGCCCGAGTCACCGGGGATCAACACCAGGCCACCGGAAGCTTTGCTGAGCGTGGAAGTAAACGGATCGAAAGCGCGCGTCTCACGCGGGTCATTGAATTGCGAGGCCGCGCCGTATTGCAGATCAATCCCGCCCACAGCCCCGCCACTCAATTGTGCCGCACCGCGCAGGTTGATCAGCGCACCTTGCAGATCGTGGAACGGTCGCGCCGTTCCGGTATCACCCGCCCGAGCTTGCAGCGACGGGTTGAGCTGACCGCCAATGCGGATATCCATGTCACCGCCACCGGTCATCTGCACGCTGCCATCGCTGCCTATTCTGCCGGTACTGCCGACGGCCACGATCAGCCCTTGACTGCGCAGGTAGTTTCTCGAATCCCCCATGGGCTTCAACAGGCCCGCGTCAGCCCCGGCGCGCAAACTGATGTTGCCGCCGCCCAGCGTACCAAAGCCGGTAAACCCGACCAGGTACGGGTCGGTACTGGTTGCATCCGGTATCGGCTGAGTGATGTAACTGCCGAAGTTGATCCACCAGGCGGTTGGAACATCGGCGCTACCTGTCCCCTGGCGCCACAGCCAGTTGCCGACGGCGACGCTGGCGATCTGGTCGCGGAAACCGCCGGACGTGGTTTGCTCCTTGTGCCCTACCGAGTTGCCGGAAATCGATCCACCGGCATTGATTGTGAGGTTACCGCCCAGCTGTGGATACCAGGCCTGATAAAGGCTGTCAGTACCACCGTTGACCCATTTTTCGTAGTCGGCACCCGTGCTGCCCAGAACCGAGTTGGTATCGGAAAGGTGCCCGCGTTTCTGGTTATAGAGCGGATCGACATTGGCCGACTGCGTCCCTGCGGTGTACACACCAAAAGGTGAATCCATGCTCAGATTGCCCGCCGCGATCAAGTCGAGATCGCCCGTACCGGTGCGCAGCACACTGAACATCTGGGTGTGAGCCTTGGCGGATTTTTGCGGATTGTTTTCCAGGCACAACTCCGGCATCAGTTCGCAGAGGATCAGGTAGTCATCCGGAACGGGCTCGTAATCGGCGCCCATGCCGCTGCCAGGTGCCCAGACCCAGCGTGCCATTGGCGCGCAATCGCCAGGGCCGATCTCGCACAGAATCAGGTACTCCTCGGGGATCGGTTCATAGGCGGGGAAGCCATACTGGTTGCCGACGGCCCAGACCAGCTTCGCGGCACCCTGAGTGACCGTCACGCCATAGTGAGTATCCGCCAGTCGCAAATTGCCTTCGCTGGTCACCGGTTTGACCATGCGGTGATCGGCGGCCTCAAGATCGGCACCGGCCACCACACGCATCGACCACGACGCACTGCCCGACGGCAACATGCTCGCCACTGCCCAGTTCTTGCCCTGCTGCGTACCGTTGAACGGGCGCAACTCGATCAGTGACGTACCGTCGGCCAGCTTCACGTCCGTCATTGACGGAATCAGCGACCCGCGCAACAAGGCCAGTGAACCGCTCAACAGAACGCCGCCAGTGTTGCCGGTGTCTGCATCGACAGTCCCCGGGAGCGGCACACCCTTGGGCCAGGTCATCGCGTCCAGCAAGGTCGCCTTGTTCAGGCGAATGCCTGCACCCAGGCGCGTAGTGGCCGGCAAGGTCACGCTGTCGCCGAGCAATGTTCCTGCGGCGTACAGCAGATTGCCGTTCTGGTCGTGAATGGCGCCAGCCAGCACTGTACCGGCGCTGAAGGTATAGGACTCTTTCAAGGTCACCTGAGCTGGCAGCAACGTACCGCTGGCGAAGGTCGCACTCTGAATCGCCACGTCATAGTTCAGCGTTGCACCCACCGGGAACCTCGTTCCCTCGGCCAGCGAAACACCGGTGCCCGGAACAATCAGATCGCCGCCAAACGGCTGCACACCGGCAATCAGTTTCCAACCGGCATCATCGGCGGTTTCAGGTGGCGGGGCGAAGCCGTCGTTGATGCTGCCGTAAATATCGAGGTTGCCGCCGGCACGGATCACCAGGCTGCCGGCCTCCCCTGAACCGTAAACGGCAGGGTTCAGCCGCGTGTGCGGATTGAGACTGGCGTAGCGGTAACCCGAAAGGTCCAGATCGCCCTCCACCACCAGATCACCATCGGCAGACTTGCTGGCGATTTCCACGCCCGGCCGCAGATGGAATGCATCGGCGTAGGTGGCGTTATTCAATCCGGCGAGTTTGCGCTGCAGCAGGTCACTGTTGCCCAGCGCAGCATTGATGAAATTGTTGCTGTCACCGTGGATGCGATCGAGCATGGCTTGATCGATGACCTGATACGGCCGCCCGCTGACGGCCTGATCGACACCATCACGGGCATCGGTATAACGGCGCATGCCATTGAGCCCGATAGAACGCGCGCCCTGAATGGTCAGTGCACCACTGGCGTCGATGGCGATGTCATTGTTGCCCAGACGTGGCGCGTTCAGCTCCAGCGTGCCGCGCAGCATTCCATCGTGTTGCCCCGCAAGGAAACCGGGCACGGCATCGGTGCCGTGGCGCAGGTCGATGCGTGCGCCGGACGCCAGTGTGAGCACGCCATCGCCGGAACCGAGTTCGACCGTGGCACGGTTCGGCGCATCGATGATCTTGCCGTAGCTGTCGACCCGCAGCACGCGACCATGGGCATCGAGCACGCTGTTACCCGCGAGGGTCAGACCGTTTTTCGCCGACAGACGAATGCTGCCGACACGTTCGCCACTGGCATCGATCAGACCGGCCACCGTCAGGCTGCCATTGTCCACCGACACATTGATCTCGCCAGCCTTGAGACCGTCGCCGATTACCAGGTTGCCCTGCTTGAGCTGCAAGCTGCGGCTGCCGAACACCTGACCGGCGTTCAAGCGCTGGTTGAGCGCGGCAAACTGCTCGGAGGCGTCACCGCCCAGCCGCTGCGCGCGAATGTCCACGCCCCCAGCCTTGTACGGCACCAATGTGCCACCGGCGTCGTAGTAACCGCTGCTGCCGCCGACAATCTCGCCTTGCAGATCGACCATCCCGGCCGCATCGGCCAGTGCGACGACACTGAGATTACCGGCCTGATTGTTCTGCGCCGACAGATCGATGCGCGATCCCGAGGCCTGACGGATATTGCCGTTGGCGCTGTACAGCGAAACATCGCCGCCCCAGCTGTACTTGCTGACATCGTTGAACGGCAAGGTGCGCCCGGCCATATCCAGCACGGCTCCGCTGCCCAGCGTCAGATCGCCCTCGGACTTCACCGTCAGCTTGCCGCTGGCCAATGCGATACGGCTGTCGAGCACGACGTCACGGGCTTCAAGGTTCAACTCCGCCCCCAGCGCATTGGCCACGCCGGCAGCCCCGGCGCCGCTCAAGGTCAGGCTGTTGCCGGCCTTGAGCAGGCTCACCGATGCCGCCTCGCCAGTGAGCAATGGTGTGCGCAGATTCAGATTGCCGCCGCTGTAGCTGTAACCCTTGAGCGGATCGTAGGTGCCCTGCTCCTGATAGACCGCCAGACTCCCCTTGTGATTGGCGGTGATGCGCTCGCTGGCGCTCAGGTTGACGTTGGCAAAACCCAGTGCCAGACGATTGTTCTGATCCAGACCATTGGGCTGTGGCATCGGCCCGTAACCCAGCTCGATCCGTTGCGCCTGAATATCCAGCGTCCCCTTTCCGGTGCCGGCCCCCTCTTTGATCACCGTGCCCGGGGTTTGAGTGGCACCGTTCCAGATCAGATTGTTGGTACGGATGGTCGCCACATCATTGGCATCGCCCAAGCCGTAAATCGCAGGTGTCACGAGTAACAGATTCTGCAACTTGCTCTGACCGGTCTTCGGATCCACCGTATCCAGGGTTACGCTGCCAAAGAAGTTGATTGCATCGCGCGCGGTCAGACTCAGGGTTTCAAGGGCTGGCGCACCATACTGGGTGTCGCCGCGTAACAGGCGGTCAAGCACATTCGGGTTCAGTACCAGGCCGTTGGGTACGCGGTTGCCTGCCGCCGCCAGCGACTCTGCATTACCGACATTCACCGCGCCAACGGCGAGCGCCAGATTCCGGGTACCGAAACGTACGGCCTCACCCAGCTCGAACTGATCGTTGGTGGCGGCGGTAATGCTGCCATTGGAATAAAGCAGCGCCGGGTTGCTGCATGCCTCAGACGCACAAGTGCCGATATGCACGTTGCCGCCGCTGCCGAGGTCGGGTGCCAACACATTGGTCCAGCCGTTGGACACCAGCAACATGCTGGCGGCCCCCGGTTTATAGAGATAGCCATCCGCGGAGTCATAGGCGACATTGCCGCGCCCCAGCGTATTGATGCCCGCCCCCGCCTCGACCGTTATGCCGCCGGCGCCCGATGTTGTGCGCAACAGGACTTCCGGCGCCGACAACACGGCCCCTTCACGCAGAACGATGCTGGAGTTATTCCCCAGGAAACTGATGAGATTACCTTCCACGGTGTATCGCACATTCGGCATGGCACCGACGGTCAGACGTCCTGCATTCAGGTTGTTCAGGGTATCGGCATAGAGCGAGACGCCTTTGAAACCTTCCGTGGGCACATGCCCTGCACCCAGGATTTCAAAATCTGCACCGGCGTTGCCACTGCGTACCACCGCTGTGCCGACCCTACCGCTTTCGGCGGCTGCGAATAACGCGCTACCCGCGAACTCCAGCGCAATGTCTTGCTTGCCGCCAGCGACCAGACGCAAATCCAGCGTCTTGCCATCCATCGGTGCCAGCGCCCTTGGCACGCCACGGCGCGCGGCATCGCTCTGGATAAATGCAGTGAATCCGGTTTCGTTGTATTGCGAGTAACGGCGCAACACATCAGCCGAAGTCAGAATGACCTGACTGGCCAGACTGTCGCGCAGGCCGGTATTGGCAATCGACATCTGTGCATTGCTGGTCCAGGAACCGTTGCGCAATGTGCCCGCAGTCGTGCCTGGTGCGACCTGGCCATTGACCTCGACCCGGAACGCACCGGGCAATAGCGCAAAAGTAGAAGGCAACAGTGTGTAGGTGCCCGCCGGCAGCCCCGGAACACCAGCCTCCAGCGTGATTTGCTGGCCGATACGCGGGTCCACCGCACCGGCTTCGGCGAGGACGGGCGCGTAGGTACTCTGATTGCCAGGGACAATGGCGTAGACAGGGTTGCTTGCCAGCCCCGGCAAGCTGAACGTACCGTCAGCGGCGTTGCGTACCAGCGGGTTGAAGCGCGCATCGGTCGAGCCGCCACGCCCCGAAATGAAACCGGCGCCGCGCAGATCGCCACCGCCCGAAAGGTCAATGACCGCGCCGTTCTGTACGTCAATGAATTGCGAGCGGATTGCCACGCCTGTGTTCTCGCCCGTGATCCCCTCAAGAGCGACGGACTTGCCGTTGTAAAGGTAGTCGATGCCATCGGTGGTGCCACCATACGGCATGACCAGGCCGGCAGCGCTGACCGAGGTCAGGCTGCCGGGAAGCAGATGAACCTCGCGGGTCTGGGTCAACAGATCGTCGCCCAGAGAAATCTGGCCCAGCGGTGCGCGAATCACCCCGCCCTGCTCGACGTACCCGCCAAACAGACTCAACTTGCCAAACACCGAGTACGGCAATGCAACCGGCGCCGCACCCCGTCCACTGATGCGCAACGTGTGCGCCGGCGCTGTAATCGAGCCCTGATAACCGACACGCACCTCAGCCTGGACGCCGCTGGCGGGATAGATCTGTGCAGCACCAAGGTTCAAGTCACCCGGCGTCCACAGGCGAGTCTTCTCCGCGCCATCGGTCTGTGCCAGGAAACGCAGGTCACCGCTGCTGTCGAGCGATACCTGGCCAAACGCCCGGCGACTGTATTCAGCGGCAGGTCCGCTGACTTGCCGGATCACGCCCTGGGTACCGAACGACAGACCGTTGCTCAGATCCAGCAAATTCGCTGATGCGTTGAACCGGGCCTCTGACAGTCGGGTCGTCGGATTGAGTGTTGCCTGAGGTCGAACCTTACCGACAATGCCGTAGTAGGTGCCGACTCCGGACAGGCGCAGATAAGGCGCGCTGACATCGACACGCGTTGCATCGTTCGACGACTCGGCCAGAGACAAGGCGCCCGCATACAGGCTCAGGCTTTGATTCATGTGCAGATTGACGTCACCGTCGAACGACAACAGACCGTTGCTGAGCAGGCTCAGGTTATCGAAACCACCACTCATCAAACCATCGGCACTCAAGCGCGCCTGACCATAACGTAAACCGTCAGCGCTATGGCCGGGCTCCAGATCCGATTCCAATCGCTGATCAGCCGCGCCTTGAGCAATGATCATCTCCCTTGGCGCTCGCACCTTGTTATCCGCAGAGTCTGCGTACAACGGCGATTCCAGGGCAATGTCCAGACGTCCTCCAGCAGCCCCGAGACCACCCGCCACCGCACGCAGACTGCCGTCGATGAACAGACCGTTGTAAGAACTCAGGCTGATGCGACCACCGTCAGTGGCGATGCGGGTCGGACCCTGGCCGGCGATATCGAGCAACGCCTCTGCACCCGAGGCATCCAGCCGTGCGCCTGGTCGCACGATCACGTAAGCATCGGCGGCAGTGGCTGTGGCGAGTTTCGAGTCGATCTCGCCGCCAATGACGATGCTGCCGCCCTTGCCCACCTGACCATAAGTGCGCCCCAGAACGTCCGTTGCGGTACTGACTTGTCCGGATACATCCAGCACGGCCTGTTCACCGATCCAGATTGAACGGTCATGGGCCTTCGGATCGGCAACCAGGATGGACGTCGCCGGTTTGATCGAACCGAATTGTTGCTGGCGGATGTCAATCGTGCCGCCCCTTGCATACAGCTCACCATCGACGGTGATCTGCCCGGCGCCACGCAACTTGATGCTTTGTCCCGGGTCGACGCTGATGCGCGAGCCACGGCCCAGCGTCAACGTGCTGTTGGCGGCATTGATCAGGTCGTCCAGCGTCGCGCCACCTTGCAACATCAGGCTGGCACCGGCGCGCTGGGTCAGAACGCCCTTGGTCGGGTTCTCCTGGAACAGTGTCGGAGTCCACAGCTCCAGCGCCGTTCGCGGATCAACGCCGCTGACCTCGTTCGGTGCCGCATCGCCGAAACGGTAGACCGGCATGTTCACGTCAATGGCGGCGCCTTCGGCAACGTCGAGCCCGCTGAGACCGATCAGGTTGTAGGCGGAGAACCCCTTGCTGAACAGGTCGGTGGACAGTTGCAGGGTGTTGTCCGCCAGGGCTTTATCCGTTTGCCCGACAAGGATTCTGTTGGCCTGCACCGTCAGGGTGCCGCCGCCCGTGACGCCGTAACCGCGCAGTTCGCCATCGAGGTTCAGATGCGTTTTGCCTGGCGCGGAAATGGCGCTCGACTCCAGTGTCAGGTCACCGCCCTTGCCACCCCGGGTCTTGCCATTGGCGAGCACAGCGCCACCGGAAGAAACGTCGAGCAGGCTGCCGGCAGCGACGTCGATATCGCCGCTGCTGCGGATCGATATCAGGCCACCGTTCAGATACGCGAGGCTGGCGTTATCGTCCGGGTTGGTGCGCAGGTTGCTCCACAGGCCTCGGGTGTCGAGAAGCACGCCCTCGGCGATGCGGGTTTGCGTCGTTTTGTCGGCTTTGGCAGCCAGGCGAGTGTCGGTGTTTGCGCCACCATTGAACTGATTGAGTACGTTGCCCAGACGCAGACTGCCCCCGCGAGCGGTCAGGTCGGCGCCGACCTGCACATCCGGGGCGTACAGGGTGACGTCGCCACCGCTATCGACCGCGAGCGCACCTTCAACGGCGATCTGATCCTTGGCAGAGACCTTGAGCGCACCGAGGCGGAATCCGTTGAGTTGATCGTTATCGAGATACAGCTTGCCCTTGCGGGTATCGGACACCGCGCCGGTCAAATCAAGATCGTTGCCGGCGACCGGGCGCTTGCCACCGATCTGTACCTGATCGAGCAATGGATTGAGGGTGTAGAGCAGCCCATTCGACGCCGCGACAAAAGTCGGGTCGTAGCTGCCGACGATCAACTGCGCACGCCGGGCCAGCGCGGTCTGACTCTGTTGATAGCCGTCGAGCACCGGTTTCGGCGCCTGATTCTGCCGCTCGCCCTGATACACGTCGCCAATCATCTGCCCATCGAGCACGGCGTTTGCCGTGGAAATCAACAGTTGCCCGGCATCACGACCCACGGTGTAACCCGACTCGAAACGTGAACGCGGAGCGATCAGCGGGTTGTAGAAGTAGCTGGTCTGGCCCCAGCGCTCGCTGTTGTCTTCATAACCTTTGTACAGCCCGGTGTAGAGCAGATCCCCCGGTGCACGGGAGACTTCATACAAGCGTCCATCGTCGCCGCGCAGCCAGCTCTGGCGGATCTGCCCGCTCTGCACATCCAGGGTGCCGCCAGACAGGTTGACCAGCGAACCTTTCTCGGTGACCACGTCGTTGCCGGCGAAACTCACCGTGCCGCCCTGAGCCATCCACTCGCCGACGCTGTGGCCCTGGGTGCCGAGATAACCACCGACTTCCAACAAGCCACCGGCGGTGTACCAGCGATCCGTGGCATAGCCGTTGGTGCCGGCCGGCACATACACCAGCTCGCGTACATCGACCCAGATGTCGTTGCTGTTGAGCGCGCCTTTCTCGCGGTTGACCGAGGCGTCACGCTGCTCGTTGCCCTGCACGTTGATCTTGATGCTGTTGTTTTCCATTGCAACCTTGACGCCGATGGCACCGGACACATCGATCATCGCGCCGTCACGCACCAGACTGCGGCGCTGTGCGCTGACCGCGACCTGGCCGCCGGTGGCCAGGGTGATCGAGCCGTTCTGGAACTCGACGCTGCCACCGCTCTGAATCTCGACGCGCGACTGGTCGCCACGGATCCGGTTGTTGGCCGTGACGCCTGTCAACGCGGCCTGATGCTGGCTGTCGAGGGCGGTCATGTCGCTGCTGTCGAGCATGATCGCCGTGGCACTGCCCTGCCCCAGCGTGACGCTACCGTTGGTATCGGAGATCGGATTGGAGAGGTGAATCGTGCCCCGCGTCGCCACTGACGTGCTGGCGAGCAATACGCCGTTTTGCACGACCTCATGACCGGTCAGGGTGATGTCGCCCGTGGCGGACTGGATCAATCCGTTGTTGCTGACCTTGCCTGCCACGGCACCGGCCTTGAAACCGGGAATGACTTCGCTGCCAAAGGTGGTCGACAGCGCATTGCCTTCGGTGCCCGAGCCCTTGCGGATGTAGAAACGGTCACCGGCGGCCAGCACGGTCTGGCCCTTGGCAGTGTTGATGCTGCCGTCGTTCTGCACTTCGTTGCCGAGCAGCAGTGCATAGCCACCGGCATCGGTAGAAGCTGCCGGTTTGTGGGTTTCAATCGAAGCTCCGCGCTCCACCAGCACCTTGCCGGCAGCGTCGGTGAAAGTCGGCTGAGTGCCGGTGCTGTCGAAGTACAAGCCACGATCACGGAACTGGATGTCGGTGATATTCGCCGCTGCCGCCACCAGGTTGCGCACGTTGACCTGACTGCTGCCGCTGAACACGATGCCGTTGCGGTTGATCAGCATCACCGTGCCGTTGCCCTTGATCTGGCCCTGGATCTGGCTGGCCCGGGCGTTCGGATCGTTGACCCGGTTGAGCACCGCCCAGTTCGACTGCTGGGCGAAATCGACCGTGGTGTTGCGACCGACGTTGAAGGTTTCCCAGTTGAGAATCGCCTTGTCGGCGGTCTGCTCGATCTTCACCGTGGTCTTGCCATCGACCTGGGTCTGCTGCGGGCCCTTCGCGTTCTGCCAGCCCTGGGTCAGGCTGTTGTCGACTTTCAGACCGCCCTCGCCCAGACCGTCCGGTACGAACTGCACCGTACCCAATGCGGCGGCGCGCCCGGCAGCCTGCGCCGCCTGTTGCGCGGCAATCGCAGCAACCGTGTTGTTCAGGGTCTGAATCGAGCGCTGCAACTGCGCATTGGCCTTCTGCTGCTGGGCCAGCGGCGGTGTCATGCCCGGCAAGCCACCCACGCTCGGACGCGCTGCTGCGGCCTGCTGCGCCGCTCCTTTTGCAGCAAACCAGCCCGAACTGAACGCCGTCTGCGCCTGCGCACTGCCCGCCACCAGACACAACGCCACCGCGTGCGCCAACGGCTTGAGCAGCCACAGCGACGGCTCGACGGTTTCACGCTTGGAGGACAGAACGTTGGTACGACGACGGGATGGGCGAGCGAGCATCACTACGAGATCCTTTTTGATTGCCACACAAGGCCGCAGGCCAGCAAAAACCTGCTGTTACGACATAGGCAGTTGGCGAAGGGCGCGACCGAACGGATGTCACACAAACTTCATGATTGAGGTGTATCCAGCCAAAAAAAATGGCGGCAACCCGAAGGTTGCCGCCATTTCTGTTACGACTGCGCGAGCTTACAAAGGACGACCGATAGCGTTGCAGACGCTGGCGTTGTTGATGTCCAGGTTGTTGCCCGAGGTGTTGGTGATGAAGTTGGCGGTTACAGCGTTTTTCCAGGAATCAGGTACAGCGACGAACTTGTGAGCCTGAGTCGCGGCGTTGTTGCCCGGGATGCTGTAGTGCTTGGTCAGGAAGGCTTTGACGTCGGCGGCCACGGCTGCATCCTTGTAGCACTGACCGAAGATGAAGTTGGTGTAGGCCGCGAGCTTGTAACCCAGAGCCGGGTTGGCAACCACTGGCGACCAGTTGGCCGGGTTGGCAGCCTGGGCAGCGGTCGAAGGAGCGGAAACCGATGCCAGTGCCAGGTTGACGTTGGCCGAAGTCGGCTGAACACCGTTGACGCGGGCAACAACAGCGTTGCTGGTGGCGTCAACACCGTCCGGACCGACGTAACCGATGGAACCGTCAACGGCGTTCACGGCAGTGGCGACATCGGAAGTGTTGGCAACGCCGACCCAGTTCGAAGGCAGCGCGATGCCACCGATACGAGCGGCGGTGAAGGTGGTGTTGGTGGCGAACTGAGTCGGGCAGACGGCGTTCAGGTGACGGGTCAGGATTTCCGAAGTACCGCTGGAAACGTTGCGATAAACAACGCGGATGGCGGTGGTGTCGGAAGTGCCCAACAGAGCACCCCAAGTGGTTTTGGCGCCGGAGAACACGTCGCACAGTTGAGCGCTGGTCAGGTTCAGAGCGGTCTGACCGGATTTTTTGTAAGGGATGGCAACCGAAGTGGCAACCGAAGGCAGTTGAATCAGCGGACCGAACGAAGCGCCGTAGGTGCTGCTGTAGGTGCTGAGTTCCGAAGCGCTGAGGATCGAGTCGCTACCGGCGAAGTGCACAGTGCCAGTGGTGCTGAAGCCAGCCGGGTTGTTGGTCAGGAAAGCGGTCTTGCCGCCGCCGCTGCCAATGGCTGCGTAGCTGAAGTTGGCTGGCAGGATGCTGTCGGATGAACCTTTGTACAGAGCGGCTGGCAGAGTTGCACCACCACCGGTAACGGCCATGGCTTGAGCGGAAGCCAGGGCAGCGACGGTCAGGGAAGCTGCGATCAGAGTGCGCTTGAACATGAAGAATCTCCTTTTCAACGTTGGTTGTGAACACAGGTTTTCAGGGGACTTGCATGACACTGGGAGGACTCACCGCTGACCTTCGCAAGCGGGGTCCGTGGTTAAGTCGCACTGAGAAATTCGCAGTTTCCGGTGACAGATAAAGGAAAAAACCTCGGGAGGTGCGAGGTGATTTTCGAGGGATTTTCTCGGGTGTTCCGGGGGTTGTGCGGAGTGTCTGTGGCGGGCTTTTCGAGGGAATCGGCCACAGCCCTTGAAGGGCCGTTGCAGATGACAGAAAGGAGAACCCGAGGATGCTGTTTTTCGCGCTCGGGTGAGATCTGGCGCCGGTAAAAAAAGTTGAGAAAACTACTGCACGAGTTGATTGATCTCGATGATCGGCAACAACACCGCCATCACAATCACCAGCACCACCCCGCCCATCACCACGATCATCAGCGGCTCAAGCAATGCGGTCATGCCCATCGCCCGGCGTTCGATATCGCGAGACAGGGTCTGCGCCGCACGCTCGAGCATCGGTGGCAGCGCACCGGTTTTCTCGCCGCTGGCGATCAGGTGAATCAGCACCGGCGGGAACACGTTCTCCACTTTCAGCGCTGCCGCCAGGTTGACGCCCTCTCGCACCTTGGCGGTGGCCTCATTGACGCTCAGGCTCAGACGATCATTCGACAAGGTCTGCCGAGCCGCCTCCAGTGCCCGCAACAACGGCACCCCGGCACCGCCGAGAATCGCCAGCGTCGAGGCGAACCGTGCAGTGTTCAGCCCCAGCACAAACCGCCCGATCAATGGCAGCTTCAGCACCCGATGATGCCAACTCAATCGCGCCGCCGGGTTGCGCAGATACAGGCGCCAGCTCCAGAACGCACCGGCCATGACGCCTGCGCACAGCCAGCCCCAGGCGCGGATGAAATCACTGGCATTGAGCATCGCCAGCGTCAGCCCCGGCAGATCCTGCCGCGCCTGGGAAAACGCGCTGACCACCTGCGGCACCACGTAGCTGAGCAGGAAAATCACGATGCCGATCGACACCAGCCCGACCACGCCCGGATAGATGAACGCGGTGAGAATCTTGCCGCGCAGGGTGTTGCGCTCCTCGATGTAATCCGCCAGCCGCTCCATCACCTGCGCCAGATCACCGGACTCCTCGCCCGCCGCAATCAGCGCCCGGTAAATCTCCGGAAAATCCCGTGGCCGCGCCGCCAGCGCTTCGGCCAGGCGCATACCGCTGCGCACATCGGCGCGTACGGCGCTGAGGGTGTGGGCGATGTGTTTTTTCTCGGCCTGTTCGACCGTGGCACTCAGTGCAGCTTCCAGCGGCAAACTGGCGCCGAGCAGGCTCGACAGTTGCCGGGTGGCCCAGGCCAGATCGTTGTCCGAGAGTTTGGCGCTGAACAATCCACCGCCACCATGCTGGGAGACGTTGCTCTCCTTCTCCACCGACAACGCCGTCAAGCCGCGACCGCGCAGCACGCCAAACGCGGCGCCCTGGCTGTCCGCTTCCAGATGCCCGGATTCGATCTTGCCGCTGGCATCGGCGGCCTCAAAACGATAGCGATTCATCAGGCGTCCCGTGTCACACGAAGGATTTCTTCCGGCGCCGTGGCACCGCTGCGAATCCAGCGCTCGCCGTCCTCACGCAGGCTGAACATCCCGGCCTTGCTCGCCGCTGCACGCAACGCCTGCTCCCCTGCCCCTTGGTGAATCAGGGTGCGAATGTCGTCGTCGATACAGAACAACTCATGAATGCCGGTACGGCCGCTGTAACCGGTGTGATTGCACGCCGCACAACCCACCGGGCGCCAGGTGCCGGGCGTCGCCGGGTCTTCCTGTTTGCACTGATTGCACAACCGTCGCACCAGGCGCTGGGCCAAAACCCCGAGCATCGACGACGCCAGCAGAAACGGCTCGACGCCCATATCGACCAAGCGGTTGACCGCCGACACCGCATCGTTGGTGTGCAACGTCGCGAGTACAAGGTGACCGGTCAGCGAAGCCTGCACCGCGATCTGCGCGGTTTCCAAATCGCGGATTTCGCCGATCATGATGATGTCCGGGTCCTGCCGCAAAATGGCGCGTAGCGCGAGGGCGAAGGTCATGTCGATCTTGGCGTTGACCTGAATCTGGCTGATGCCCGGCAGGTCGTATTCCACCGGGTCTTCAACGGTGAGGATGTTGCTGGTGCTCGCATCGAGCCGCGCCAGCGCTGCATACAGACTGGTGGTTTTGCCGCTACCGGTCGGGCCGGTGACCAACACGATGCCGTGGGGCTGGCGGATCAGGTGATCGAGTTTGGCCAGCACCTGCGCGTCCATGCCCAGGGTTTCCAGATGCAGACGTCCGGCCTGTTTGTCGAGCAGACGCATCACCACTCGCTCGCCATGGCCGGTGGGCACGGTCGAAACGCGAATGTCGATCGGCCGCCCCGCTACGCGCAACGCAATCCGCCCGTCCTGCGGCAGGCGTTTTTCAGCGATATCGAGCTGGGCCATGATCTTGATCCGCGACACCAGCGCACCGTGCAACGCCTTGCGCGGCGACACCACGTCGCGCAGGGTTCCGTCGACCCGGTAGCGCACCACCGAATGGGTTTCGAACGGTTCGATGTGAATGTCGCTGGCCTCGTCCCGGGCCGCTTGGGTGAGCAAGGCGTTGATCATGCGGATCACCGGCGCGCCGTCCTGGGTGTCGAGCAGGTCGGTGATTTCCGGCATGTCCTGCATCAGGCGGTCGAGGTCGACTTCGTTTTCCGCCGCGCCAACCACTGCCGCCGCGCTGCCGGTATCGGCATAAGCCGTGGCGAGCAAACCGTCGAGTTCGTCATCGCGCACTCGCTCAAGCCTGGCCGCGCCGAACTGCCGGCGCACTTCAGTGATCGACCAGCCTGGCGTCGACGGGCACACCGTCAGCACGCCGTCGCGCAGCAGAATCCGCTGCGCCTTGGCCCAGGCGTAAGGCAATGCGCTCATTGCAGCGGCACCGCTTTGATGGTCGCGCGCGGGCCGGACACCGGTGCCGGCACGCCTTGGGCGGTGGCCGGCAACTGCGGCGCCTGCATGTCCGGCATCGCCCAGCTGCGTTCCGGTTGCAGACCGCCCTGGGCGCGGCGCATGAAATCGTAACGGTTCAGCGTGATACTGCGCCCCGCCGCGCTGTCGCGAATGATGTACGGACGCAGGAACACCATCAGGTTGGTCTTGGTGATCGAGCGGCGTTCGTTGCGAAACAGTGCGCCGATCCCCGGAATGCTGCCCAGCCATGGCACCGCGTCATTGCTCTGGCTATAGCCGTCCTGCAGCAGACCGCCGAGCACCATGATCTGGCCGTCATCGAGCAGGATGCTGGTGTCGAGCGCGCGTTTGCTGGTGACGATCCCCGCCGAATTGGCTGCCGCCGAGGCGCGTTCGTCGATGCTGCTGACTTCCTGATAGATGTCGAGCTTCACCGTGCCGCCCTCGGAAATCTGCGGCCGCACGTTGAGCTTCAAACCCACCTCTTCACGGGTCACGGTCTGGAACGGGTTGTTGCTGGTGCCCCCGCCGCCGGTCACGTAGCTGCCGCTGACAAACGGGATGGTCTGGCCGACGAAAATGCTCGCTGCTTCGTTGTCCAGGGTCAGCAGGTTCGGCGTCGACAGCACGTTGGTGCCGCCCTTGCTCTTCAGCGCTCGGGCCAGCACCTTCAGGTCGAGAATCTTGCCGATGCCGGGGATGTCGACGGTGCCGTTGACGTAGCCGAGGTTCAAACCTTGAGGCAGCACATCGAGGCTGGTCTTGCCGTTGACGTTGATCCCCGAACCACCTAGGTTGGCGCCGCCAATCACGCCTTTGCCGCCGAGGTTGCCGGTCTGCCATTGCACGCCGAATTCGCTGGCGTCGTCCTCGCCGACTTCGACGATCAGGCTTTCGATCACCACTTGCGCGCGGCGCTGGTCGAGCAGATCGATGACTTCGCGCAGGTTGCGGTACAGCGGTTCCGGCGCGGAAATCAGCAAGGTGTTAGTGGTCGCGTCGGCCTGAATGGTCACACCACCAGCGCTGAAGGCCACGTTCTGCTCGCTGCTTTGCGCGTTGCTGCTGCCACTGGTGGCGCTGCTGCCCTGAGCGTAACTGCCGCCAGTGCTGCCGCTGTTGGTGGTCGAAGTGGAGCCGTTGGATTGCGTGCCGCTCTGGCCGTTTTGCCCGCCGCCCGAGTTAGTGGAACTGCCCATGTTGCTGAGCACCGAGCGCGCATTGTCGCTGGTGCCGCTGTCGCTCTCGCCGGTCAACAATCCGCGCAGCGCTTGCGCCAGCTTGCCGGCCTGGGCGTTACGCAGATACACCACGTGCAGGTTGCTCGGGTTGCTCTGGGCGTTGTCGAGTTTGTAGATCAGGTTGCGCGCCAGCTCCGTACGCTCGGGGCTGCCCGCGCGGATGATGATGGTGTTGGAGCGCGGGTCGCCGATCACTGCGATTTTCTGGGTAGGATCGTTGCCCGGCGCATCGAGCAGGTCGGCAACCATCGGCGCGATGTCGGCGGCGATGCCGTTCTGGATCTGCACCACGTCGGTGTCGATGGCGCTAGGGGTGTCGATGCCTTGAATCAACTGCGCGACCCGCGTGAGGTTCTCCGCATAGTCGGTGACGACGATGGTGTTGTTGCCCGGATACGCGTTGATCGGGTTGTTCGGCGAGACGATCGGGCGCAGCACCGGGATCAGGTTCACCGCGTTCTCGTATTGCAGGCGGAACGTGCGGGTGAGCATGCCGTTGCCGGCCGGTTTGTCGGCGCTGTAGATCGGCCCGCCGAGCAACTTGGCATCGGCCTCCGGCACCACCTGCGCCACGCCGCCGACATCCACCACGCTGAAACCCTGCATGCGCAGCGCCGCCAGCAGCATGTCGTAAGCCTGATGCGCCGGTACCTGGCCTTCGGAGACCAGCGTCAGGTTGCCCTTGACCCGAGGATCGACCAGAAACTGCTGACCGGTGGAGCGCGACAACGCCCGTACCACCGCTTGAATATCGGCGTCGACAAAATTCAGCGTCACCGGTTGATCGCCCAACGGATTGGCCGGCAACGTGGTGCCGCGCGCGGAACCGCCACTGCGGGCGCGTTCGGTGATGTTGTGCAATTGCTTCGGCGCAGGTCTGGCCTGGGCCTGCGCACGCTCGCGGTCGAGCACCGCGTCACCACTGCGCTGGGTGTTGGCCAGCGGCCGGCCGAGTTCGCTGTCCACCAGCAGCGGCGGTTGATTCGGTGGTGTGGTGTTGCTGCACGCGCTCAATGCCATCAACAGCATCGGCAACGCCATGCGTTTGGACCCTGACCCCTTCATGAAGCTTCCTTAGCGCCCAGCGCCTGATCCATGCGTACGGTGCCCGACAGAGTGCCGGCCGTGTCATCGGTCGCGGCGTCGTCTGCGCGTTGCAGACGGGCCTCGACCACTTGCAGTGAAAAATTCCGGGGTTGGCTCAGCAGCCAGTCGAGCACGGCGTCGGCGGGTGCGGCGTCGAAGGTCAACTGCCAGCCGGCGGACGCGGCCGCCAATTGGTAATGGCCGCCCAGTCCGCTGGCTTGCAAGGTCTGTTGCATCGACTGCTCCAGGTTTTGCCCGTCGGGGCGCACACTGACGTCGCGCAACAGCACTTCCAGCGCTTCGGCCTGGGCGCGCAGTTTTGGCGTTTCGACTTGTGACGCGGCGATCTTCTTCAGCGGCGGCTGAATCAACGCCACCCACACAAACAGCCCGAGCACCAGCGCCGCCATGCCAACGACCATGCGTTTTTCCCGCACGGCCAACGGCTGCCAACGGGCCTGCAACTGAGCGTTGAAGCGCTGCCAACCGGCGCGGTATTTCGCAAGCGATGGGCTATTCATCTTCGGCTCCGCTGCTGTCGTCGTTGTCGGTGGCGGCGGTCGCCTCGCCGGCCGGGCGCAGGACCCAGCCGTCGTCGTTCGGGCTGATGCTGATGCCAGCCTGGGCCAGCGTGCCTTGCCAATCCTTGTCGTTGCCCGAACGCCGGGCCTCGGGCAGCAGACTCAATTGCAACGCGCCGTCGACAAACTCCAGCCGCTGCACCGTGCCGGCCATCGACGGCATGCCACTGCCGGCCTGCAACACCAGCCGCGTGAAATCCTGCCCCGGCGCATCCACCGCGCCTTGCTGGCGAGCCGCGATTTGCTGACGGGCCTGTTGCAGTGGATTGAGGATCACCGGCAACTCGGGGAACGCCTGCTTCACCCGCTGCGCCATCTGCGCCTTGAGCTGCTGGCCCTGCCCGGCCTCGCGAGCGGCGTACAGGTTCAAACCGATCACCCACACCGCCAGCGCCAGCGCACAGCAACCGAGCGCCCTGCCCCAGCCGCGATGTTCGGTGCCCGGTTGCTGAAGGCCGCCGTGCAGGCCCCAATTCGGCAACGGGCCGGAGCAACGTTGCGTGTCGGCCAATGTCGATTGCACCGCTTCCGGCGCGCCGTCACCGATCCAGTGCGCCGGCAGACCGGTTTCCAGCAGCCACGCTTCATCGATCATCGGCTGCACCTGCGCCGCATTCGGGCCGTGGCGCAGCAACAGATGATCGTCGTGAAGGCAACCGATGCCGCCGGCCATCACCGGCAAGCTGTAGGCCGCCGGGTACAGACCTTTGAGGTTCAAACCGAAGTGCCCGAGGCGCTGCAAATCCTTGCGTGCTACCCAGGCAATCTGCACCTGGCCGCTTTCATTGCGGGCACTGTGGGCGATGTGCATCTCCGCGCTGTCGCCGAGCATCAAAGCCTGCGCCGCACATTGCACCGCGGCAGCGGTTTTGTTCGCGGGCAGCGGCGGCAAATCGATGCTCGCCAACAGGCTGTCCGACGGGTGCAGAAAACACACCAGCGGTTGCTTAGGCAGCGCGCCGAGCCGCATGCGTTCCTGACGCGTAACCTGCCCCTGACGATCCAGCCACGCGCAATCCACATCACTGTCGAGACTCAGCTCCGCCAGCGGCGGCAAACTCACGCGCAACTGGCTCATACGCCCACCCGCGACCAGATCACTTGCGGCAACCGATCCTGACTGCGATGCAGCAACGCATCGAGGCTCACCCGCCGCTGATCCCGCCGCGCCTGCCCGCGCAGCCGGAACCAATCGCTGGTGATGCCGACCTTGACGCTGGTGATCTCCAGTTGCGGCAGTCGCAGGCGATTGACGAAATCCCCGCGATTGATGAACCAGCGCCCGGCGTCACGCTCATTGATCAACGCCTGCGCCCGCTCCAGCGACAGCCCCGGCACATAAGCCGCCAGCACTGGCGCCGTGGCCGTGTTGCCGTTGAGCCAGGTAGTCGCCGGAATCACCGTCAGGTACGGCGAGAGTTTCGCCAACAGCGCATCGTTGACCCCGTCGACACTGCGCAAATCGTCAAGCGTGCGCAGCATCGGCAAGGTCGGCGATTGTGGTTTGCGCGACGCGGACGGCGACGTGGCGCGCCCGCTATCGAAGGTGTTTTTCGCCACAGGCTTGTCCACCACTTGGGCATTCAACAGGTGCGGATAAGAGCCGATCACCCGCTGACTGATGCGCCGGCTCAAGCCGCTGCTGACACCGATCAACTCGCACAAGCGCTCGAACGCCTGCACCTGCCCATCATCGATTCGCTCGTTGGCCACCAGATTGCGCAGGTTGAACTTGCCCTGCTCGTCCTCCAGCCGCCCCTCGAAACCCTGGGTGTTCAACCGCTGCGCCCACGGCTGGTCGAGTCGGGTCAGCGGATCGCGCTGCCGGGCGTCCCACAACAATTGCCGGCTGATCTCCAACCCGCCGTGCAACACCCAACGGCCCTGCACGCGCAGTTGTTCGGCTTCCAGCGCCCGGGTCGAAACGCTCTGGCGGGTCAGCATGCCGGCAGCGATCACCGCGACCACCGCCGCGATCAGCAGCGCACTGATGATCGCCATCCCCTGCTGGTTCGATTGGCTGTTCATGACCGGCCTTACAACTGCCAGGAACCGATGTCGGCATTCACGCCGTCGCCGTCAGGCTGGCCGTCGGCACCGAGGGAAAAGATGTCGATCTCGCCGTTGGCACCGGGATTGAGGTACTGATAAGGACGACCCCACGGGTCATTCGGCAGACGCTCCAGGTACGAGCGCCAGTTGCTGTTCTTCGCATCGGCCGGCCGTTCCACCAGCACTTTCAGGCCCTGGCTCTGGCTCGGGTAAGTGCCGTGATCGAGGCGGTACAGTTTCAGCGCCTGCATCAACCCGCCAATGTCCTGCTTTGCCGCCGTGGCCCGCGCCTGATCCGGCCGGTCGAGCACCTTGGGCACCACCATCGCCGCCAGAATCCCGAGAATCACCACCACCACCATGATCTCGATCAGCGTGAAACCCTGCTGCCCACGGGGCATCCGGCTCGGTCGACTGGGCTGTTTGAATTGCGCGATATCCATCTCGTCATTCCCTGGCTTGATTCGATTCGACGCGCAGTGTTGCAAGAAGATATGTCAGGGATGTTGAAAATCCTCGGGTGTTTTCGTCGTCAAGCCGTCAAGCACGGGCGTTAGCGTCAAGGGCTGCCCGACTGCCCGAGCCCCCGATGCGCACCCCCTCCCCGCAAGCCGGATTCACCCTGATTGAAGTACTCGTCGCACTGGCGATCATCGCCGTGGCCATGTCCGCAGCTGTGCGCGTGGCGGGGTTGATGACGCAGAGCAGCGGGGTTTTGCGGGATCGGTCGATTGCGATGATTGCGGCGCAGAGTCGGATGGCGGAGTTGCGGCTGGAGGGGCGGTTGCCGATGGGGGTTAAGGCGGTGGAGTGTGATCAAGGGAAGTTGTTGTTGCGGTGTGAGCAGGTGATCGCAGCGGCAGAGAATGGGCGGTTGCTCAAAGTTGGAGTTCAGGTGTTTGACCGCAACCAAGATGCGCCGCCGCTGGCTCGGCTGGAGACGTTACTCAGCCGCCCCGAGAATCCCTAGTCCGAGCCAGCCTTAAATGTCGGCCCCCTCGATGGCAAATGAATCGGGCGTGGGACATTTCCGACACCCACATAAGGATCTACACCAACCTGCACATACCGCGTTGAATCCATAATCAACCCGATCTCTCAGGTCGATGTAAAGCGCAAGACACCTCGGTCGGCCCCCTCTCCCTCCGGGAGAGGGCTGGGGTGAGGGCCGCTCTTCAATCCACCCGTTTACCCCCTCCCAAAACCCCGTTTAAAAGACACCAACCGTAACGTCCCCAAGGCTACACAACCTTGCGTCATTACCTACGACTACGCCAGAATCCGCCGGCTTGTGCGTCTAATGCGCGGGTCTTATCGTTTCCGGGTCACTGAAAAACAGTGATCGGGTTTGGTAGCCCGCACATGAGTTCTGCACAGCATCACCATTCGCGGCGTCGTTTCGTCTCGGCTTTATGGTGGTCATGCACAGGGCACCTTCGGGTGCGCCGGGTTCCTCATGTGCCGGTCTACCAACCTGAGCATGGCCGCCACCTTCGTTTGGTAGCGAAATTGGATGGCCTCCCTTTTTGAAGCATGAGGAGTTTCATCTATGTTCAAACCGACACCCAATCCCCCCGAAACCGATCCGGTTTCCCCCTACAAATTCCCCGACTCCCGAACCCTCAACGAAGCCGCCGAACGCGCCCTCGACCACTACCTCACCCCACAACAGCGCATCATGGGCAGCCACCACAAACACGACCCCATGTACCTAGCCAACCCGGCCTACAACACCGAATCCCTGCTGGCCAACGCCAGCGAATCACTGGGATCGGCGAGCGAAATGCTCAACAACTTCGCCGCCACGCTGGAGCCTGCACATCGCAAGACTGCGATCGGGATTGCGCAGTTGGTGATGTTGAGTGAACTGGCGGTGAATCAGGCGTTGGATCATGTTGAAGTGAAGACGTGATCGGCTGATCGCTGTAGCTCAATAGTCAGAAAGAAAATGGCCGAGGTTGTCAGCCTTAACTGGCAACCTCTAAATCAAACGCGACTGATCCTTTGCTTCTAGGCAACTTGTTGAATAGCGTGAAAATAAATTTTCTGAGCTGCGTCCCTATGGAGGTCAAACGAAGGATAGAAGTGAATTTCGTGTTGAAACTCTGGCCACTGACCAGAAAGCTGTCTGCATAAAAATGCGACTTCTGCCTCTACTGTCTCCAGATCTCGTAGCGACGTGATATCACCTTCGAGTTCGGCAGTCCAAATACTTAGATTTAATCTGTGCCTTAACTTTTTCCACTTGTACCCGTGATAGCCGCCTTTACCCTTAGCACGAAAACCAAACGAAAGGCGCGAAGACATAGATTGTGATGCGACTCCCACGTAAAGGAGCTTGCCGGCTGCTGACAACGTGTACAGCTTTGGATGCTTTTCGGTACTTGCGGGTTTTGAGAACTTGCATTTCGATCCATTCGAAGAAAGTCGGTATGGGCCAACGTCAAACAGCTCAAGATGATATGTTTGCGGGGTATGTAGCTTCACGCTAAGAGGCTCCAATAAAAAAAAACAATTGGATCAGATTTATTTTCAGCAAATGAATCGGTCCCATTTCATCCTCAGCATTTGGCGAACACGAATAAAACGAATAAATTTAAGCGCTCTTCAAAAGCTAAAAATCGACCGCCTTGGACAAAATTTCGGCCTCTAAAGATAAAAGCCTTACCTGTAGCGGGAGTCGGTTCGCGGGGTGATTTTCGTCGTAAGTGGTAACGATAACATCGGACACCTCGCCAGGATCACCAATTGCTAGAGATATAGCTTTATCGATTTCGGGCACGGTCTCATCCCAAAACACGACATCACATTCATAATTGAAGTCTTTATCAAGACCAAAGGCCCGCCTTGTTATATTGCTACTCCCAACAATACCAACAAGCGGGACATTACCTTGCTTTGCCAAAAACACCTTTGCATGCCATCCCATACTTGGAATTCGCTTCTGAACAGCCGAAAAGCATGTGCATGCATTCTGAGCTTTTAGCTGCTCAAAAAAACTCGAGTACTGCGCCTTCCAACTATACGAATACAAGCCGAGCGTTGTGATTTTTAATGAATTGCAATCTCTATGAGAAACCAAGTCAAATTCAGCACCGGCAGAATACTTTGCATCATCTTGAAAAAAACCACTACACAACAACGCATTATCAACAACATCCGCTCTGAGCGCGCCAAGAATGGCAGCTCGAAACTTATTAAGTGACCCCGTCCTTCGCAGAAAAATCGCAACTCTTCTCATATATTCCAACTATCATCAAACGGTACATTGGCAGCTTTATGCCATCCAGACGGCAAAAAAATGGGACTGACCTATTTCTGAAAAACACCTAATTTTAAATAAAAACCAACCCATGACTATTTAAATAGAGCCAGAATCTTCTTCAGCATCATAATAATAGTCAATCAATCTTGCCGAAACCTCACCAACTTCAAATTCACCCAAAGCTCTCGCACCGAGTAACACAGCACTTGTTACTTCTATACTAAACCCAATATCACGACCAGGAAGCTCATCATCCTTCCTATGAGAGCCACTTGCGGAGCCCGAAAAACTTACACTCAAACCATTATCAAATACAACTCCTTCCAAGTCACCAATTTCAATTTCATCAAAAATAGAATCAGACTCTGCAATAGGACCAGAGAATTCATCGCCATTTAGTAAATCGTACTTAACATTGTCGCAAACATCCCTACAAACCTCCTCCACCTGATCCTCGGCGAGCATTTTATAGTCTAAACTTTCAAAGACTGATATTACGTGATCGAAAAGAAGATCAGATTCTAGATTTTCATTGTCAGACTTTTCGTCCTGCACAATTGCTTCGAGAGCTACCGCAAACTCTTTGGGGTCATAGTAAATATATGAAACTTTTGACAACCTTTCGTTATTAAAATTTTCGTCATTGATTAAGGAGTGAAAATTTTCGTAGCCAAAAACCATCGCGACGGTCTCTCCTAAACCCGCTAGAGATAACTGAACACCGTCTTCCTTGAGACTCTCTTCTATCGCCAGCATAAAACTATAGGACGATGGGAAACGATTTGATGCCTGCGCTGATTTTAGCCGAGCACTTGCCACGTTAAACCGCTGTCGTTCAAGCATCGCACCTTTTTGTTTTTTCTCTTCTTCTAAGTCTTCTTGATTAGCGCGACTTTTGGCTTCCCTCGCTGAGGCTAAAGCTGTTTCCGACGCTGCTACCGCAGCCTCCGCTTGCTCTTTTCGCTTTATGCCTCTTAGCTTCAATTGCTCGATTATTTCCTTACGACGGTCAATATCTAGCTGAACACTCTGTTCTAAAAACCTCTTTTCAGGATCTGCTAGTAATTTTTGCTTATTTAATACCTCCCGCTGTTTAACCTTGGCAACTTCAATCGATACAGCCTGCTGATGCAAACGTTCACCGGCGAATCTCTGTAAAGATTTCAGCACAAGCGACGCCCAAGGGAACGCAAACAAAAATAGCAACGCCATGCACAAAGGGATTACAAAAACTGTATTCCACCCGAGAAAATCAGTATTTTTGAAGTAATCAACGAGAGCTTTGATTCGCTCCGCAGCGGTGCCGTCACCCCATATTAGGATTGCCAATCTACTCCAATTACAGATTATCCACGACCCTAAAAAAGCGCCAATAAATGGATCTTCGACCTTTGTTTTCGTGTTGCCAGAGATTGATTGTAATATATCATCTAAAAACTTCATTCAGCTCACCCTTCCTTTTCCAAACTCAAAGGACTTATAAACTTAGCACTCTAAAACCCAGGGGCGAACGTCATTAAAACCTTCAAGAGCTCAAAACAAGCCACTATAAAAAATCCTTTTACATTAAGACTGCAAACCACCAAATGTTCCCAGTCAAATTAATGAATTGGCAAAATCGATTTATCCCCCAACTTAATAAGTTTGAACTCAACATTAGAGGTTGCCTCTCTATAAGTAGCTTCACTGTCATCAAACGAGGCAGCTACAATGCTTTGCAATCCATTCTCAGATGACAGTAACTGAAAGAGTGCCTGTTGGCTTTTGGTTGCCATTGAGTGCTGTCCAGGCTCGTCAAGCAATAGGAATCCCAAGTGGTTGCCATTGACAGTATGGTGAGAGGAAGTTTGGTAGATGGAAAGCAGATAGCTCCATATCAAACGAACAAAATCGCTGGCGCTGGACTCTCTCGCAATATTGCCTTTACCTTTTGGGCTGTCGTCGCCTCTTCCATTACTTGATGCTAACTGATCGTTGTAAGCTGCAGAATTGAATGGTTGTCTTTGACCATTGATTTCTCTGAGCTCAATTTTGGCAAGGTAAGGAAGAAGGTTCTCTCTGTTGAACTCAATGTCTTCGATTGCCGCGCTGTGGTAGTCGAATGCACTGATATTGGCACGGAACATTCTTTCGAAGAGTGAATACTTAGCAAGGTCAGCGGATGAGTAATGATCACCCGACATCATTCCCCGGGCTTTTTGATTGTCGAAGAACCGTTTCGACAGCGCGCCGAGATCGGCGAGTGCCCGATCATAGCTTTCTTCAAACTTAGTAAGTTCTTCGAGCTCCATTTCAATTTGCAACTGCAGTCTAATACCAGCCTTTGACACAGTCGAATTAGAGTTCAGATCGGATCTTAGCGCTCGAAGTGCAGATTTTATTGTTGACAGCGACCTTGCCAATTGATCCTTTAGTGCTTCAGCCTCTTTCATCGATTGATCAATCCCCCCCCTTTCTCTTTCGAGCATTCTCAACTGAGAAGAAAGGTAGTCTATGTTTGTCTCGATATCCATATGCGGTGTACTCTCGTGTAGATCCACGAGCGAGTGACCAATAGATTGGTGACAAGCAGGACAAGAATTGATAGCAGTAGATAAATTTATCGATGCACCAAACTTTATCAACTTCTGCGCAGCTTGGTTTTTAGTTAATTCATCTTTAGCCTGCTGAGTATTGAGCCTATTACTATTTAGGTTAATACGGAACAATGCGAGATCACCCAAGCACGTCTCATAAGCGACTGTAAGACGCTCAAGCTCATTAGTGCGAGCCTCAATCGCTGTAGTTATTTCTTGCGTTGGAGTCTCGCCTTGATTAGAAAGCTTCAAACCAATATTTTTATGCTCCTCAATTTTGCGTTTCCTGTACTCTAGAATGCTTTCAGTTACACCACCCGAAGCTTTATGAAAGCTGACTAGATTCACATTGAAATCTGGCACTGGAAACTTTGAAATATTGGTAAATTTAAACCCTTGTTTGAGAGTTTCTCCCAAAAGCGTTCGATAAGAAATTTGCCACTCATCATAAATTTGCTTGGACTCTTGGTCTAAAACGTCGCGTTTGGCATCCGTTTCAAACACATCTGTACCAACCAAAAAGTCGACAATTTTAATGCGCGCATCCCTTACACCAAAATAGGGAAGATTGGCAATGTAATCAGTCCAACCGCGCTTTTGCTCGATCACCATCGCGGCGAAGATATACTGTAAATAAAGCTTGGCTGGCTTGTTATTTGTCCTTGGCACCAGCGGCAGTTCCAAACCAAGAAATTGCTCAAAGTACCTAAAGAAACCTTCTTCAATTTGCGCGCTGTTTGCATCATGGATAAATTTGTACAGAGTGGGCGCTGCTTCCCCCTTCGTTAAAACGGAGCACTCTTGAATTCGTACAAGTTTAGTACTAATTCCATTCTCCCTAACGCTCCGTCTTGCGGTAATTGTCTTACCGTTGCTTTCAATTTCGATTGTAACCCGAGAGGTCTGAATCTGATGTTTAACCCCATCATGCTCCAAGTAATCCTTCAAGGCATAGGTCAGCGCATTTTCATTCTGCGCGCCCAACAACTCCTCCATGCCGATGGCATACATGATCGCGTGAACAATTGTACTTTTACCAGCAGAGTTCCTGCCACGGATAATGTTCAAGTTACGGCTAAATTCTGTAAAAAACCCAAACGGCCCATCGTCCGTCTGGATATCAATATGAATTGCTTTTATGTACATCGCTATTCCCATCCCTTGGACACGGCATTCACCATATCTTCCGTAATTTTCTTACCAATCGATTTCAGCGCGGCTTTTTCTTCTATCAATATAGACTCATCAGAAAGTATCAGCTTTACATAAGATTTCCCGGAGGAAGTTAGTTCAAAGCCATTTGCGGTAGGCGATATCAATGATTCACTGAATGCAAGATTAAGCGCTATTGCCATCGCAGGATCGAACCCCCAAATTGGGAGCTGTAATTGGCCTTGTTCGGCACCAATTGTTAGTGATCGCGTACGCTCAGGAGTCTTGAGTGCCCAGTTCAAGAGGTGGATTTTGGGAAGGCTTGATTTACCACCGCGACCAGACACGTGGAGAATCAAAAGCGCCTGGGAAATCTTGTAGAGAGGGCGAAGCTCCGAGAGTACCGGAATCGGCCGCCTTATAAATTTTAGCTGAGCCATGATTTACTCATTGAAGTCCAGTTCGCAGATTGCAAGCCATCGCGCGACAGTCCTTCGCACCACATCATTTGCCATGGACTTATCTATATTTAGATGGCGATCAGTGGTCAAGTATTCCATCAACCGATCCCTCACTAGAGTCGTAAGTTCCTCGGGGGTTGCCTCAGATGTCAGCCTCCACTCCAGAACGTCTTGCTCAAAGGAATTTACTATTCTGGCGACATTTACATAAGTTTGTGGCGATCGGTCATACAGCGATTGAAAATATGTATCGTGATCCAGAAAGCTATTGGTTGTGAGCTTAACCAGTTCTTCTACTTTTTTTGCAGGCCTCCCAGGCATCCGCAGGCGACACTTTCTTTCAAGATTCTCGTCGTACGGCTCAAGAGTAGTACTAACTCTTGGCAAAGACTCTGACGAGGAGCCCATGCATGGAGGAAGACCTTCTGTAATCCGCAGCATGTTGAATTCTTTTATATAGAACTCATGATCATGGAGCAAGATTGTAAAATTTTCATCAAGGTGCGGAAGACTCCACCCCCGGACTTCTGTCTGTTTAGTCTGGGTATATGAGTGTAATTTGTTTCTGCTAATTTCGGGGGTGACAAAACACCAATTCTTAATTCTTGTCTCACCCAAAATCCTTTGCAAATCAACGGCATAATCTTTAAGTTTTTTTAGATCGTCGTTGATCTTCGTGCGCTGCTTTTCATAGAGCTCATCTTGATGATAGAGCCTTTCTGGGCAGTAGCATTGAAACGCATAACCAGTGTGTTTCGTATATCCTTCTATCCCAAAATCACCGGGAGACGCCGGTATATGCTGATATCCGTCGTCGCCATGTTTTAGTTTAAATGCGAGCTGACACTGCGCTTCCCAAGTTGTACCTGTGAATTTACCAACGGGTGTAGTGATCACTGCATGCCTGCCTTTTGAATATTCATCGGGAGGCGATGCTCATCGTATCCTTCCGAATTCTATTGGCGCCGGGGGGGACACCATCGGTTTACTTCGTGCGGCCTCGCGACCTCGAATGTCCCAGAAGCTATCAAATCGCTATCAACCGGTCTAGCAGGAACCGACAATTTGGATCCGATCAGTAAATTAACTGTTTATCCATACAGATAAAATACATTCGCCTATGCCGATTGGACCTATTGGAGGCGAGAAGGAATAGCGCATATTTTCAAATCCAGCGGAAGACTCTGGCAAAAAGTGAGTACGAGCATTCTTGCCTGATCCGTCCCGTACTTTTACCAAACCGGAGTCAAGAGACCGATTTTTTCGACTGAGGCATCAATATAACTTCCGTCATTCCCCTCAATTCACGGCCTAACCAACCTAGGCATCTCCACCCCCTCCCCCAACCTCTCCACCCCCAACCGCACCCTCTCCCCCCCCTGCTCAATCACCACCCCATCCCCCTCCACCGCCACCAACTTCACCCCAGGACTCACCCGTTCCCCCTGCAAAAAGCTCCTCGGCGGTCCGTCGTTGAGGCTCAGTATCGCCACCGCCCCGCGACTCCCCGCCATCACACCACTGACCTTGATCTCCACCGGCGCCGTGCGATTGGAAAACCACTGCAACGCCGGGTTATCGCTGCGCGCCGCGAGCAGTTGCGGCGTAGCCGCCGGGGTGTGGGATTCGGCGGTGGTCAGGAGCAGGGATGACCAGGTGGCGATGCCGACCAGGGCGGCCAGCAGTGCGGCGGCCTGGATGAGTTGGGGGGGTGAAAAGCGTGCGGTGTATCTCATGGGCTGAATCTCCTTTTAGTCCCGGTGATCAGACTACGCGGCAATTCTCACGGTTTTATTTCACACGCCTTACATGTTGGCCGTGCAGGATGGTTTTTTGGGACGGGCTGGACGCAAGGGAGTGCGCATTCGATGAACCGGTGCAGGCAGCAGGGTTTTACGCTGATCGAGTTGATGGTGGTGCTGGTGATCATCGGTATCGCCAGTGCGGCGATCAGTCTGAGTATCAAGCCCGATCCGTTGCAGTTGCTGCGCAAGGACGCCGAGCGCGTGGCGCAGTTGCTGCAGATTGCCCAGGCTGAGGCGCGTGCGGATGGCCGGCCGATTGCATGGTTGAGCGATGGCAAGGGGTTTCGGTTCAGTCGGCGCAGTGACAGTGGCAAGGGCTTTGATCATTTCGATCGGGACCCGCAGTTGCGGCCGTGTCCCTGGCAGAGTCCGAAGCTGGAGGTGCGGGTGGAGCCCAAGCAGAAAGTGGTGCTCAACGCGGAGTGGATCAATCCGCCGCTGCAGTTGACGCTGTCTGACGGGCTCAATCGGTTGAGTGTGCTGCGCGATGCTTCGGGCCGGATTAGCGTGCAATGAACAGACAACAAGGTTTTACGCTGATCGAGGTGATGGTCGCGATTCTGTTGATGGCGGTGGTCAGTCTGATTGCCTGGAAGGGGTTGGACAGTGTCACCCGCGCCGACAGCCATTTGCAGGCCAGTGGTGAGCAGAGCGACAGCCTGTTGCGGGCGTTGAATCAGATGCAGCGGGATGTGGAGATGCGCGCCGGGATTGAGCTGACGGAGCCGAAGAAGGTCGGGACTGAGGATGAGCCGGCGACGGCGCCGCCTGCCGTTACGGTGCGCAGCAGTGACAGCAAGGGGTTTCGGCTGGACATTATTCGTAGCGCGGCGGATCAGCCGGGGGCGTTGCAGCGGGTGCGCTGGTGGCTCAAGGGGGACACGTTGTATCGCGCGGTCGCGCCGGCGCGCAGTCGCTATCCGTTGCCGGCGCCTACGGCTGGGGTGGCGGTTTTGGGTGAGGTGAGTGATTTGCAGGTGCGGGTTTGGGAGATGGATAAGGGGTGGCGGCAGTTGAGTGGGAATCGGCGGGAGGATCCGTTGGGGTTGGAGGTGCGGTTGACTCGGGAGACGGCGCAGGGGGTGGAGAAGTATCGGCAGGTTATGGGGCCGTTGCAGTAATCCGAAGCGCTGAGGTCCCTGTGGGAGCGGCGGTGCGACGATTCGACTTGCTCGCGAAGGCGGTGGATCAGTTGCGAGTGTGTTGACTGATACGACGCTTTCGCGAGCAAGCCCGCTCCCACAGGGTTCTATGGTGTTTTTAAGTGTTGTGTTAGTTAGCTGAGGACGACTACGCCGCCGGGTAGTTCGGTGCATTTGACGCCGTAGGCATCGCGGATCAATGCGCCTACGCCGGCCAGTTGGTCGAGGGAGAAACGTGCTTGTACGCGGCGTTGGCCGAGTTCGCGGTTGAGCAGCAGCAACATGCCTGGGCGGTAGCGGTTGATCTCGTCGATCATCTGACTCAGCGTCGCGCCGTTGAACACCAGCATTTGCTGGCGCCAGTTGGTCACCGTCGCCGTGTCGACGCTTTGCACAGTGCCGACCTGTTGCGCGTCGTAGGTCAATTGCTGGCCCGGTTCCAGTCTCAGACTGCGTCCTTCAACTTCCACTTCTACCGCGCCATCCAGGCACGTCACGCAAACCTGCTGATCAAGGTTACGCAGATTGAACCGCGCCCTGCTCGCCCGCAACCAGCCGCCACCGGCCTGCATCGCCATCGGCAGCCGTGCGGTCTGCACTTCGACTTCGCCGCTGACCAGTTCAAAGCCTTGCACGCCCTCATCCACCGAACGCTGGTTGATGCGGGTCTGGGTGTTCAATTCCAGGCTCAAACCATCGGCCGGTTCGACCCGACGTTGCTGGCCCACTTCGGTGATGTAATCCGCGCCAAGCCCGGAGAAGCCGCCCGGTATCGTGCCGCGCACCAGCAGGAACGCCGCCGACGCGGCAATCGCGCCACCAAGAAAGGCCCGGCGCCCAAACCGGCGTGGTGCTTGCGTCGCTTCCGCCGCCGGTTGCAGCAGGTGCCACAACGCCTTGCACTCTTCGAAGGCGCGGGCGTGTTCGGGGCTTTGCGCGCACCATTGGCGCAGCGCTCGGGCGTCGGCGACCGTGGCGCGGCCGGAGGTCAGCAGGATCAGCCAGTCGCGGGCTTCGCTTTGCAGACGCTCGGCAGGCGCGGGCTCGGCAGGTGTCAGACGGAAGATGTTCAAACGCGCAGGTACTCGACGGGTTGATCGGGAGCTTCATTCACTAGACGGTTTTCCGGCCCCGCGACCGAACCGCTGAAACACTTTTCTTTCCAGTTTGGCCGCGCAGTGTCCGAGGGCAGCCTTGATTTCCTTCTCGACCATGCGCGTGGAGATGCCGAAACGCTGGGAGATTTCCAGGTGCGGCGCCTCTTCCAGCCGCGCGGCGATGAAGATCCGGCGGCGCCGGGCCGGCAGTTCGTAGAGGGCGCTGAGCAGGGACTGGATTTCCTTTTGCCCGCCGACCACGCGCATCGGGTCGAGCGCTTCGTCGCTGACTTGCAGCAGTTCTTCGACTTCGCTGCCGGTGAGCAGCCGCGCATCGGCCTGGCGGCGGTCGGCGGCGATGTTCAGGGCCATGCGATAGAGGTAGGCGTTGGGCCGCAGCAGGTTCGGCGGCGCTTCCATGCGGTCGACCCGCAGGTAGGTTTCGTGCAGCACGTCGTTGGCCAGGTCCTCCGAGCCGAGACGGCGTCGCAGGCGCACCCGAAAGTCCTCGTAGGACGTCAGGAACAGCTGGACCATCGAACTTTGTCCTGCGTCTTTCATCCCCCGGAAACTCCTTCCCATTGTGTGCATTCCATGCGCTTTCCTGACGATTCGGGTAACAACAGCAAGGTGACTGGCTGGCGCAATGCGCCGGGTGTGGGCCGGTCGATCTTGAGCGTGTGAAAACTGTCTACCAGCGCTGCATCGCGCCGAACATCGCCGGTGGTGGTGACCAACCGGTTGTGCTGCACCACGCCGTCGCGGCCGATCCACAGCTGCAACACCGCGCGAAAACTGCCGGGCCGTGTGAGTGGCGAGCGGCACAGGTTACGTTCAATCGCAGCCTGCACCGCTGTGGCGTAACTGCGGTTGACCGCGATGCTGGCGGGGGTCGGTTTCTCCGCCGGCATTGGCACTTCCTCGACTTGCGCCACCTGCAAGGTGAACGCGTCGTCGCGGCTGTACTTGGCCATCAACCCGCTGCCGCCGAGCATCCGGCGCAACGCTTCCGCAGCGGTGAATTCGCCATCCACCGCCAACGAACGTCGACCGCGACTCAACTGACTGTCGACCAGCACCGCCATGCCGGTGGCGCGGCTGAACTGATCGAGGGCGCGGGCCAGTTCCTGGGCCGGGATGTGCAGCGTCATGCGCATCGTCGCCGGCACCGGGTCGGCGCTGGCGCGGCTCAGAAACAAGCCAAGCAGCAGCCCCAGACAGAGCTGGCGCATGAGCGCTGAGCGCGCAAATTCGTCCCTGGCACGGCCTCGCTGCACGGCTGATGCACCCCTGAAAACCGTCATCCTGAGGGCTGTTTATGAATCTGGTGTGACGGCCACTGCAAAAAAACCATCACGGGATCGACGCCGTCGTTGCACTAGACTCTTGAGCTAGAGCGGCCCCTTCGGGCCGGCCAGGAGGCAGGCATGAAATCAGTCTGGAAAGTCGTCTTCGGCGGGTTGTTGCTGACGGTGTTGGGCGGTGCACACGCGGAGGAGCCGCTGGGCTGTGTCGAGGTGACGGTGGGTGGCTACAAGGCGCCGAATTACGACTGCCTGAGCCAGCAGATGGGCAACAACCCCGATGGTGCGGCGGCTGCGCAGAAGAATCAGGAAGCGTTGAATGTGCCGGTCAACAAGCGCCCGCCGAATCAGGTGGGACTGGCGACGCCGGCGGCCACGGCTACGCGGATGGGCAACACGTTTGGCACGTCGGTGAAACCGCAGCGGCCACCGGTGAATACCGGCGCTTCACCGCTGCTGGGCAAGTGATCAGTCGCTGGGAATCTGGCGGAAGCTCACCGCCAACCGGTTCCAGCTGTTGATGGTGCTGACGGCCATGGTCAGGTCCACCAGTTCGGTCTCGTTGAACTGTTCCCGCGCCTGCTGGTAAACATCGTCAGGCACCCGGCTGTCCGCCAGCAGCGTCACCGCCTCGGTCCAGGCCAGCGCTGCACGCTCGCGCAGGTTGAAGAAGCCGCTGTCGCGCCAGACCGCGATGGCGTACAGCCGCCGATCCGTCTCCCCTGCCCGCCGCGCTTCCACCGAATGCATGTCGGTACAGAACGCGCAGCCATTGAGTTGCGAGGCGCGGATCTTGATCAGGTGCAGCAGCGGCGGTTCGATGCTCAGGCTGCTGGTCAGCGCTTCCAGGGCAATCATCGCTTTCATGGCTTTGGGTGAAGCGCTGTAGTAATCCAGACGCGGGGACATGGGCGGGCCTCGGGCAGCAGAAGAGTGATTTCACGGTAAGCGCTGATGCGGCAAGGTTACAGCCCCAATTCCACGGAAAATCGGCAGACCACTGAACCCCGAGCCAAACACAGTACTTGTGGGAGCGGGCTTGCCAGCGATGAGGGCTTCGGATCCAGCATTAATGTCAGCAGGTATACCGCTATCGCTGGCAAGCCAGCTCCCACAGGGCCTTATGCCAATTTTGGGTATTTGCACTACGCAACTTCTGCCGATACCGCATTCGGGAGTAATCTGGCCGGCACATTCAATCGCCCGGAGAGCCCCGTCGGTATGGAACTTCATGTCGTGATCAACGGCCGCAAGGACCTGGCCGGTCAGTTGTACCAGCAACTGCGCGGCGCCATTGAATCCGGGCGTCTGGCCGCCGGCACCCAGTTGCCGCCCAGCCGTCTGCTCGCCGAGCAATTGGGGATTTCGCGCAAGACCATTTCCGACACTTACGCGCAACTCACTTACGAGAATTTCCTCACCGGCGTGATCGGCAAAGGCACTTACGTCAACGCGCGCTCTACGCCGGTGCAGCGCAAGCAAAGCCATTCCGAGCTGGCCAGTTCCGAGGTGATCGAGAGCTGGCGCAATCTGCCGGTGTTCCTGCGGCATCCGACGCTTGAGGGTTCGATGCGTTATGACTTCATCGGCGGCGCCACCAGCAAGGGCCAGTTTCCCCAGGATGACTGGCGCCGCTGCGTCTCTCACGCGCTGCGGCAGATGGCCAACTCCAAAGGTTTCTACAGCGTGCCGGAAGGCCTGCCGGCGCTGCGCAATGCGATTGCCCGGCACATCGCGTTTTCCCGTGGCGTGAACTGCCAGGACGAAGACATCGTGGTGTGCAACGGCGCGCAACAGGCGCTGGACTTGATCACGCGGGTGCTGATTCGCCCCGGCAGTCTGGTGGCGATGGAAGATCCGGGTTACCCGCCGGCACGGCTGCTGTTCGGCACTCACGGGGCGACGGTGGTCGGCGTGCCGGTGGATGCCGAGGGCATTCAGGTCGAGCGGATTCCCGAGGGCACGCGGCTGATCTACGTGACGCCGTCGCACCAGTTTCCGCTGGGCATGCCGATGAGTCAGGCACGGCGCGAGGCCCTGCTCGAACGGGCCCATGAACTGGGCGCGATCATCATCGAGGACGACTATGACAGCGAGTTCCGCTACGAGGGCCGCCCGACCGATTCGCTGCACAAGCTCGATCAGCGCGGCATCGTCGCCTACGTCGGCACCTTCTCGAAAACCCTGCTGCCAGAGCTGCGGCTCGGCTACGCAATCCTGCCGCCAGCGATCCTCGAAGCGGTGATTCGCGCCAAGCAGCTCACCGATCTGCACGCCTCCACCCTGCCCCAATGGGCGCTGGCGAAGTTCATCGCCGAAGGATGCCTGCTCAAGCACATCCGCCGTTGCCACACCATTTACGCCCAGCGCCGCGAGCGGATTCTGGCGCGCATGGCCACCGACCTTTCGCGGTGGCTGGAGGCCGTGCCGCCCAGCGCGGGGTTTCATATGGCGGTGTTCTGCAAGGTGCCGATCGACTTGCCGCTGGTGATCGAACTGGCGAAAAAGGTCGAAGTCGGGCTGTACGCCATCGACGGTTTCTATTATCAGCAGCCGGCGCGAAGCGGGATGTACTTTGGTTTTGGCGCCATCGAGACGCTGGATATCGACATCGCACTCGACCGCCTGCGCGACATTCTGCAACAGGTCGTTGGGTAGATTGGTCTAAACGATTAACCGCCGATTGGTTATTGGTGATCCGGGGGTGCAGGCCTATCCTGCACAAGCGTTATCCCTCAATGAGCAGGATTCGTCCGGCCTGATTCAGGAGTGTGAGCAATGTCCAACGAAGTGATCAACACCGTACAGGTGCAGGCTGCAGCCGGCCGATCGGAGGAGCTGGGCAAGCAGTTGCAGAAGATCGTCGAAACCCTGCGCGAAACGCCGGGCTGCGATTCCTACATGGTCGACCGCTGCCCCGAGGACAGCCACCGCTGGACGGTCAGCGCCCGCTGGCAGTCGGAAGCGGCGATGCAGGCGCATTTCAATCGCCCGGAAGCCCAGGGCTTCATCGACCTGATCGACAGTCGACTGGCCAATAGCGTGGATTTCAACTCTTTTCCAATCGTTTGACTTACTGACGCCATCGCTGGCAAGCCAGCTCCCACAGGTTTTGTGTAGTTCGCATGATTAATGAACTGCACGAAATCTTGTGGGAGCTGGCTTGCCAGCGATGGCGTATTTGAATGCGCTGCAATCCCCCAGATTGGTCACCCGAACTTCCCGAATATTGGCCGTTTGAATACCCCGGCACGCGGACTACTGTGATTACCGACTCCCCCACTTCATCAGGTGATCACCATGAAAGTCCTGCACTTGCTTGCCGCCCCGCTCGCCGCTCTGGCCCTCACCATCAGCGCTTCGGCACTGGCCCACGGCACCGATTCCCCATCCGAGAAAATCTCGGTGCTGCAGGATCAGATGCTGAAAAACGTCCCCGGCAAAAAAGCCATGATGATCGAAGTCGATTACAAACCCGGCCAGTCCTCGATCGCCCACAAACACGACGGCACCGCCATGGCTTACGTGCTCGAAGGCGAGATCGTTTCCCAAGTCAAGGGTGAGCAACCGATCACCTACAAGAAGGGCCAATACTGGTACGAGCCGGCGGGTTCCGAGCATTTGATCTCGAAAAACGCCAGCAAGAGCAAGCCAGCCAAGTTGCTGGTGTTCATGGTGCTGTCGCCGGACGAGCAAGTGCTGATCCCATTGAAAAACTGATGGTTGTTTAACCAGCCATAAATAAAAGGCGCAAATTATTGATTTGCGCCTTTTTTATTTCTTGCGGCAATTAATCAAGAACGCTTACAGCCAATAAAACTATTGCATGACAGTCATTCAGCAAATTGTCAGGTTGTTTTCAGTTTGGCGGGAGTAGTCTGAGGCAACTGTCGCCGGTTCTATTTAAGCAACCCCGACACCTCTGACTTTCCGACTGAAGTTGCTTCACGGGAGACTCACCATGAAACTTGCCTTTGCCAGTACCTTGGCGATATCGGTTTTAGCGTTGTCCGCCTGTTCCGTTCCTACCGCTCCGAAAGCGGTTTCTTCTCTCGACACGTTGTTCACCCAACCGGTGGGTCGCAGCAGCGCCACCCAGGTCAAAAGCGGTCCCGGTGTCTCGTTGGGCGTGGTCTACAGCCCGAGCACCCAGACCAACCGCGACTACCTGCGTAACTACCAGGCCAACGCCGGCACCGGTTTCGGCCAGAGTTTATTGGTGCAGCCGATCCATGACGCCTACGTCGCCACCTCGAAACCGGACATGGCGGTGGATTGGGTGAAAGCCTCGCTGCAACGCCAGTTCGGATCGGTGACGGTGTACCCGGACATGCAGAGCTTGCGTGCGGCGAATCCGGATGTGGTGGCAATCGTTGATACTCACAGCCAGTTGATTACCTCGCGCAGTTCGAACATCAAGGCGGATGTGAGTGCGGACTTCTATGACGGGAAGTTCAACTACATCGGGACGGCGAAAGGCTCTGAGGCAAAAGAGTTGACGCCGGTCTGGGCGGACTTCAAACGTTCGGAGGAGATTGTTGCGGATATTAATCAGCAACAGGAAGTTCAGGTTCGGGCGCTGCAGAAGTTTGACCAGTCGCTCAGTAATTTACTGACCAGGTCGGCAGGTAACGTGTCGATGCTTGAGAGTAAACAAGGTCTTAGTGTGCGGTGATAGTTAGACTGCTGCCCTCACCCTAGCCCTCTCCCGGAGGGAGAGGGAACTGACCGAGGTGTTCTTTCGAACTACGCCGAAATGAAATACCGAGTCGAACTCAAGTTTCGAAAAACACACAAATCGGCTCCCTTTCCCCCTCGCCCCCTTGGGGGCGGTCCGACGTTTCGGGAGGGCTGGGGTGAGGGGGTTCGGTCTTAGCGGCAACACATAAATACCGCCAAAAACAGGCATAAAAAAACCCCGCCTCTTTCGAGAGCGGGGCTTTTTCATTCAACGGCTACTCAAGCAAGCTCAAGCTCCGCAGTCGCCGCAGCAGGCACAACTGCCTGACCGCTCAGCGCCACGTCGTTCAGCTCGCGGTTGGCCACCGCGTACATGGCGTAGTCGGTGCCGCTGGCGGCACGGATTTCCACCAGCATGGCGCGCCAGCGTTCGATCATGGCGTCGTTCTGCTTCATCCACAGTGCCAGACGGGTTTCCACGTCCGAATCACCGCCGCCTGCTTGCAGAACGGCGATGGTGATCGCGCGTTGCTGCCAGTCGACGTCGTCGCGGAACGCTTCGCGGGCCAGGGCCTGCCAGTTGTTTTCAACCGGCAAGGCGCTGATCTGCGAAATGTACCAGGTGATGTCCAGCGCGCTGCCCACGGCGAAGTACGCCTTGGCCACTTCGGCTGGATCCTGACCGGTCACGTCGGCCGCTTCGATGATCGGCAGCAGCGTGTAGAGGTGGGTCGTGCCCGCCACCATACGCGCCAGCAGCTCCGGTACACCGGCTGCCACATAAGCCTGATAACGCTCCTGCCAGTTTTCACGGATTTCGCCGCTCAGCAGCTCGTCCAGCTTCAGACCCAGCTCCTTCAGGTGCGGACCGAAATGCGCGACGTCACGGGCAGCGTTCTGCTCGTTGCGGCGGGCACGCAGGAACCAGCGCGTAGCGCGACGGCCCAGACGCATCAGCTCGTCCATCAGCTCCAGTTGTACGTCAGCGGAAACCTGGTAGTCCAGCGCTTCAATCTGACGGAACCAGTGCGGGAGGTGGAAGATGTCACGCACGATCACATAAGCGCCCGCCACGTTCGCCGGGGTCATGCCGGTGGACTCTTTGAGTCGCTGAACGAAGGTGATGCCCATGTGGTTGACCAGATCGTTGGCGATCTGGGTGCTGACGATCTCACGCTTCAGGCGGTGACGACGCATGGCTTCGGAGAACTTGCTGACCAGGGTCGGCGGGAACGCCGTTTCCATGTCGCGGGTCAGGTAGTCGTCGTCCGGCACGAGGGAGCCCAGCAGCTGCTCCTTGAGGTCGATCTTGCTGTAGGAGATCAGCACCGACAGCTCTGGACGGGTCAGGCCATGGCCTTCGGCAACGCGTTCGGCCAGTTGTTCTTCGGTCGGCAGGAACTCGATGGCGCGATCCAGCTTGCCACGGCCTTCCAGGTCGCCCATCAGACGCTTGTACTCAGCGATGCGCGCATAAGCGCGGCGGGCCGCCAGGGACAGGGCCTGAGTCTGCTTGTAGTTGTTGCCCAGCACCAGACCACCGACTTCGTCGGTCATGCTCGCCAGCAACTGGTTGCGTTGCTTGTCGGTCATGTCGCCGGCCTGAACCACTTCGTTCAGCAGGATCTTGATGTTCACTTCGTGGTCGGAGCAGTCCACGCCACCGGCGTTGTCGATGAAGTCGGTGTTGGAACCGCCGCCATTGAGACCGAACTCCACACGACCCAGTTGGGTCATGCCGAGGTTACCGCCCTCGCCCACCACTTTGCAGCGCAGTTCGTTGCCGTTCACGCGCAGTGCATCGTTGGCCTTGTCGCCGACATCGGCGTGGCTTTCGGTGCTGGCTTTCACGTAAGTACCGATACCGCCGTTCCACAGCAGATCCACCGGCGCCTTGAGCAAGGCGTTCAGCAGTTCGGTCGGGGTCAGCTTGTCGGCCTGGATGTCGAAGCGCTCTTTCATCTGTGGCGAGATGGCAATGCTCTTCGCGCTGCGCGAGAAGATACCGCCGCCTTCGGACATGATGCTCGTGTCGTAGTCGGACCAGGCCGAACGCGGCAGGTCGAACATGCGCTGACGCTCGACGAAGCTGGTGGCCGGGTTCGGGTTCGGGTCGATGAAGATGTGCATGTGGTTGAACGCGGCAACCAGTTGCAGCTTGTCGGACATCAGCAAGCCGTTACCGAACACGTCACCGGCCATGTCACCCACGCCAACCACGGTGATGCTGTCTTCCTGAACATTGATGCCGCGCTCGCGGAAGTGACGTTGTACGCCGACCCACGCGCCTTTGGCGGTGATGCCCATTTTCTTGTGGTCGTAACCGGCCGAACCACCGGACGCGAACGCGTCACCCAGCCAGAAGCCGTAGTCGATGGCGATGCCGTTGGCGATGTCGGAGAAGGTTGCAGTGCCCTTGTCCGCCGCGACCACCAGGTACGGATCATCGTCGTCATGACGCACGACGTTGACCGGCGGTACCAGTTTGCCGTCCTTCAGGTTGTCGGTGATGTCCAACAGGCCCGAGATGAAGATGCGGTAGCAGGCGATGCCCTCGGCCGCGATCTCGTCACGGCTGCCGCCCAGTGGCAGGCGACGCGGCAGGAAGCCACCCTTCGCACCCACCGGCACGATGACCGAGTTCTTCACTTGCTGGGCTTTTACCAGGCCGAGGACTTCGGTACGGAAGTCTTCTTCACGGTCGGACCAGCGCAGACCACCGCGAGCGACGTTGCCGAAGCGCAGGTGCACGCCTTCGACACGTGGCGAGTAAACGAAGATTTCGAACTTCGGAACCGGTTTCGGCAGTTCAGGAATCAAGTGCGGGTTGAACTTGAAGCTGAAGTACGACTTGTTCTGGCCGTTGGCGTCGGTCTGGTAGAAGTTGGTCCGCAGGGTCGCTTTGATCAGGTCCAGGTAACGACGCAGGATGCGGTCTTCGTTGAGGACTTGAACGTCGTCCAGCGCGGTCAGGATGGCCTGTTCCAGACGCTGTTGCTTGTCGTCCAGATCATCGCTGCCGAGCTTGCGGGCCAGATAGAAACGGGTCTTGAACAACCGGGTCAGTTCACGAGCGATGTCGGTGTGGTTGTTCAGGGTGCTGGCGATGTAACCGAGGTCGAAGCCCAGGCGGATCTGCTTCAGATAGCGAGCGTAGGCACGCAGCAGCGCAACGTCGCGCCATGGCAGGCCGGCCGTCAGCACCAGACGGTTGAACGCATCGTTCTCGGCATCGCCACGGACGATGTGGACGAAGGCGTCCTGCAGGGTGTCGTTGAGTTGCTGGATGTCCAGGTCCAGACCTTCGGCAGCGGTGAACGCGAAGTCGTGGATCCAGAACTCGCGACCGTTGGTGTGACGCAGGCGGTACGGGAACTCACCCAGCACGCGCAGACCGAGATTTTCCAGGATCGGCAGAACGTCGGACAATGCCAGCGGGGTATCGGCGTGATACAGCTTGCAGTGCAGCTCGCGTGGGCCGGAGGCCAGCGGCTGGTAGAAGCTCATGGCCAGCGGCTTCTTCTCGCTCAGGTTCAGCAGGTGCTGCATGTCGACCACGGCCGAATGCGCCGCGAAACGCTCGCGGTAGCCGGCCGGGAAGCCTTTCGGGAAGTCGGCCAGCACATTGGTGCCGTTGGCTTCGCCGAAGGTTTCGACGGTCAGGGCGGCGTAGTCGTCCTGCCAGCTGCGGCAGGCCTGGATGACTTCGTTTTCCAGTTGCAGCGGGTCGATGTCGATGCGGTTTTTCGGGTCGACGCGCAGGATCAGTTGCACGCGGGCCAGCACGGACTCGGAGAAGAAGGTCCAGAATTCGCAGTCGGAAGCCTTCAGGCGCTCCATCAATACTTGCTGGATCTTCTGGCGGACTTCGGTGGAATAGATGTCGCGCGGCACGTAGGCCAGGCAGTAGCAGAAACGACCGTACGGGTCTTTGCGCAGGAACACGCGGATCTTGTTGCGCTCCTGGATCTGCACGATCGACATCACGGTACTGAACAGTTCGTCGACCGGGGTCTGGAACAGGTCGTCACGCGGCAGCACTTCCAGAACCTGTGCCAGTTCCTTGCCCAGGTGAGCCTTGGCCTGGAAGCCCGAGCGACGCTCGATTTCCTCGACCTTGCGGCGGATGAACGGGATGACGCGTACGCTTTCGCCATACACCGACGAGGTGTACAGGCCCATGAAGCGGTGTTCCTTGATCACTTTGCCGTCGGCATCGAGTTCACGGATCGACACGTAATCCGGGTAGGCCGGACGGTGCACGCGGCTCGGGTGCGCGGCTTTGGCGAAGGACAGCAGCGTCGGTTCGCGCAGGTAGGCAACGGCGTAGTCTTCGATGCGCAGCTCGTCATAGGTCATGCCGGTGCGCAGCAGTTTGGTCAGGCCGAGGAAGGAATCCTGGTCGTACTTGATGTGGCCGCCATCCGGCTCATCGGTGACCGTAAATTCTTCGTAGCCGAGGAAGGTGAAGTGGTTGCCCACCAGCCATTCCAGGAAGCTCTTGATTTCGTTCTTTTCGTCGGCATCGACGGCGAATGCACTGTTGTCGAGCTTGGTGAGGATTTCCTGCACCTTGGCCTTCATCGGCTCGAAATCGGCGACCGCGACGCGGACTTCACCCAGAACCTGTTCCAGTTCCTTGGTCAGCACATTCAGTTCGGCCGCGTTGGCGCAGCGGTCGATTTCCAGGTACATCAGCGACTCGTGCAGCACGCCTTCGCCGGTGGTGCCTTTTGGCAGGATTTCCAGCAACTCGCCCTTGCTGCCACGACGCACGCTCAGCACGGTGGTCTGCAGGGTATGGATGCTGTAGCCGCGACGGTTCAGCTCGGTACGCACCGAGTCCACCAGGAACGGCAAGTCATGGTGCAGCACTTCGACCGCGGTGTGGGTCGACTGCCAGCCGTGACGTTCGTAATCGGGGTTGTAGACGCGCACTTGCGGTTGCGCGTGATCGAAGCGCTCAAGCAGGCGCCACGCAGAAAGAGTACAGCCAGCGAGGTCGGAGAGGCGACGTTGGGTCAGCTCGTCCAGGGAAATGATGCCGAAGAATTGTTCAGCGAACAGCGCCACTTGTGGCAGTGCCTGTTCACTGATGTGCTGCGCCAGTGCCGCTTGCAGTTGGTGCTGGAAGTCGGCTTTGCTGGCTGCGGTGAAGAACGCCATCTGTGGTACTCCGCTTGGGCTTGTTATTGATGGAAAGCGTCGCGTACAAAACCCCTTTCGGGGCGTTCCGTCGCCCTGTTCCTGATTCTCGGGCAGAGGAAACAGGGTGACAGGTGGGTGAAGCTGGACGAGACACTCAGGTCACATTCACCTTCCATGAATGGGCATCTGCAAAAACGACTGCCCGGCGCCGCTCGCGGGGCCATGGCAATGCCTTTACGGGTGCTCATCCGTTGCGCAGCTTAATAGGTGCGACAATGTGTCTGCTTGCGGTGCTGCGACATATTCGGTCATTGGCACGTAAAGCAAGGCCTGCGCATCGGTAAACACTAGCATTCATGGGGCAGAACGGCGGTCTGAATGCCCGTTTTTACGGTACATGCGTGCCGGAAATGACCATTGACCTGTGTCGCGTTCACGACACATCCTCTGACACTCTCACATGCAGAAATTCCCGAGGGCTGGCAGAATCGCGCCCAATTGCGACCAACAAGCCCGCCGAGGCAGGAATTCCCCATGCAAATGACCACCGCCCTTTTGATCGTCAACCCGTGCGACGACGAAGAAGACAACATGGCCATGCTCTGCTGCCACAGCGACAGGGGCGACATGTTCCTGATGAGCCGCTACCCGGACGAAGACGAGTTGGAGATCACGCTGGATGGCGAGCCGTCGACCCTCGATGGCGTCAAGGTCACTCTGAGCAAGACACTGCTGAAGATCGAAATCGCGGCCGCCGATGCCGATGCGTTGAACGGGGATGATGTGCTGGAAATCACCTTCAACCCGGACATGGTGGATCTGGCCGAGGTTGAAGAAACCCTGAAGAACATTCTTGATGGTACTGGCACTTACATCAGCCAGATTTGATGGTGTCGGCACTGGCCCCATCGCTGGCAAGCCAGCTCCCACAGGAGAACGCGTACTACAGACAGAACGCGGTCACTGTGGGAGCTGCGGTGCGACGATTCGACTTGCCAGCGATAGGGCCCGAAAGAACACCGCACCTCCCCCACCCTACAAAATTCCAACAAATCCCCCGGTCATTTCCCGCACTTTGCGCAAAATGCCGTTAGTCGCCACCCCCCGCGATGGATTAAAGTAACGCCCCCAGCCCCGGCGTTATCCGAACGCCTGTGGCCACCCTTTCCAGGAACAGTCATCGATGGAACATCGTGAAGCGCTGCTGGCGCTGCGAACCTTTCTTTCAACGCAGATTCTCGGCCAGGAAAAACTCATCGAGCGCTTGCTCATCGCCCTGCTCGCCGACGGCCACATGCTGGTCGAGGGCGCTCCGGGTCTGGCCAAGACCAAAGCGATCAAAGAGCTCGCCGAGGGCATCGAAGCCCAGTTCCATCGCATTCAGTTCACCCCGGACCTGCTGCCCGCCGACATCACCGGCACCGAAATCTATCGCCCGGAAACCGGCAGCTTCGTGTTCCAGCAAGGCCCGATTTTCCACAACCTGGTGCTGGCGGACGAAATCAACCGTGCCCCGGCCAAGGTCCAGTCGGCATTGCTCGAAGCCATGGCCGAGCGTCAGGTCAGTGTCGGGCGCAGCACTTACGAGCTGTCACCGCTGTTTCTGGTGATGGCCACGCAGAACCCGATCGAGCAGGAAGGCACCTATCCGCTGCCGGAAGCCCAGCTCGACCGTTTCCTGATGCACGTGAAAATCGGCTTCCCCGACGCGGCTGTCGAACGCCGGATCCTGCAACAGGCCCGCGGTGAAGCCCTGAACGGCGAAACCAAGCCTGAGCGTCGCGTCAGCCAGCAGGCGATCTTCGCCGCGCGCAAGGAAATCCTCGGCTTATACATGGCGGACGCCGTGGAGGAATACCTGGTGCAACTGGTCATGGCCACGCGCAACCCGGCCAAGTTCGACCCGGAAATGGCCGAGTGGATCGCCTACGGCGCCAGCCCGCGTGGCTCCATCGCCCTCGACCGCTGCGCCCGCGCTCACGCCTGGCTGGCCGGTCGCGACTTCGTCAGCCCGGAAGACATCCAGGCTGTGCTGTTCGACGTGTTGCGTCACCGCATCATTCTGTCGTTTGAAGCCGAGGCCGCCGGCATCGACCAGGATCGGGTGGTGCAACGAATTCTCGACGTCGTAGCCGTCGCTTGACCCCTATGAATGCCTCCCTGCCGTCCGAACCCGGTATCCGCATCTCCCTCGCCGAATTGATCGAGATGCGTCACCGCGTGCGCGAAGTGCAGCTGTTTTCCACGCCGAGCCAGCGCAGCCCGCTGATTGGCCTGCACCACTCCAAGTTTCGCGGGCGTGGTGTGGACTTCGATCAGGTGCGGGTCTATCAGGCTGGGGACGACGTGCGCACCATCGACTGGCGCGTCACCGCGCGGACGCAGGAACCGCATACAAAACTGTTTCATGAAGAACGTGAACGACCGATTTTCATCATGGTCGAGCAAAGCACGCGGCTGTTCTTCGGTTCCGGGCTGATGTTCAAGTCGGTGCTCGCGGCGCAGGCGGCGGCGCTGATCGGCTGGGCCGCGCTGGGCCACAACGACCGGGTTGGCGGACTGGTGTTCGGCGACAACGAGCATTACGAAATCAAGCCGCGTCGCAGCAAGCAGAGCCTGCTGCAACTGCTCAACCGCTTGGTGAAGGTCAATCAGTCGCTGCACAGCGAGCGCGAGCCGGATCGCGATGCGTTTGGCGTAGCGCTGCGCCGGGCCCGCGAGGTGCTGCGTCCGGGCAGTCTGGTGATCGTGATCTGCGACGAGCGCGCGCTGTCCGACAGCGCCGAGCAGCAATTGAGCCTGCTGTCGCGCCATTGCGATCTGTTGATGCTGCCGCTTTCCGATCCGCTGGACCACGCCCTGCCCGCCGCCGGGCTGCTGAGATTCGCCGAGCGCGGCGCGCAGCTGGAACTCGACACCCTCAATTTCGATCTGCGCCAGACCTATCGGGCCCAGGCCGAAGCACGCATCGCCCGCTGGGAATTGCTCGCGCAAAAGCTGCGGGTGCTGCTAATGCCGTTGAGCACCCAGAGCGAAATGGTCGAACAGATGCGCGAGTTCCTGAACCCGCAACGTCCGGGGAAAGGTCGATGAACGGCCTCGAACAACTGCAACCGCTGATTTCCCCGCCACCGATTGCCTTCTGGCCGCCGGCGCCGGGCTGGTGGCTGCTGCTTTTGCTGCTGCCGGTGATTGGTTTTGCAGTCTGGCGTCTGCGGCGCTTCATTCCGATCAAGAAAAAACCGATCGTGCGCGCCGAACTGCCGCTCGACCCGGTGCGCATCGCCGCACTCGCCGAACTGGCGCAGATGCCCAAACCTTACGACGGCGCCCCGGCCGGGGCCTGGCTGCAGCAACTCAACGGCCTGCTCAAGCGCCTGTGCCGCAACCACTATCCCTACAGCCAGAGCCACACCCTCAACGGCCGCAAATGGCTGGCGTTTCTCGATAACCGTTGCCCCGCCGCCGGCCTTACCCGTTGGATGGTGCTCGTCGAAGGCGCCTACAAACCCGAGTGCAAGCTCGACGACAAAGCCATCGCCGGCCTGACCCAGGCAGTCGAGACCTGGATCCGCAAACATGTTTGAGTTCGCCTGGCCGTGGATCTTTCTGCTGTTGCCGCTGCCGTGGCTGATGCGCCTCGTGCTGCCGGTGGCCGACAGTGGCGAACCGGCGTTGAAAGTGAGTTTCCTCGGTGACCTGGAAGGCCTCGCCCGCCGCCGCGCCCGGGCCAATCTGCCAGCGTGGCGCCAGCAGGCACCGTTCATGCTGCTGTGGCTGTTTCTGCTGATCGCCGCCGCTCGCCCGCAATGGCTCGGCGAACCGCTGCCGATTGCCGCCAGCGGTCGTGATCTGCTGGTGGCGGTGGATGTGTCCGGCTCGATGGATTTCCCGGACATGCAATGGAACGACGAAGACGTCAGTCGCCTGTCGCTGGTCCAGCATTTGCTCGGTGATTTTCTCGAAAGCCGCGATGGCGACCGGGTCGGCCTGATCCTGTTTGGCAGCCAGGCTTACCTGCAAGCGCCGCTGACGTTTGACCGCCGCACCGTTCGGGTCTGGCTCGATGAAGCGCGGATCGGTATCGCCGGCAAGAACACCGCGATTGGCGACGCCATCGGTCTGGCCCTGAAACGCCTGCGCATGCGTCCGGCCCAGAGCCGGGTGCTGATTCTGGTCACCGACGGCGCGAACAATGGCGGCGAAATCGACCCGCTGACGGCCGCAAAACTGGCTGCCAACGAAGGTGTAAAAATCTACCCGATCGGCATCGGCGCCGATCCCGAAGAAAGCGGCGCCACGGCATTGCTGGGCGGCAACCCGACCCTCGATCTCGACGAACCGGCGCTCAAGGCCATCGCCGAGGTCACTGGCGGGCGTTACTTCCGTGCCCGCGACGGCCAGCAGCTGCAAGCGATCAAGGACACCCTCGACCAGCTCGAACCGGTGACCCAGCAACCGACCCAGGCTCGCCCGGCGCAGGCGTTGTATCACTGGCCGCTGACGTTCGCCCTGCTGCTGAGCATTCTGCTGGTCGCTCGTGTGTTGTGGCCGGACAACCCGCTGCAACGGCTGTTCACCAAGGAGCTGTATCTGCAAAGCCCCCTGCCTGACTGGCGCGAGCGCCTCAAGCGCCTGCGTTTGCGGAGGCGCCGATGATCGCCCTCTGGCCGCACTGGTTCCGCCCCTGGTGGCTGTTGCTGCTGCCGTTGCTCGGCTGGCTGATCTGGCAGCTCTGGCACAGGCAGAAACGCGCCGGTCGCTGGCAGATGATTCTGCCGCCGGCCTTCCACTCCACGCTGCTCAGTGGGGGCAGCGGTCGCGACAGCAAGTTGCCGTGGGTCGCCCTGAGCGTGGCCTGGCTGCTGACGATTCTGGCGTTGCTCGGGCCGAGCTGGGAACGAGTCGAACAGACCAGCCAGAAACCCGCCGATCCGTTGGTGGTGGTGCTGGAACTGACCCCGGAAATGCTCGCCACCGATTCGCCGCCAACGCGACTGGAACAGGCCCGGCGCAAGCTGTTCGACCTGTTGCAGGTGCGTAGCGATGCCCAGACCGCCATCGTCGTTTACGCCGGCAGCGCCCATACGCTGGTGCCGCTGTCGGATGACCTGGCGACCAGTCGCAATCTGCTCGACGCACTCAAGCCTTCGCTGATGCCGGAAAGCGGCCATCGCGCCGATCTGGCGGTGAGCAAGGCGTTGGCGCTGCTCAAGCAGGGGGCGTTGGGTCAAGGGCGGATTCTGCTGATTGGTTCCTCGCTTTCTGAAGAGGAACGCCAGGGCATTCGTCATGCGTTGAGCGGCCAATCGGCACAGTTGTTGATGCTCGGCATCGGCACCGCCGAGGGCGCGCCGATTGCGCAGGAGGACGGCAGCTTCCTCAAGGATGCCCAGGGCGCAATCCGCGTTCCGCAACTCGACAGTCCGGGCCTCGGCGCATTCCTCAACGCAGTCGGCGGCGAGTACCGCAGCGCTCGGCTGGACGAATCCGATCTGGGCGACCTCGGCCTGCTCGATGGCCCGCGCAGCCTGCGCAACGATGGCCAGACCGTGCGCCTCGACACCTGGGCCGATCAGGGTTACTGGCTGCTGTTGCCGCTATTGTTGCTCGCCGCGTGCGCCGGACGCCGTGGCTGGCTGTTCTGCCTGCCGTTGCTGCTGGCATTGCCGCAGCCGAGCTATGCCTTCGACTTTGAAGACCTGTGGCTGCGTCCCGATCAACAAGGCCTGCATCTGCTCAAACAGAAGCGCCCGGCCGAAGCGGCGAAGCATTTCGAAGATCCGCAATGGCAAGGGGTGGCGTTGTACGAGGCCGGCGACTACAGTGGCGCCGCTCAGCGTTTCGCCGAGGGCAATGACGCCCATGCCCACTACAATCGTGGCAACGCCCTGGCCAGAAGCGGCGAGCTGGAAGCGGCGCTGGATGCCTACGAGCAAGCTCTGGAACGTCAGCCGGATCTGCGCCCGGCGCTGACCAACAAGGCGCTGGTGGAAAACCTGCTCAAACAGAAAAACGCATCGCCGCCGGCCGATCCGCAAGACAAACCGGCGCAGCCAAACATACCGGGTGACGAACCACCGCCACCGACCGCGCCACCGCCAGCGGTCAAAAGCGAAACCCACAGCGAGCCGCAAACCGGTGAGTCCGCCAGCGAGCCGCCGCCGACCACCCCGCCGCTGCCGGGCGCCAACGAGCTGCCGGACAGCGAACCGGGCGAGGAACAGAACACGCCGCCGCTGCTGCGCCCCAATGAGGACAACCTCGAAGGCGAGCAACAGCAGGCGCTGGAACAATGGTTGGGCAAGATCCCGGATGATCCGGGCGAACTGCTGCGACGCAAATTCTGGTACGAACAGCAACAACATCAGGATCAGGAAAACATTCGATGACCCGTTTCACCGCTCTCTTGCTGCCCCTGCTGATCTGCACGGCCACCGCCCAGGCGGCCGAGCTGACGGCCAGCGTGGATCGCAGTCGCCTGAACTCCGGCGAGACGGTCGAACTCACCCTCGAATCCAACGATGTCACGCAGTTCGGCAAACCGGATCTGACCCCGCTGGAGCCGCTGTTCGAAGTGCGCGGCACGCGTCAGGTCAACCAGTTGAACACGCTCAACGGTGACAACCGCGCCACCACGCGCTGGATCATCACGTTGCTGCCCAAGGAGAACGGCAGCGTTGAAATCCCGCCGCTGAAACTGGGCGACGTCGAGAGCCAGCCGATCACCGTGCAGGTAATCGAGAGCGACACCCGCGAAGAGAACAACGCTCGCGAACCGGTGTTCATCGAAGCCAGCCTCGATCAGACCAGCGTCTACGTGCAGGCCCAGGCCATCCTGACTTTGCGCATCTACCATTCGGTGTCGCTGTACGACGACAGCAGCCTGACGCCGTTGCAGATCGCCGACGCGCGCATCGAGCAACTGGGCGACATGCGCACCTACGAAAAAGACATCAACGGTGTGCGCCATGGCGTGATCGAGATGCGCTATGCGATCTATCCGCAGCACAGCGGTTTGCTGAGCATCGCCCCGCAGACCTTCAGCGCCACACTGGTCGATACCCAGCCCTCGCAGGACACCACGGCGCAAGGGCCGAAGCCGGGCAAACTGATGCACATCAGTTCCGCCGCGACCTCGCTGACAGTCAAACCCAAACCGATGACCTACCCCAGCGATGCGCCGTGGCTGCCGGCCCGTAGCCTGAGCCTGAGCGAAAGCTGGAACCCGGAGCCGGAGCACACTCAGGTCGGCGACTCCCTGACCCGCAGCCTGACCCTCAAGGTCGAAGGCCTGGCCAGCTCGCAACTGCCCGCCCTGCCCGCCACCGAAGCCAACGGCCTGCGTCGCTACCCGGATCAACCGGTGCTGAACAACCAGAGCAGCGACCGCGGCCTGATCGGCAGCCGTGAAGAACGTGAAGCGCTGGTGCCAAGCCGCAGCGGCTCGATCGAGTTGCCAACGGTGGACGTAGTCTGGTGGAACACCTTCGAAGATCACCTGGAACACACCAGCCTGCCGGCGCGCACCCTGCAAGTGGCGAACAATCCGAGCCTGCAAGTCGACACCCCGGCCGGCAGCGCGCAACCGCTCAGCGCCGCCGACAGCGAAGCCTTGTGGTGGTGGAAACTCAGCACCTTCGTTTTCGCCTGCACCACCCTGCTCGGCTTCGGCCTCTGGTGGCGCGCCCGCTGGCAACCGGCAATCCTGCGCGCCGCACAAACCGGCCCGAGCCCGCGCACCCTGCTCGACGACATCAAACGCGCCAGCCAGGCCAACGACCCCCACGCCACCCGCCAGGCCCTCGACGCCTGGGCCCGCCAGCAACCGGAGACCCTGGCGGATATGGCGGCGCGCTTTGTGCCGCTGTCGGATGCGCTCGATGGGCTGAACGGCGCGTTGTACAGCGAGACCGGGCAGCATTGGCAAGGTGAGGATCTGTGGCGGGCGATCCGGACGATTCCGACGGCGGAACGGGTGCAGGATCCGGTGGGCGATAGCGGGTTGCCGCCGCTTTATCCGAAGTAGTTGCAGTCCAATAGAGGCTTTGCCCTTAAACTCTCTTCTTTTTTCGCCGTGCTTTTTTCCGGCGGCCATCACCTCTTTATATTGCGGAGTCAGCCTTGCGTCTGTTTCACACCTCCGACTGGCACCTTGGGCAGAACCTGCACGGCCAGGAGCGCGATTTCGAGCACGCCTGTTTTCTCGAGTGGCTGCTGCGTCAACTGAAGCTGGCGCAGCCGGACGTGCTGCTGATCGCCGGCGACATCTTCGACACGGTCAATCCACCGGTCAAAGCCCAGGAACGCCTCTACGATTTCATCGTCAGCGCCCACGAACAGCAGCCGTTGCTGACCATCGTGATGATCGCCGGCAACCACGATTCCGGTTCGCGGATCGAATTGCCCGCGCCGTTGATGCGGCGTTTGCGCACCCATGCGCTGGGTCGGGTGCTGTGGCTGGATGACGGGCAACTGGATGCGGAACGTCTGTTGTTGCCGCTGCCGAATGCTTCCGGCGAGATCGCCGCGTGGTGCCTGGCGCTGCCGTTCCTGCGGCCTGCCGAAGTGACCGGCGCGCATCTGGGCGATAACTATCTGCGCGGGATTGGCCAGGTGCATGAATGGCTGATCGAGGCGGCCAACGCCAAGCGCCAGCCGGGCCAGGCGCTGGTCGCCATCAGCCATGCGCACATGGCCGGCGGCTCGGTGTCGGAAGACTCCGAGCGCAGCCTGATCATCGGCAACGCCGAAGCCCTGCCCGCCAGCCTGTTCGGGCCGAGCATCAGCTACGTCGCCCTCGGCCATTTGCACAAGCCGCAGAAGGTCAACGGCGAAGAACGGATTCGCTACAGCGGCTCGCCGATCCCGTTGTCGTTCTCGGAAATCAGTTATCAGCACCAGGTTCTCGATGTCGTGCTAGACGGCGAAACCCTGGTCAGCGTCGAGCCAATGCTGATCCCCCGCTCCGTCAATCTGCAACGCCTCGGCCCTGCACCGCTGGCCGAAATTCTGCTGCAACTGGCCGACCTGCCGAACATCGACCTGCTGGCCGAAACCCAGCGTCAGCCATGGCTGGAAGTGCGTGTGACCCTCGACGAGCCGCAACCGGATCTGCGCCATCAGGTCGAAAGCGCCCTGCAAGGCAAGGCTGTGCGACTGGTGCGAATCGCCGCCGAATATGCCGGCAACCGTGGCGCTGACAGCGCCGAAGACGGCAGCGCGCTGATCGAACTGGACCAGCTCACGCCGCAGGAATTGTTCAGCCGCGCCTGGCTCGACAACTACGGCAGCGAAGTCGACGAGCAAACCCTCAAGGACTTCGCCGAGCTGCTGCAAGACGTACAGATGGAGGGCGAGCAGCCATGAAGATCCTCGCCATTCGCTTGAAGAACCTCGCCTCGCTGGCAGGCCCGTTCGAGATCGATTTCACCGCCGAACCGCTGGCCAGCGCCGGTCTGTTCGCGATCACCGGCCCGACCGGCGCCGGCAAAAGTACTTTGCTCGATGCCCTGTGCCTGGCGTTGTTCGGCGCCGTGCCGCGTCTGAACAACACCGGGCGTGACGCCAAGGTGCCGGACGCCGACGGCGAAATCGCCACAGGCGACCCGCGCACCCTGCTGCGTCGCGGCACCGGTGAAGGTTTTGCCGAAGTGGATTTTGTCGGCGTCGACGGCCGTCGCTATCGCGCACGCTGGGAAGCCAACCGCGCCCGGGAAAAGGCCGGCGGCAAGTTGCAGGCCAGCCGTCAGAGCCTGCGCGACATCGATCAGGATCAACTGCTCGCCAGCCAGAAAGGCGAGTACAAGACTCAACTCGAAGCCGCACTGGGCCTGAACTTCGAACAGTTCACCCGCGCCGTGCTGCTGGCCCAGAGCGAGTTCAGCGCCTTCCTCAAGGCCGACGACAACGACCGCAGCGAACTGCTGGAAAAACTGACCGACACGGCGCTCTACACCCGCCTCGGCCGTCGCGCGTTCGACAAGACCAAAGAGGCTCGCGAAGCCCACAAGCTGTTGCAGGATCAGGCCACCGGCGTGACCCCGCTGGCGCCCGAGGCCCGCGCCGAACTGGACGAACGCTTCAACGCCGCCCAGCAACAACTGAAGTTGCAGCAGGCGCAGCTCAAGCAGATCGAGCAGCAGCACGACTGGCTCAAGGAACTGCTGCGGCTGCAAGACTCGCAACAAGCCGCCGCCGAACAACTGCGCAGCGCCGAGCACGAACAGGAATCGCTGGCCGGTGAGCGCCTGAAGCTCACACGCCTGGAACAACTCGCCCCGCAACGGCACCAGTTCGCCCGCAAAACCGAACTTGATGCACTGCTGACGCCGCTGGCGGAACAAATCAGTGCGCACACCCGGCAGCAAGGCGAACTGGCTGAGCGCCAGACTCGGCTGGAACAGGATCTCGCCACAGCACAGATCACCCTGACCCAGGCGCAAACGCAACAGAGCGAAAGCGCGCCACTGTTGCGTCAGGCGTTCGATGAGCAAAGCACCCTCGCCCGCCTCGCCAAGGATGTCGCGTCCGGCACCGAAGCGAAGCAAGCCGCAGAACAGGCCTGCACTCAGGGCCAGAGCGCGATCCAGAACCTGCTCGATCAGCAAAAACAGGTCGCTGAACGCTTGCAGCGCATTGCCACCGATCTTGAGCAAAGCGCTCACTTGTCACTGTTGAGCGAAGCGTGGAATGCCTATCGCGACCGCTTGCAGCAACTGATGCTGATCGGTAATCGGCTGAACAAGGGCCAAGGCGAACTGGCGTCTCTCGAAGAAAACGCCACCCGTGCAATCGAAGCGCTCGCCACGCAGAAGCAGCAGCTGGAAGTACTGTTCAAGGAGGCCGGCGCCGAACCGGACGCGGTCGCCGAGCAGATCGGCATCCTCGGCACTCTGTTGCAGGACAACCGCAAGCAACTGCGCGCCATCGAAGACCTGACACGCCTGTGGGCCAGTCAGCAGGACCTGGACAAGCGCAGTGCCGAACTGCAACAGCGTCAGCTCGATGCGCAACAGGAGCGCGAGCGACTGACCCAGGACGGGGTGAAAACCAAGTCCGAGCTGACTGTCGCCGAACAGACCCTCAACGTCACCCGTGAACTGCTCGAACGTCAGCGTCTGGCCCGCAGTGCCAGTGTCGAAGAGCTGCGCGCGCAGTTGCAGGACGACCAGCCGTGCCCGGTTTGCGGCAGCAACGAGCACCCGTATCACCAGCCGGAAGCCCTGTTGCAAAGCCTCGGTCGTCACGACGAAAACGAACAGGCCAGCGCGCAGCAGGCGGTCGATCAACTCAAGGAAAAACTCACCGAGCTGCGCGCCAGCGTCGGTGGCGTGATTGCCCAACAGAAAGAGTTGCTGCAACAGCAGGAACAACTGGCGGCACACCAGCAAACGCTGACGCCGAGCATCGAGGCGCATCCGCTGGCGGCAGCGTTGCTGAATCAGGACACTGACAAACGCGCAGCGTGGTTGACCCGCCAGAATGAACAACTGAACCAAAGCATCACCCAGGACGAACAGCGCCAGACCGCCCTGCTCACGCTGCAACAGGATGCGGTGCGCCTGACCCAGCAATTGCGTCAGGCCGAGACGGCACACCAGCAAGCGTCGCAGCACCTGAGCAATCAGCAACGCGAGTTGAGCGCTGACCGTCAGCGGCTGGACGAAGAACTGGCAGCCTTCGCCACACTGCTGCCGAGCGATACCCTTGATGCCTTGCGCGCCGAACCGGCCGCGACCTTTATGCAGCTTGACCGGCAGATCGCTGAACGTCTGGCGCAAGTCGATCAACAGAAAGAAGAGCTGGCCGAGCAACAACAACGCCAGCAAACGCTCGAGAAGGAACAGGATCGCCAACAGGGCCGTGCGCAGCAGTTGCAAAACGCTGAGCAGCAGCTCAACACGCTGACCGAACAGCAACTCGCCAGCCAGCATAAGCTTGCGCAATTGCTGGGCGATAACACCTGCGCCGAGCATTGGCAGCAGCAACTGGAACAGGCCGTGGAACAGGCGCGCAATGCCGAATCCACCACGACTCAGGCGCTGCAGGATGCACGTACGCAGCGGGTGCAAATCGCCGCCGAACTCAAAGCGCAGCAAGAGCGCCTGCAAGCGCTGGAAACCGAAGACCGCGATCTGGTCGGCAAAATTGCCGACTGGCGCGCGCGTCATCCGGAGCTGGATGACGGCGGCCTCGAAGACCTGTTGCGGATTGATGACGCGCAGGTCGATGAACTGCGCCAGCGCTTGCAGCGCAATGAAAAAGCCATTGAACAGGCCAAGGTGTTGTTGCAGGAACGCGATCAACGTCTGCTCGATCATCAGGCTCAACACAACGGCAACCTGGATGCCGAACAACTCGCCAGCGCCCTCGCCGACCTGCAAAACCAGTGCACGACCAGCGAACAGCAATGCGCCGAACTGCGCGCCGAGCAGGCCGAAGACCAGCGCCGCCAGAACGCCAATCAGGCGCTGGCGCAGCAGATCGCCGACGCCTATGCCGAGTATCAGCGCTGGGCGCGGCTCAATGCGCTGATCGGCTCGGCCACCGGCGACACCTTCCGCAAGATCGCCCAGGCCTACAACCTCGACCTGCTGGTGCATCACGCCAACGTGCAGCTGCGGCAACTGGTCAAACGCTACCGCCTCAAGCGCGGCGGCAGCATGCTCGGCCTGCTGGTGATGGACACCGAAATGGGCGATGAGCTGCGCTCGGTGCATTCGTTGTCCGGCGGCGAAACCTTCCTGGTGTCGCTTGCCCTTGCCCTGGGCCTGGCCTCAATGGCGTCGAGCACATTGAAGATCGAATCGTTGTTCATCGACGAAGGCTTCGGCAGCCTCGATCCGGAATCCCTGCAACTGGCCATGGACGCCCTCGACGGCTTGCAGGCGCAGGGCCGCAAGGTCGCGGTGATCTCCCACGTGCAGGAAATGCACGAGCGGATTCCGGTGCAGATTCAGGTACAGCGCCAGGGCAACGGTTTGAGCACACTGGAGGTGAAATGAACACGCTGTATTCCTTCCGCCGCTGCCCGTACGCGATGCGCGCGCGGATGGCCCTGCGTTATTCGGGTGTGCCGGTGGAGATCGTCGAAGTCAGCCTCAAGGCCAAACCAGCCCAGATGCTGGCGATCTCGCCCAAGGGCACGGTGCCGGTGCTGGATGCGGGCGGTCAGGTGATCGATGAAAGCCTGGAGATCATGCACTGGGCGCTGGCGCAGAATGATCCGGATAACTGGCTGCTGGGTGGCGACTCAAGGATCGCCGAGTTGATCGAAGCCAACGATCAGGTGTTCAAGGTTCACTTGAATCGCTACAAGTACGCCGAGCGTTATCCGGAACAGCCGATGGAGGTTTATCGCGCAGAAGGTGCGTTGTTCCTGCAAAAGCTCGATGAACTGCTCGAGGGTCGCGATTACTTGTTGACCGGGCATCCAAGCCTGGCCGATATCGCGTTGCTGCCGTTCGTTCGCCAGTTCGCCCATGTTGATCGTGACTGGTTTGCGCAGACGCCTTACGTGCGGTTGCAGGCCTGGTTGCAGCGGATTCTGGAATCGGAACTGTTCACCGGCATCATGAAAAAGTAAGCGCGTTACGCCAGCACTTCACACATGCCGATGGCCGAGCAATCCACTTCAAACGGGCCGAGAAAACCACTGGGGGTTTTCACCGGCGGATTGCCGGCCAGCAGCCCCAGCGCATTGGCCCGTTCGATGTTGTGCGCGATGGTGTGGTTGGCCTCTATGGCCCGGGCCAGTCCACCGACCGAGCCCTGACCGAATCCCAGAAGCGAGGCACCGTTGGTCATGAACGCCAGTCCGGCAATGACCCAGAGTCTGTAACCTTTCATGCTCCGCCGACTCCCGCGAGTTCAGCTGAATCCACCGCCGCGTTTTGCGAGCGGAGTTCGAACTGGATGCCGGGATGGGCGACGTCGATCGGTGCTTCGAAGCTGTGTTGCGACTGCGACGCCAGACTGACAAACAGCACCATGACCAGGTACAGACCGATGGCCACGTAGGCGCCGCGTTTGGCGGAAGTGATGATTGAACTGGCCATGATGTGTGCTCCGTGGACAATGTTTCGAGGCCCACAGAATCGATCAAAAAAGCCGGGGTAACCACTCAGCGTTTGCCATAGTAACCATCAGCTTCGTTGATTATTTAGCCGGTCTATCTCGCCGTTTGAAAATAGCTATTGCCGGTCGATACGCAGACAAAAAACTGCCCAAGGCTGCGATCTTTTGATTTTGCTTTTTGAGAAACAAGATCAAAGGATCGCAGCCTTGGGCAGTTCCAGGGTGTGACGGAAATTTCAGTGTTGGGCTTTGTGATCCAGCGCAGCGTAGAAGTTGGCGCTCTGTTGCAGGTATTTCTGGGTGTAGCTCTGGGTGTGGGATTTTTTGCTGCTGATTTCAACGTTGGCGCTGGCAGGCAGGGCCACGGTGGCGGAGATGGCGGAAGCGGCGATGATCGAGAAGAGATTGAAGTTCATGGCGGTAACCCTCGTGTTCAGTTGGCTTGCTTGCCCGGTTGGGCCGTGAAGCAAACTTAACGCTCGAGGGTTGATCGCTAGAAATGCTTTGCAACATTACCTGTTATCAGCAGGATTAATACAACGCTTCAGGCCCCGCAGACCGGGGCCTGCGGCTTATTGACGCACGAGAAACTTGAGATCGCTCGGGGCGTCCATCGGCAGTTTCTGCACGGTTTTACCCAGCACACCGGTCTTGCCGTCGCGCTCAACCACGACAATCTGGTTGCTCTTCTGGTTGGCGATCAGCAGGAATTTGCCGCTCGGATCGAGGCTGAACTCACGCGGGTGATCGCCTTCCACCGAACGTCGTTGCAGTTCCTTGAGCTGACCGCTGGCCGGATCGATCGCGAACACCAGCAGCTGATTGGCGGTGCCACGATTGCTGACGTAGAGGAATTTGCCGTCGGCGGACGCGTGCAGCGCGGCGGCAGCCTTGTCCGAAGTCGGCTGGCCGGCAGCCAGATCGACCATTTGCGTCTGGGTCAGCACGCCGTCCTTGTAGTCGAACACCGCGACCTGAGCACTCATTTCCATGGTCAGCCAGGCGTGTTTGCCGTCAGCGCTGAACAGCAGATGACGCGGGCCGCTGCCGGCTGGCAGTTGCACCGACGCGGTTTTCGCCGGGGTCAGCGGCAGATCCGGGTTGGCTTTCGGGTCGAATTGGTAGATGAAGACCTTGTCGGCACCGAGATCGTTGGAGAACACGTAACGACCGTCCGGCGAAGACACCGTCGAGTGCACGTGGTTCGAGGCCTGACGCTCGGGATTGACCCGGCTCGCCGGGTGCGCGCTCATCTGCACCACCGGTTTGAGCTTGCCGTCGCTGCCGACCGGCAATACCGCGAGAGTGCCGCCCGGATCCTCAACCACCGAGTAGTTGCTGACGAACAGATGGCTGGCGTCGCCGCTGAGGCTCGAATGGGTCGGCTCGTTGCCCAGGCTCTGCACCTGATTGATCAGGGTCAGGGTGTGGGTCTTCGGATCGATGGAATAGCTGCTGACCCGGCCGACCGGATCTTTCTGGCCAGGGCCGTTTTCGTTGACCACGAACACCCGGTTCTGATCCTTCGACAGGGTCAGCCACGACGGGTTTTCACTCTTGATCACTTGCAGCGGTTTGGCATCGATCTGGCCGGTAGCGCTGTCGAAGTTCATCCGGTAGATGCCTTCGCTGGTGCCGGCGGTGTAGGAGCCGACCAGCAACTGGAAGCTTTCGGCCGAGGCGCTGGAAAGGCCCATCGCGCCGACGCTGCCGGCCATCAGCAATGGCCAGAATTTACGCATGTTCATTCGGTTTCATCCTCGTCGTCGGCGCTGCCGAGTACACCGAGGCAAACCAGACGGTGTTCGCCAACGGTTTTGGTTTCGCTGGAAAAACCGAAGATCAACCAGCTCTGCAGGCCTTGGTCAAACGTCGCCGCTGTCACCTGAGCCGGGGTGAACTTCCAGGACTTGGCTTCCCGGCCATCAATGCATTCGATGTGCAGGTTGTCGTCTTCGTCGAGGGCAAATTCGAAAGCGTGCAGGCCGTCGATTTCGACCATTCCGCAGTGTTCGAGGGCGTTGAGAAGGGTGTCGGTTACGGCAGTCATGGCAATCATGTCTTTCAGGGGGGAAAGGGCCAATGATAGCTCAAAGCCCCGCTCTTGATCGTTCCCAAGCTCTGCCTGGGAACGATCATGCGGTTAGAGGGCTTCGCGCGAAGGTTTGCCGTCGACCAGCCGTTGAATGCGCAGCGGGTTGGCGTTTTTCAGCGGTTCCGGCAGCAGGCTGTCGGGGTAGTTCTGAAAGCACACCGGGCGCAGGAAACGATCGATTGCCAGCGTACCCACCGAAGTGCCACGGGCATCGGACGTCGCCGGATACGGCCCGCCGTGGACCATCGAATCACAGACTTCGACACCGGTCGGATAACCATTGAGCAGGATCCGCCCGACTTTCTGCTCCAACAATGGAGTCAGCTCCTGGAAGCGTTCGAAATCCGCCTGCTCGCCGATGATTGTCGCCGTCAGCTGTCCATGCAGGCCCTGCAACGCGGCGCTCAACTGCGCCTTGTCGGCCACTTCGACGATCACCGTGGTCGGACCGAACACTTCTTCCTGCAGCACTTCATCGCCATCGATCAGCAGGCTGACATCCGCCTTGAACAACTGCGGCTGCGCTTGATTACCCTGCTGCGGATTGCCCGCCAGATGCTCGATACCGGCGTGCGCCAAGAGCTTTTCCAGACCCTTGCCGTAGCTGCCAAGGGTGCCGGCATTGAGCATGGTTTGCGCCGGTTGATCACCGATCAGCACCGAGACTTGCTCAACAAACGCGGTGAACTGCGGCGAGCGAATACCGATCACCAGACCCGGGTTGGTACAGAACTGACCGCAACCCTGCACCACCGAAGCGGTCAGATCGCGGGCGACGGTTTCCGATCGCACGGCCAGGGCCTGGGGCAGCACAATGACCGGGTTGATGCTCGACATCTCGGCGAACACCGGGATCGGCTGAGGCCGCGCGGCGGCCATGTCACACAGGGCACGTCCGCCCCGCAGCGAACCGGTGAAACCCACCGCCTGAATGGCCGGATGCTTGACCAGCCACTCGCCGACACCGCCGCCGTAGATCATGTTGAACACGCCGGCGGGCATGGCGGTTTTCTCCGCCGCACGAATCAGCGCATCGGCGACCAGTTCAGCGGTGGCCATGTGACCGCTGTGGGCCTTGAACACCACCGGGCAACCGGCCGCCAGCGCCGACGCGGTATCGCCGCCAGCGGTGGAGAATGCCAGCGGAAAGTTGCTCGCGCCGAACACCGCCACCGGGCCGAGTCCGATGCGGTACTGGCGCAGATCCGGACGCGGCAGCGGCTGACGATCCGGCAGCGGCAGGTCGATCCGCGCACCGTAGAAATCGCCGCGCCGCAGGACTTTGGCGAACAAGCGCATCTGGCCGCTGGTGCGCCCTCTTTCACCTTGAATCCGCCCGGCCGGCAGTGCGGTTTCGCGACAGACCACGGCGACGAAATCATCGCCCAGTGCGTCCAGTTCATCGGCGATCGCATCGAGAAACTGCGCGCGGCGTTCGGCGCTGAGGCTGCGATACGCCGGATACGCCGCTGCAGCAGCTTTGGCGGCAGCGTCCACTTCCGCCTCCGTCGCCTGAATGAAATCGTGGGGAAGTGCCTCGCCCGTGGTGGCGTCGATGCTTTGCAGCTTGACGTTGCCCGCCGCGCTGCGACGACCGCCGATGTAGTTGTGACCGAGAATCTGAGTCATGGGATCTCCTTAAAGGGTGCCGATGCTGTCCGGTTCGAATGCCGCTGCAACCGGGGCGATGCCGTTGACCAGCGGTGCGCCGAATTCGGCCTGGCTGATTTCGAACACGTCGCCCGGCTGAGTGCGGATGCCGTCGGCGAACGACAGGGTCGCGGTGCCGAAGAAGTGAATGTGCACGTCACCGGGACGCAGGAACTGGCTGTACTTGAAGTGGTGATATTCGAGGTTCGCCAGGCTGTGGCACATGTTGGCCTCGCCGCTGAGGAATTCGTTCTGCCACAGCACTTCGCCGTCGCGCAGGATGCGGCTGGTGCCGGCCAGATGTTGGGGTAATTCACCGACGCGCAACTCCGGGCCGTAGCTGCAACTGCGCAGTTTCGAATGGGCCAGGTACAGGTAATTCTTGCGTTCCATGACGTGATCGGAGAACTCGTTGCCCACCGCAAAACCGAGGCGATACGGCTTGCGGTCGTGGCCGATGATGTAGAGGCCGGCCATCTCTGGCTCCTCGCCGGCGTCTTCGGCAAACGGCGGCAGCGGGAATGGCTGACCGGGACGCACAACGATGCTGCCGTCGCCTTTGTAGAACCATTCCGGCTGCACGCCGGCCTGTCCCGCCGCGGGTTTTCCGCCCTCCACGCCCCACTTGAAGATGCGCATGGTGTCGGTCATCGCCGCTTCGTCGCCGGCCTGCTGATGCATTTTGTCCCGGGCAGACGCGCTGCCGAGATGCGTGAGGCCGGTGCCGCTGACCAACATGTGCGCCGGGTCCGGGTGGTCCAGCGGCGGCAGGATGCGCAGGTCTTTGAGCAACTGTGCGTAGTCGTGGCTGATGCCCAGACCCAGGGTTTGCACTTGCTGCGCGAGGGTGCTGCCGGCCTCGATCGCGGCCATGGCCAGATCGCGAACCGTGCGCGCATCCTGCACTTCACGCACCAGACCGTCCTCGACCACTCCGACACGGCGCTCGCCGTTACTTAATTCGAATTGAACCAGATGCATGAATCCTCTCCTCTATACAAATCCTGAGTTCGGCACCGTCCCATTGTGGGAGCGGGCTTGCTCGCGAAAGCGGTGTGTCATTCAACTGTGAGGGTGGCTGACCCAGCGCATTCGCGAGCAAGCCCGCTCCCACATGGGTTGTGTACGGTTCTGCAGATTCAGGTACGGGTTGCGCCGCGTGCGCTCGCTGCAAATTGCTCGACCGGGAGCACATGCTTGCGCTCCAGCAAGCGATAGACGACGCCTGTCAGAATCAGCCCGCACACCATCACCCCGGACAGGAAGTACAGGCCCGAAGCAAGGTTGCCGGTGTATTCCTTCAGCGCGCCGATCACGAACGGGCCGATGTAGCCGCCGAGGTTGCCCACCGAGTTGATCAACGCAATCCCGGCCGCCGCACTGGCACCAGCGAAGAAGCGCCCAGGCAATGTCCAGAACACCGCCGTGCAGGAAAACAGCGCGAACGCCACCAGACACAACGCCGCCAGTTGCGCCACCGGCAACGACAGCCAGGCGCTGAGGAACAGGCCGATGGCGCCCAGCACATAGAGCACCGCCAGATGGCCGTAACGGTCATTCAAACGGTCGGAACTGCGCGGAATGATCAGCAGGCCGATGATCCCGAAAATGTACGGCACCGATGACACGAAACCGGTGACCAGATCGCTGCCGCCAAACTGTTTGATCAGGGTCGGCAACCACAGGCCCAGGCCATAGATGCTCAGGGTCACCGGCAGGTAGAACAGCGCCAGCAGCAACACGCGTTTGTCCTTCAGCGCATGCAACGGATTGCCGTGACGGGTCTGGCCGTATTCCTGCAGGTCCCTTTTCAGCTCGCCGGTCAGCCAGTCCTTCTCGGCCTGGTCCATCCATTTCACTTGCTGCGGGCCGTCCGGCAACCAGCGCAATACCGGCCAGGTCAGCAGGATCGCCGGGGTGCCGATGACGATGAACAACCACTGCCAGCCGTGCAGACCGAGGATGCCGTCCATGCCCAGCAGGCCGCCGGACACGGGGCCGGTGATCATCATCGCGATGGGTTGGGAAAGGATGAACAGCCCGAGGATCTTGCCGCGATGGCGCACCGGGAACCACTGAGTGATGTAGTACAGAACACCGGGAAAGAACCCCGCCTCCGCCGCGCCGAGCAGAAAGCGCATGACGTAGAAACTGTGCGGGCCCTGGACGAACGCCATGCCGATGGTGATTGCGCCCCAGGTGATCATGATCCGCGCGAACCAGCGCCGTGCGCCGAAGCGTTCGAGCATCAGGTTGCTGGGAATCTCTAACAGAAAGTAGCCGATGAAAAACAGCCCGGCGCCGAGGCCGTAGGCGGCATCGCCGATGCCGATGTCGGCGCCCATGTGCAGCTTGGCGAAGCCGACGGCGGAGCGATCCACATAGGCGATCAGGTACAGCAGGATCAGGAAGGGAATCAGTTTCAGCGTGATGCGCCGGACAAGCCGCAGTTCCTGGCTCATGAGATCGGTCTCCGATTGTTGTTTTTATGGAACCTCGGGGGACGCCTCTCACGGAAAACCGCCAGGGCCATCCCTCCGTCGAAAACGACTATATAGTAATACTAATTGCGCAACAACACTTCCAAACCGTCGATTTTGAGCTTATGTTTAGCCGAAGCTCGCAAACAATAGTCTTACAATAAGAGAATCGATCATGTCTGATAAAAAACCCACCCTGCGCTCCGCCCAATGGTTTGGCACGGCCGACAAGAACGGCTTCATGTATCGCAGCTGGATGAAGAATCAGGGCATCGCCGACCATCAGTTCCACGGCAAGCCGATCATCGGCATCTGCAACACCTGGTCGGAACTGACCCCTTGCAACGCGCACTTCCGCCAGATCGCGGAACACGTCAAACGCGGGGTGATCGAGGCCGGTGGTTTTCCGGTGGAATTTCCGGTGTTCTCCAACGGCGAATCGAACCTGCGCCCGACCGCCATGCTCACCCGCAACCTGGCGAGCATGGACGTCGAGGAAGCGATTCGCGGCAACCCGATTGACGGCGTGGTGCTGCTGACCGGTTGCGACAAGACCACCCCGGCCCTGCTGATGGGCGCGGCCAGTTGCGACGTGCCGGCGATCGTCGTCACCGGCGGGCCGATGCTCAACGGCAAGCACAAGGGCAAGGACATCGGTTCCGGCACCGTGGTCTGGCAGCTCAGCGAACAGGTCAAGGCCGGCACCATCACAATTGACGATTTCCTCGCGGCCGAGGGCGGCATGTCGCGCTCGGCCGGCACCTGCAACACCATGGGCACTGCGTCGACCATGGCCTGCATGGCTGAAGCACTGGGCACTTCGCTGCCGCACAACGCGGCGATCCCGGCGGTGGATGCGCGGCGTTATGTGCTGGCGCACATGTCGGGCATGCGTGCGGTAGAGATGGTTCGAGAAGATCTGAAACTGTCGAAGATCCTGACCAAAGAGGCCTTCGAAAACGCGATCCGGGTCAACGCGGCGATTGGTGGCTCGACCAACGCAGTGATCCACCTCAAAGCCATCGCCGGGCGTATCGGCGTCGAACTGGATCTGGACGACTGGACCCGCATCGGTCGCGGCATGCCGACCATCGTCGACCTGCAACCGTCCGGGCGCTTCCTGATGGAAGAGTTCTACTACGCGGGCGGCTTGCCGGCCGTGCTGCGCCGCCTCGGCGAGGCCAATCTGATTCCCAACCCGAACGCATTGACCGTCAACGGCAAATCCATCGGCGAGAACACCAAGGACGCGCCGATCTACGGCGAAGACGAAGTGATCCGCACCCTCGACAATCCGATTCGCGCCGACGGCGGTATCTGTGTGTTGCGCGGCAACCTGGCGCCACTGGGCGCGGTGCTCAAGCCGTCAGCCGCCACGCCGGAACTGATGCAGCATCGCGGCCGCGCCGTGGTGTTCGAGAACTTCGACATGTACAAGGCGCGGATCAACGACCCGGAACTGGACGTCGATGCGAACTCGATTCTGGTGATGAAAAACTGCGGGCCGAAGGGTTATCCGGGCATGGCTGAAGTCGGCAACATGGGTCTGCCGGCCAAGCTGCTGGCGCAGGGCGTGACGGATATGGTGCGCATCTCCGATGCGCGGATGAGCGGCACCGCGTACGGCACCGTTGTCTTGCATGTCGCCCCGGAAGCGGCGGCCGGCGGGCCTTTGGCGGCGGTGAAGGAAGGTGACTGGATCGAGCTGGACTGCGCCAGCGGGCGTTTGCATCTGGACATTCCGGACGCTGAACTGGCGGCGCGCATGGCGGATCTGCAACCGCCGCAGCAATTGCTGGTGGGTGGATATCGTCAGTTGTATATCGACCATGTGCTGCAGGCGGATCAGGGTTGCGATTTCGACTTCCTGGTAGGTTGCCGAGGGGCTGAAGTCCCGCGCCACTCCCACTAACACCGCCATCCCCTTGTGGGAGCGGGCTTGCTCGCGAAAGCGGATTGTCAGCAACCTGTGTTTGTCTGACACACCGCTTTCGCGAGCAAGCCCGCTCCCACATTTGCTCTGTATCTGCCTCAAGACTGTGTGGTGCCTGCTATGATGCGCGGCATCTCCATCGCTCAGGATCGCGCCGCTCCCCATGGATTACCGCAAACCTTCCGACCGTAAAAGCATGCACTCGCGCATCGTCCAGGAATTGGGCATGCAGATTGTTTCCGGACGCTTTCTGCCCTGCGACAAGCTGCCCGCCGAAGCCTTGCTCTGCGAGGAGTACGCGGTCAGCCGGCCGGTGTTGCGCGAAGCCACGCGAGTGCTGGTCGCCAAGGGCCTGGTGTATTCGAAACCGCGCGTCGGCACCGTGGTCAAGCCGCGCCGCGAATGGCACATGCTCGACCCGGACGTACTGCACTGGCTGATGCAAAGCAGCCCGCAGAACGAGTTCTTCAACGTCCTGACCAGCGTGCGCAGCATCATCGAACCGGCCGCCGCCGCCCTCGCCGCCCAGCACGCCACCGATGCCGACATCGCGTCGATTGCCGAGGCTTACCAACGCATGGAAGCGGCGCCGACCCCGGAAGCCTTGTTGCAACCGGATCTGGATTTTCACAGCCGGATTGCCGACGCGACTCACAACGATTTGTTGGCGAACCTGTGCAACATGCTGTCGGTGGCGATTGCCGAGGCCTTGAAGCATTCGAACCAGCGGCCGAATCTGCATGAGCTGGCGTTGCCTCGGCACAAGGCGATTTTGACGGCGATCGAGAACCGGGATGCGTTGGGGGCGCGGCATGCGACGTTGGTGCAGCTGGATGATGCGCGCAGCGCCTTGAGTGTTGTGCTTGGGGCGGATCTTTCGTAAGCCTTGAGACCGCTTGCCCTCACCCTAGCCCTCTCCCAGAGGGAGAGGGAACTGACCGAGTTGTTCTTCGTGATACATCGACCTGAAAAACCGGGTCGATTATGGATTCAAAGCTAATCGTTCACGTCGGTGTAGATTTCCAATATCCCCGGATCGGTTCCCTCTCCCCCTGGGAGAGGGCTAGGGTGAGGGGCTTTTGATCTTGCCCCATAAAAAAGCCGCAACCCTTCAAGGTTGCGGCTTTGTCGTTTCAGGCTCGCTGATCAGTGAGCAAACAGAGAATTGCCCTTCTGCCCCGCCAGTTTCTCCGGCTTGATCAGGAACTTCGCCAGTGCCGGCAGCAGCCACAGCGCACCGAACATGTTCCACAACAGCATGAAGGTCAGCATCAGGCCCATGTCGGCCTGGAACTTGATCGCCGAGAAGATCCAGGTGCACACGCCGATGGCCAGGCACAGACCGGTGAACAGCACCGCCTTACCGGTGGATTTGAGGGTCTGGTAATAGGCTTCCTGCAACGGCAGACCAGCGCGCAGGAAACTTTCCAGGCGGCTGTAGATGTAGATGCCGTAGTCCACGCCAATCCCCACGCCCAGCGCCACCACCGGCAGCGTCGCAACCTTCACGCCGATGCCCATGAACGCCATCAGCGCGTTGCCCAGCACCGAGGTCAGTACCAGCGGCAGCACGATGCACAAGGTCGCCGCCCAGGAGCGGAAGGTGATCATGCACATGACCGCTACGCAGATGTATACCAGGATCAGGATGGTCAGCTCGGATTTCTTGATCACCTCGTTGGTGGCCGCTTCGATCCCGGCGTTACCGGCGGCGAGGATGAATTCCAGGCCTTCCTTGTTGTTTTCCTTGGCGAAGTCCTGCACCGCATGCACCGCGCGATCCAGGGTTTCAGCCTTGTGGTCGTTGAGGAACACCAGCACCGGTGCCAGCGAGCAACTGTTGTTGTACAGGCCGTCGGCACGGGCGATGGAGTTGTTCAGCACGTCCGGGTTGCGCGACAGGGTTTCCCATTTCAGGTTGCCCTCGTTCATGCCCTTGATCATCTGCTTGGACACGGTCACCAGCGAGATCGCCGACTGCACGCCCTCGGTGTTCTGCATCTTCCACATCAGCTCGTCGATCGGCGCCATGGCTTCATAGCGCGAGCAGCCTTCGGACTTGGTCTTGACCATCACCACCAACACGTCGGAACTGGTTGAGTAATTGCTGATGATGAAGTTGTTGTCCTTGTTGTAGCGCGAGTCCGGACGCAGTTCCGGCGCGCCCTGATCGAGGTCGCCGATCTTCAGGTTCTGGCTGTACCAGAGACCGCCGCCGAAGGCGACCAGCGCCAGGGCGATGGAGATCGGGGCGACTTTCGGGTTGGCGAAATTCGACAGCAGGCGCCAGAACGGATGTTCGCGGTGCGCATCTTTCTTGCTCTTGGCGATGGCGCGCTTGCTGATGCCGACATAGGAAATCGCCACCGGCAGCAGGATCAGGTTGGTGAACACGATCACCGCCACACCGATGGAAGCGCCGATGGCCAGCTCGCGGATCACCCCGATGTCGATGATCAGCAGCGTGATGAAGCCGACGGCGTCCGCCAGAATCGCGATCATCCCCGGCAGGAACAGCTGACGGAATGTCCGCCGTGCGGCCGTCAACGCGTTGTCCGCCTCACCTGATTGCAGGGCGATACCGTTGATTTTCTGCACGCCGTGGGAGATGCCGATGGCGAAGATCAGGAACGGCACCAGCATCGAATACGGATCGAGGCCGAACCCGAAAAAGTGCATCAGCCCGAGTTGCCAGACCACCGCCACCAGCGTGGTGCTCAACACCGCCACGGTGCTGCGCAGGCAGTTGGTGAACCACAGCAGCAGGATCAGGGTGATGACGAAAGCGATGCCGAAGAACATCACCACCATCACCAGGCCGTCGATCAGATCACCGACCTTCTTGGCGAAACCGACGATGTGGATCTTGACGTTGGGGTTCTGCGCTTCGAACTTGTTGCGGATCTTGTCTTCGAGCTCATGGGAGAACTGGCGATAGTCCAGCGCCAACAGCTTGCCCTGGTCCTGCGGGTCCGGGTAGGACTCCAGCAGCGGGATGTCGACGATGCTCGACTTGAAATCGTTGGCCACCAGACGCCCGACCTGACCCGACTTGAGCACGTTGTTGCGCAGCAGGTCGAGGCTGTCCTGGGAGCCGTTGTAGCTCTGCGGGATCACTTCGCCGCCGGCAAAACCTTCCTCGGTCACTTCGGTCCAGCGCACGCTCGGGCTCCACAGCGACTTGAGGCCGGAACGGTCGACGCCGGAGATGTAGAACACCTCGTCGTTGATCTGACGCAGGGTCTCCATGTACTCCTTGGAGAAGATGTCGCCGTCCTTCGCTTCCACCGAAATACGCACGGTGTTGCCCAGGTTCGCCAGATCGTTGCGGTGCTCCATCATCTTTTCAATGAACGGATGCTTGAGCGGGATCATCTTTTCGAAACTGGTGGACGGACGGATCAGCGTGGCCTGCCAGAACAGGAAAATGCTGACCAGCAGGCAGATCACGATCACTGCCGGGCGGTTGTTGAAGATCAGGCGCTCGAGAAACGTCGCCTTGTCCTGATGATGAGTGCTCAAGGAAGTCATAGCCCCGCCTTCTTATTATTGATTCGGCTCATTTGCCCAGCTCGGCGCCGTTCGCAGTCGTCACCCGAACGCCACCCTGCCCGCTCAGGATCAGATTGCCGTTGCCGGCGGCGGTGACCGACGACAGCGAGATGCGATCCGGGCGGTTGAACACGCTGAAGGTTTCGCCGTTGTCACTGCTGCTGACCACCGAGCCGCCGTTGCCGACGATGACGATGGAGCCGTCTTCGAGCAGCGTGGCGCCGGAAAGGCCGAACTCCAGCGAACCGCGCGCAGCTTTCAGTTCGACCTGCTCCCAGGTGCTGCCGAAATCGGTGGAGCGGTAAAGGTTGCCGCGCAGACCGTAGGCCAACAAAGTTTGCGGTTGCGCCGTGCCGATCACGCCAAACAGCGAACCTTCGTACGGGCCTTCGAGTTTTTCCCAGGTCTGGCCCCCGTCGGCGGAGCGGAACATGCTGCCCGACTCGCCGACGATGAACAGGCCGGCGTCTTTCACGGAAGCGATGGCGTTGAGGTGGAACTGGTCTTCATTGTCGAGGCGATCGCTGACGTCTTCCCAGTGCTTGCCGCCGTCGGTGGTTTCCAGCAGCGCGCCGTAGGCACCCACGGCCAGGCCGCTGTTGACGTCCTTGAACCAGACGTCGAGCAGCGGTGATTCGCGCCTGAGGTCTTCGAACTGTTTGGTCCAGGTCAGGCCGCCGTCTTCGCTGGCGAGAATCTGTGCGTCGTGGCCGACGGCCCAGCCGTGCTTGTCATCGACGAAATACACGGCCGTCAGCAACTGGCGGCTCGGCACTTTGGCCTGGGTCCAGGTCTTGCCCTGATCGTCGGAATAGAGAATGTGCCCGCGATCCCCGACCGCCACCAGCCGGGTTCCGGCGTGGACGACATCGAGCATCAGGCTTTTCGAGGCCTTGGCCGATTCGGTGGAATAGACCACGTCGGCTGGCGCTTCGGCGGCGAGAACCGGCGCCGACAGTGTGGCAAAGCCCAGCAGAGAGAGTGCTGTGGCCAGCAACGCGGTGTTGCGTAACGCCGGCGGGCGGCAACGACTCATAGACCTTCCCCTGTTTATTATTGTTGGTCATGGACCTTAAAGGGCGCCGCATGGGTGCTCACGCTGACTGCCTGGTCACAAGCATAGTCCTGAAACCCGCCATCCAGAGCCCCTTCGGAAGCTGGCTCATCCTATCGGGCATTCGAAACGTCTGACAATCGGCGCAACGTTATCTTTTGTTAACCGAAAGGGACTCCAGCTGCAGCTGAATGCGCGGGCATTCGTCCGACTGATGGCAGGGAATCTTGCGAGGGGGACTTGCACGATCGGTATTATGGTATACCATCAGACGCACAGACACTCTTTATCCCCTACGGAGCAGCTCATGAGTTTCGAAATTCGCAAGATCGTCAGCTATGTCGAAGAAACCTTCATCGAAGGCGGCAAGGCATCCGATACCCCTGTGACCATGGTCGGCCTGGCCGTCGTGATGAAAAACCCGTGGGTCGGCAACGGCTTTGTCGAAGACCTCAAGCCGCAGATCCGCGCCAACTGCTCGGACCTCGGCGCAATGATGGTCGAGCGGCTGGTGGGCATCATCGGCGGCGCCGAGAAGATCGAGGCTTACGGCAAAGCCGCAGTGGTCGGCGCCGATGGCGAAATCGAGCACGCGTCGGCGGTGATCCACACCCTGCGCTTTGGCAATCACTACCGCGAAGCGGTCAAGGCCAAGAGCTATCTGAGCTTCACCAACAAGCGCGGCGGTCCGGGCACTTCGATCCAGATCCCGATGATGCACAAGGACGACGAAGGCCTGCGCTCGCACTACATCACTCTGGAAATGCAGATCGAAGACGCGCCGCGCGCCGACGAAATCGTCGTGGTGCTCGGCTGCGCCGACGGTGGTCGCCTGCACCCGCGCATCGGCAACCGCTACATCGATCTGGAAGAACTGGCCGCCGAAAAAGCCCAGTAATCACAATAAAAAAGGCATTGCAGGAGCGCTCCATGATTCGGCTCACCGCTGAACTCACCCCGGCCGGCACCAGTTACCTGGCGACCGGCCAAGGCCAACCCGTGGTGTTGATCCACGGCGTGGGCCTGAACAAAGAAATGTGGGGCGGCCAGATCGTCGGCCTGGCCACGCAATACCGGGTGATCGCCTACGACATGCTCGGCCATGGCGCCAGCCCGCGACCGGCCAGCGGCACCGCCCTGCTCGGCTATGCCGATCAGTTGCTGGAGTTGCTTGACCACCTGCAATTGCCCGAAGCATCGGTGATCGGCTTTTCCATGGGCGGCCTGGTGGCGCGGGCGTTTGCTCTGCATTACCCGGAACGCCTGAAAAGCCTCGTAGTGCTCAACAGCGTGTTCAACCGCAGCGAAGAGCAACGCGCCGGCGTCATCGCCCGTACCGCGCAGGCTGCCGAACACGGGCCCGACGCGAATGCCGAAGCGGCGCTGTCGCGCTGGTTCAGCCGCGAATATCAGGCGGCCAACCCGGCGCAGATCGCCGCGATCCGCCAGACTCTCGCCGGCAATGATCCGCAAGGCTATCTGACCACCTATGAACTGTTCGCCACCCAGGACATGTACCGCGCCGACGATCTGGGCAGCATCCAGGCGCCGACGCTGATCGCCACCGGCGAACTGGACCCCGGATCGACCCCGGAAATGGCCGAGCAACTGGCCGCGCGCATTCCCGGTGCAAAGGTTGCCGTGCTGCCCGAGCAACGGCATATGATGCCGGTAGAGTCGCCACGGCTGGTGAACCAGACGCTGCTGGAATTTCTCGACACCGCACACGCCCGACAAAACCATATAAAGGGGATCGTTGCATGACGCTCGCACGCTTCCAGATGTGCATCGGCGGAGAATGGGTCGACGCCCTCTCCGGCAAGACTTTCGAAAGCCTCAACCCTGCGCTGGCCGAACCCTGGGCCGAATTGCCCGACGCGGATGAGGCCGACGTCGAACGCGCCGTGCAAGCCGCACAGACCGCCTTCGACAGCCCGGCATGGCGTGGTTTGACCGCCACCGCGCGCGGCAAACTGCTGCGTCGTCTCGGTGACCTGATCGCCGAAAACAAGGAACAACTGGCGCAGCTGGAAAGCCGCGACAACGGCAAGCTGATCCGCGAAACCCGGGGGCAGGTCGGTTATCTGCCGGAATTCTTCCACTACACCGCCGGCCTCGCCGACAAGCTCGAAGGCGGCACCCTGCCGCTGGATAAACCCGATCTGTTCGCCTACACCGTGCACGAAGCCATGGGTGTGGTCGCCGCGATCATTCCGTGGAACAGCCCGCTGTATCTGACCGCGATCAAACTGGCGCCGGCGTTGGCTGCCGGCAACACCATCGTGATCAAGCCGTCCGAGCACGCCTCGGCGACCATTCTGGAACTGGCGCGCCTGGCCCTCGAAGCCGGGATTCCGCCGGGCGTGGTCAACGTGGTCACCGGCTACGGCCCGAGCACCGGCGCTGCCCTCACCCGCCATCCGCTGATCCGCAAGATCGCCTTCACCGGCGGCGCGGCTACGGCCCGGCATGTGGTGCGCAGCAGTGCCGAGAACTTCGCCAAGCTGTCGCTGGAGCTGGGCGGCAAGTCACCGAACATCATCTTCGCCGACGCCGATCTCGACAGTGCGATCAACGGCGCCATCGCCGGGATTTACGCGGCGTCCGGGCAGAGCTGCGTATCCGGTTCGCGACTGCTGGTGCAGGATGAAATCTACGACGAATTCGTCAGCCGACTGGCGGAACGCGCCCAGCGCATCCGCATCGGCAACCCGCAGGACGACAGCAGCGAAATGGGCCCGATGGCCACCGCGCAGCAACTGGCAGTAGTGGAAGGTCTGGTGGCTGATGCGATCGCTGAAGGCGCGCGTCTGCGTCTGGGCGGCAAGCGTCCGAGCGGTGTGGGCGATGGCTGGTTCTACGAGCCGACGCTGTTCGAGTGCGACCGCAATTCGATGAAGATCATGCAGGAAGAAGTGTTCGGCCCGGTGGCCTCGGTGATCCGCTTCAAGGACGAAGCCGAAGCGCTGGCGATTGCCAACGACTCGCAGTTCGGCCTCGCTGCCGGCATCTGGACCCGCGACCTGGGCCGCGCCCATCGCCTGGCCAGGGACGTGCGCTCGGGGATCATCTGGGTCAACACCTACCGCGCGGTGTCGGCGATGGCACCGATCGGCGGCTTCAAGAACAGTGGCTATGGACGCGAAAGCGGCATCGATTCGGTGCTGGCCTACACCGAACTGAAAACGGTGTGGATCAACCTCTCCCAGGCGCCGATGCCTGATCCGTTTGTGATGCGTTAGGAGTCCTGCGACATGATCGAACCCGGCATTTACAAAGACGTCATGAGCTCGTTTCCGTCCGGGGTCACGGTGGTCACCACCCTCGACCCGGATGGCAGCATCGTCGGGATCACCGCCAGCGCCTTCAGTGCGCTGTCGATTGATCCGGCGCTGGTTCTGTTCTGCCCCAACTACGCCTCCGACACCTACCCGGTGCTGCGCGACAGCAAGCGTTTCGCGATCCATTTGCTGTCCGCCGACCAGACCGCCGAGGCCTACGCCTTCGCCGGCAAAGGCAAGGACAAGGCCAACGGCATCGACTGGCATTTGAGCGAGCTGGGTAACCCGATCCTCGCCAAGGCCACGGCGATCATCGAGTGCGAGTTGTGGCGCGAATACGACGGTGGCGACCACGCGATCATCGTCGGCGCGGTGAAGAACCTGATCCTGCCGGAGCAACCGGTGACGCCGATGATCTATCACAAGGGCAAGCTCGGCGCTTTGCCGACACTGGGCTGAGCGGAGGACACATGAGCAACGAAAAGTATGAGCAGGGCCTGAAGATCCGCACCCAAGTGCTGGGCGAAGCCTATGTACAGCGCTCGATCAAGAACGCCGACGACTTCACCCGCCCGTTGCAGGAAATGGTCACCGAATACTGCTGGGGCCACGTCTGGGGACGCGACGGCCTGTCGCTCAAGGAGCGCAGCATGATCAACCTGGCGATGATCTCGGCGCTCAACCGTCCGCATGAACTGAAACTGCATGTGCGCGGCGCCTTGCGTAACGGCCTGAGTCGTGAGCAAATACGCGAAATTCTGCTTCAGGTCGGTATTTATTGCGGCGTCCCGGCAGCCGTGGACAGTTTCCGGCTTGCCCGTGAAGCCTTCGCTGAAGCCGACGCCGAGGCCTCCAGTTAACCCCTCGGCTGTTTGAATGCCCGTCTGGCATGGACAGCCAACTTAAAGAGCGGACCCCATGAAACGCCTGCCACTCGACGACAGCTTCAAGGTCAATCGCAACCCCGTCACCCTGCGCGAGATCGTGCTGGATAAACTGCGAAGCGCCATCATGAACTTCCAGCTGCTGCCGGGCGATCGCCTGGTGGAGCGCGATCTGTGCGATCGCCTGGGCGTGAGCCGTACGTCGGTGCGTGAAGCCTTGCGTCACCTGGAATCCGAAGGCCTGGTGGAGTTCGCCGACGCCAAGGGCCCGCGCGTCGCCATCATCACCCTCGCCGATGCCGTCGACATCTATGAACTGCGCTGCGTGCTCGAAGGCCTGATCGTCCAGCTGTTCACCCTGCGCGCCAAGGCCAAGGACATCAAGGCCCTGGAAAAAGCCCTCGACGAGAACCGCAAGGCGCTCAAGGATGGCGAGCTGCAACAGGTGATCGACTCGGTGCAGGGTTTCTACGACGTGCTGCTGGAAGGCTCGGGCAACCATGTCGCGGCCACTCAGCTGCGTCAGTTGCAGGCGCGCATCAGTTACCTGCGCGCAACATCGGTGTCCCAGGAAAACCGTCGCGGCGCCAGTAATCACGAGATGGAAAAAATGGTCGAGGCGATCAAGAGCGGCGATCCGCTGGCGGCGCATCAGGCGTGCGTCGATCACGTGCGCGCGGCGGCTGCCGTGGCCCTCGATTATCTGAAGCGCAAACAGGAAGAGACCGGCGCCACACCGCCGATCACCCTGCCCATCGCGCTGAAAGAACCGCGCATAGGTCACTGACATGTTCAGCCCGAGCTTTTGCCCGAAATGCGGTGGCGCTGACCTCGGTCAGCAGGTGCCGCCGGGCGATACGCACGAGCGCCTGATGTGCCGCGGCTGCGGCTACATCCACTATGTAAACCCGAAGATCATCGCCGGCTGCATTATCGAGCAGGACGGCAAATACCTCTTGTGCCAACGGGCGATCCCACCGCGCCCCGGCACCTGGACCCTGCCCGCCGGCTTCATGGAAAGCGGCGAAACCACCGAACAGGCTGCCCTGCGCGAAGTCTGGGAAGAAAGCGGCGTACGCGCGGAAATAGTCTCGCCGTATTCGATCTTCAGCGTGCCGAAGATCAGCGAGGTCTACATCATCTTCCGCGCCCTCGCGCTGGAAATCACCGGCCAGTACGGCCCGGAAACCCTCGCCTGCAAATTCTTCGCCCCCGAAGACATCCCGTGGGACCAGATCTACTACCCGGCGATCCGGCAGATCCTCGAACGCTACATCGAGGAACGCCAGGCCGGGGTGTATGGCATGTATATGGGCAATGACGACAGCGGCAAGATTCATTTCATGCGTTGAAGACTCCATGCCCACTTGTGGGAGCGAGCCTGCTCGCGAAAGCGGTCGTTCATTCAACATTTGCATCGACTGATACGACGCCTTCGCGAGCAGGCTCGCTCCCACAGGGGGGTGGTGGCGTCTCTTAAAGTGGCGGCACGCCCTCAACAATAACGATCTCCGCCCGCGCCCACTCCTCCCGGTAGCTCTTCGCTTCCTGATACGCCGCCGAGCGATAGCACGCCACCGCCTGCTCGTAGCTGTCGAATTCAATCACGACGCTGCGCTGCGGCGTCGTCCGCCCTTCCATCGCTTCGCTGCGCCCGCCTCTGGCCAGGAACTTTGCGCCGAACTCGGCGAATGCCTTCGGCGCGCGCTGAGTGTATTGGCTGTAGTGATCAGGATCGGTGATGTCCACGTGAGCAATCCAGTACGCCTTCATAGTGACCTCTTGGTTGATTTTGTATTATGGTATACCACAAATTTCATCCACATCGAGAGTCCAGCATGGCCTTCAACAGCATCGAAGAAATCATCGAAGATTATCGCCTCGGCAAAATGGTGTTGCTGGTCGATGACGAAGACCGGGAAAACGAAGGCGACCTGCTGCTGGCTGCTGATCGTTGTACGCCCGAGGCGATCAGTTTCATGGCTCGTGAGGCACGCGGTCTGATCTGCCTGACGTTGACTGACGATCATTGCCAGCGCCTGGGACTGGAGCAAATGGTGCCGAGCAATGGCAGCGTGTTCAGCACCGCGTTCACGGTTTCTATCGAAGCGGCGGTCGGCGTGACTACCGGGATTTCCGCCGCTGACCGCGCTTGTACGGTTGCCGCTGCGGTGGCGCCCAATGCACGCGCAGAAGACCTGGTGCAGCCCGGTCATATCTTCCCGCTGCGCGCCAAGGAAGGTGGCGTGCTGACCCGTGCCGGCCACACCGAGGCTGGTTGTGATCTGGCGCGGCTGGCGGGTTTCACACCAGCCTCGGTGATCGTCGAAGTGATGAACGACGACGGCACCATGGCCCGTCGTCCGGATCTTGAAGTCTTTGCGCGCAAGCACGGGATCAAGATCGGCACCATCGCCGACCTGATCCACTATCGCCTGAGCACCGAACACACCATCGAGCGTATCGGCGAACGAGAGCTGCCGACGGTGCATGGCACGTTCCGTTTGATCACCTTCGAAGACCGTATCGAGGGCGGCGTGCACATGGCGATGGTCATGGGCGAATTGCGCCGCGAAGAGCCGACGCTGGTGCGCGTGCATGTGATCGATCCGCTGCGCGATCTGGTCGGCGCCGAGTACAGCGGGCCATCGAACTGGACGTTGTGGGCAGCGTTGCAACGGGTCGCGACCGAGGGCCATGGCGTGGTCGTGGTGCTGGCCAATCATGAATCTTCCCAGGCGCTGCTGGAGCGCATTCCGCAACTGACTCAACCGCCACGGCAGTTCAGTCGCTCGCAATCGCGAATCTATTCGGAGGTCGGCACCGGGGCGCAGATTTTGCAGAACCTGGGCGTCGGCAAGCTGCGCCACCTGGGGCCGCCGCTGAAATATGCCGGGTTGACTGGCTACGATCTTGAGGTGGTCGAGAGCATTCCGTTCACCGAGTAAAGCAGCCCTCACCCCAGCCCTCTCCCAGAGGGAGAGGGAGCCGACCGAGTTGTTTTACCGCTATACATCGACCTGAAATTCCGAGTCGAACTCGAGTTTTGAACAGCATAGAGATCTGCTCCCTCTCCCTCCGGGAGAGGGCTGGGGTGAGGGGCTGGATCTAAAGTGCACCCAATATCTCGCGCCGAGCACAGCCAAAAAACCAAAATCAACAGATAGCCGGTAAGGCAAAGTGCTTGCACAAAGTTTGGAATACCATAATATGATATTCCATAGACCGGACGACCTGAAAAATCGTCCAGCTACTGCTCCCGACAGGCGGGCAACAACGCAAGCCCGCTCAAAAACACAACAATGAGGGCGTAAAAATGGTGTTGAACAAAGCTGCAACCGCGATCTTTCTTGCGGGACTGCTGAGCGTGACCGGTCAGGCCGCGATGGCCGCCGAGAGTGTGAACTTTGTCAGCTGGGGCGGTAGCACCCAGGATGCGCAGAAACAGGCCTGGGCCGATCCGTTCAGCAAGGCCAGCGGCATCACCGTCGTGCAGGACGGCCCGACCGACTACGGCAAACTCAAGGCCATGGTCGAGAGCGGCAACGTGCAATGGGACGTGGTCGACGTCGAAGCCGACTTCGCCCTGCGCGCCGCCTCCGAAGGCCTGCTCGAACCCCTCGATTTCAAACAGATCCAGCGCGACAAGATCGACCCGCGTTTCGTCAGCGACTACGGCGTCGGCTCTTTCTTCTTCTCCTTCGTCCTCGGCTATAACGAGGGCAAACTCGGTGCCAACAAGCCGCAGGACTGGAGCGCGCTGTTCGACACCAAGACCTTCCCCGGCAAACGCGCCCTCTATAAATGGCCGAGCCCGGGCGTACTTGAACTGGCTCTTCTCGCCGATGGCGTGCCGGCCGACAAGCTCTACCCGCTGGACCTCGATCGCGCCTTCAAGAAACTCGACACCATCAAGAAAGACATCGTCTGGTGGGGCGGCGGCGCGCAGTCGCAGCAACTGCTGGCCTCCGGTGAAGCGAGCATGGGCCAGTTCTGGAACGGCCGGATTCACGCTCTGCAAGAAGATGGCGCACCAGTCGGCGTGAGCTGGAAACAGAACCTCGTAATGGCTGACATTCTGGTCGTGCCAAAGGGCTCGAAAAACAAGGACGCGGCGATGAAGTTCCTGGCCAGCGCCAGCAGTGCCAAAGGCCAGGCGGACTTCTCCAACCTGACCGCCTACGCCCCGGTCAACGTCGACAGCGTGCAGCGTCTGGACTCGACGCTGGCCCCGAACCTGCCGACTGCCTACGCTAAGGATCAGATCACTCTTGATTTCGCGTACTGGGCCAAGAACGGTCCGGCCATCGCGACACGGTGGAACGAATGGCTGGTCAAATGAAAATGGCGGCCACCGCGTCCCGTCCCTCCACTGCCACCGGAAGCGCCGCGAGCGCTGCCGGCTCGGCGTCAGGCAAGGCGAGTGCAATGGCGCAAGCCCCGTCCCTCAAGCAACGCTGGCGCGGCGCCGGCAACCTCGCGCCGGCGCTGTTGTTCCTCGGTCTGTTCTTTCTCGCACCGCTCATTGGTTTGTTGCTGCGCGGCGTGCTCGAACCAGTGCCGGGCCTTGGCAACTATGAACAACTGTTCGCCAACTCGGCCTACGCCCGGGTGCTGTTCAACACCTTCTCGGTGGCCGGACTGGTGACGGTGTTCAGCCTGCTGCTGGGCTTCCCGCTGGCCTGGGCAATCACCTTGGTGCCACGGGGCTGGGGCCGCTGGATCCTCAACATTGTGTTGCTGTCGATGTGGACCAGCCTCCTCGCCCGTACCTATTCCTGGCTGGTGCTGTTGCAGGCTTCGGGCGTCATCAATAAAGCCCTGATGGCCATGGGCATCATCGATCAGCCGCTGGAAATGGTGCACAACCTGACCGGCGTGGTGATCGGCATGAGCTACATCATGATCCCGTTCATCGTGCTGCCGTTGCAGGCGACCATGCAGGCCATCGACCCGATGATCCTGCAGGCCGGTTCGATCTGTGGCGCGAGCCCGTGGACCAACTTCTTCCGGGTGTTCCTGCCGCTGTGCCGGCCGGGTCTGGCATCCGGTGGGTTGATGGTATTCGTGATGTCGCTCGGTTACTACGTCACCCCAGCGCTGCTGGGTGGGGCGCAGAACATGATGCTGCCGGAGTTCATCATTCAGCAGGTGCAGTCGTTCCTCAACTGGGGCCTGGCCAGCGCCGGCGCCGCGTTGCTGATCGTCATCACGCTGGTGCTGTTTTACGTCTACCTGAAGCTGCAGCCGGAATCCCCGGTTGGCGCCAGTAACGCGAGGTAAACCGACATGCTCCTGACGCCCAATGCCATGAGTCGCCGGATGCGCTTCGGCCTGTATTTCACCACCGGGCTGATCGGCCTGTTCCTGCTGTTGCCGATCGTGTTCATCGTCCTGCTGTCGTTCGGTTCGTCCCAGTGGCTGGTGTTCCCGCCACCGGGCTGGACGCTGAAATGGTACGTGCAGTTTTTCTCCAATGCCGACTGGATGAGCGCAGCGCTGGCCAGCCTCAAGGTCGCGGTGCTGACCACGATCTGCGCCGTCGCCCTCGGTTTGCCGACAGCCTTCGCGCTGGTACGCGGACGCTTTCCCGGCCGGGAAATGCTCTACGGTCTGTTCACCCTGCCGATGATCGTCCCGCTGGTGATCATCGCGGTGGCGGTGTACGCGCTGTTCCTCAAGCTCGGCTACACCGGCACGATGTTCGCCTTCGTCGTCAGCCATGTGATCGTCGCGCTGCCGTTCACCATCATCTCGATCATCAACTCGCTGAAGCTGTTCGATCAGTCGATTGAAGATGCGGCGGTGATCTGCGGGGCATCGCGTCTGCAAGCGGTGTTCAAGGTGACCTTTCCGGCGATTCGCCCGGGGATGGTGGCCGGCGCCCTCTTCGCTTTCCTGGTTTCGTGGGACGAAGTGGTGCTCAGCGTGATGATGGCCAGCCCGACCCTGCAAACCCTTCCCGTGAAAATGTGGACCACCCTGCGCCAGGACCTGACGCCCGTGATCGCCGTCGCTTCGACGCTGCTGATCGGCCTGTCGGTGTTGGTCATGGTGATCGCCGCCGCTCTGCGCCGGCGCAACGAAATCAGCGCTTGAGCGCCCAGGAGTACGACATGAGTGCCGTGATCAAAGACGCATCCCAGCAGAACGACAAACCCCTGGTCAGCCTGCGCAACCTGAACAAGCACTACGGCGATTTCGCCGCCGTGGACAACATCTCGCTGGACATCAAGGACGGCGAATTCCTGACCTTCCTCGGCTCTAGCGGCTCGGGCAAAAGCACCACGCTGTCGATGCTCGCCGGCTTCGAAACCCCGAGCAGCGGCGAGATCCTGGTCAACGGCCAGTCACTGGTGAACGTGCCGCCACACAAGCGCGACATCGGCATGGTGTTCCAGCGTTATTCGCTGTTCCCGCATCTGTCGGTGCGCGACAACATCGCGTTTCCGCTGGCGATCCGCAAACTCGCGACTGCCGAGCGTGACAAGCGCGTCGATGCGATGCTGAAACTGGTGCAGCTCGAACAATTCGCCCATCGCCGCCCTTCGCAACTGTCTGGCGGCCAGCAGCAACGGGTCGCCATCGCTCGCGCTCTGGTTTACGAACCACGCATTCTGCTGATGGACGAACCGCTCGGTGCCCTGGACAAGAAGCTTCGCGAAGACTTGCAGGATGAATTGCGCCAACTGCACCGCCGCCTCGGCATCACCATCGTCTACGTGACCCACGATCAGGAAGAAGCCATGCGCCTGTCCCAGCGCATCGCGATTTTCAGTCACGGCAAGATTGTCGGGCTCGGCAGCGGTTATGACCTTTATCAGAATCCGCCGAATGCGTTTGTGGCGTCGTTTCTGGGTAACTCAAACTTTCTCAAGCTCAAGGCGCAGGGCAATGCGGCGGCGAGTTTTGAGGGACAGTCTCTGTCGATTCGCCTGACCGCCGGATTGCAGACCGGGCAGGAAGTGCTACTGATGGTGCGCCCGGAAAAGGCGTTGGCGTTGAGTGTGCAACAGGCGAATGACGAGCCGTTGGCGGCGGGCTGGAATGAGGTTTCGGCGAAGGTGGTTGAGGTGTTGTTTCTGGGTGAGAGCCAGACTTGCAGTGTGGTCACGTCGGGTGGCACGTCCATGACCGTGAAAGCATTGTCGGCGGCGGGGATGCCGTTGAAGGCTGGGGATCCGGTTCGGGTGCGTTGGGCGACGGCGGATGCATGCGTCTATACCGAGTGGGCGGAAAGCGATCTGAACAAAGCTGCCGGCGCACATTAAGAACGCATCGCCTGCCCGCCCTCACCCCCGCCCTCTCCCGGAGGGAGAGGGAGCCGACCGAGGTGTCTTGCGCTATACATCGACCTGAAAAACCGAGTCGATTATGGATTCAACGCAGTTCACTCAAGTCGGTGTATTTCTTCAATATCCCCCAATCAGTCCCCTCTCCCTCTGGGAGAGGGCTAGGGTGAGGGCCAGCGGCCGACGCGGTCTCACTTGATAGCCGCAAAACCTTCAATTTCGTCAGGCCAAGCCGTCAACACTTCAAACCCGTCCTCCGTCACCGCCACCATGTGCTCCCACTGCGCCGACAACGATTGATCCTTGGTCACAACCGTCCAGCCATCCGCCAGACTCTTCACATGCCGCTTGCCGGCATTGAGCATCGGCTCGATGGTGAAAATCATCCCCGCCTTCAACTTCAAGCCCTGCTCCGGATAACCGTAATGCAACACCTGCGGTTCATCGTGATAAACCTTGCCGATCCCGTGCCCGCAATACTCGCGCACCACGCTGAACCCTTCTTTCTCCGCCAACGTCTGGATCGCATGACCGATGTCACCCAACGTGGCGCCCGGCCGCACGACGCGGATGCCCGCGCACATGGCGTCGTAAGTGGTCTTGATCAGATGCCGCGCCTCGGGCGTCGGTTCGCCGACCACGTACATGCGGCTGGTATCGCCGAACCAGCCGTCCTTGATCACCGCGATGTCGAGATTGACGATGTCGCCGTCCTTCAGCACGCGCTTCGACGGGATGCCGTGGCAGACCACTTCGTTGACTGACGCGCACACGGTTTTCGGGAAGCCGTGATAACCGACGTTGGCCGGAATCGCCTTCTGCACATTGACGATGTAATCGTTGCACAACTGGTCGAGCTGATCGGTGGTGACGCCAGCCTTGACGTGCGGCACCAGCATCGCCAGCACCTCGGCGGCCAGTCTGCCGGCCTCGCGGGATTGGGCGATTTCGGCCTGGGTGTTGATCTTGATCGGGTTTCTCATGCCTTTGCCGCCTCTTTGACCGAGGCATTCTGCGCGGCGTCCGCCAGTGCGCAGACTTGCTGCAGATCCAGACCGCCCGACTGTTCGGCGCGAATCAGCAGCCGGCAAATGGCGTGGTGATCCAGGTCGGGATACAGCTCGGCGAGCATGCCGATGCGCATCCAGTGTTCGGCCTGCGCGTTGATCGAGCGGCTGAGTGCGTTGCTGGAGATGCGCAGATTCTCGTGCATGTCCTCTGAAATCTTTACGATACCCATGGCAATATCCGATACGAAGTGTATATGAATCATATATTAATCGTGTATCGCCCGGGATTGCAAACTTTGCGTGCCCGGTAAATTGCAGGCAAAAAAAAGCTGCCCGGAAGGCAGCCGAATCATGAAAAGCACGCGATGTATTGGGGCCAAGTATGGACAGCCGATAATGACACTGTCATGACAGCCATTAATTCATTGAACCGCCCCGCCCGCGTCATCAGGTTGTCATCGAACCCACGGCAAAATCCTCGCAAACCGTCCCGCGCCTCCCGACGGAAGATTTGCAAGGATCCCCATGAAAGAAGACACCTCGCTGTTTGCCGCCATCGACCTCGGTTCCAATGCCTTTCGCATGATGATTGGCCAGTCGGTGCGCAGCAGAAAGGGTTTCATGATCCAGGAGGTCAAAACCTTGCGCGAGCCGGTGCGGCTGGCCGAAGGCTTCGATGGCCGGGCACTCGACGAAATGGCGCTGGATCGCGGCTGGCAGGCGTTGGCGCGGTTCGGCAAGAAACTGCGCGGTTTCGAGCCCGGTCGCGTGCGCGCGGTGGCCACCAGCGCGGTGCGCGAAGCAGACAATGCGCAGCTGTTTCTGGCCAGTGCGGAACGGCATCTGGGGTTTCGCATCGATGTGATTTCCGGCCATGAAGAAGCGCGCCTGGTCTATGCCGGTGTGGCCCACACCCTGCCGGTCGCCGATGACATGCGTCTGGTGGTCGACATTGGCGGCGGCTCCACCGAGCTGATTCTCGGCCAGGGCTCGCAACCGCTGCTGACCGAAAGCATTGCCATCGGCAGCGGCACTTTGAGCGCGCGCTACTTTCGCAACGGCGAGATTTCCGCCGGTGCGCTGCAAGAAGCCGAACGCGTAGCCATCCTGCAATTCGAAAAAGTCGCCCGCCGTTATCGCGCCCAGGGCTGGCAGCAGACGATCGGCTCTTCGGGCACCGCGCGGATGCTCGCCAAAGTGCTCAAGGCCAATCGTCTGAACGATCATGGCGAGAGCGGCATCACCTACGGCGGCCTGTTGCGGCTGTCGTTGCGCTTGCTGGAGGTGAGCAACGTCCAGCACCTCAAACTGGCCGGCCTGCAACCCCATCGTCAGAGCATCCTGCCCGGCGGTCTGGTGGTCATGCTGGCAGCGTTCAAAGTGTTCGGCATCTCGCAAATGGTGCCTTCCGAACCCGGCTTGCGACTGGGTGTGCTGCACGGTCTGATGAGCAACCACTGAGCGATTTTCGCTGCAGGATTTTCACTGCCGGATCAAGCGCTTCGTGACGCTGAAGACGCCCTTTCAATACTCGATGACGCCTGCGTATAAACCCCTGCAAATCACTTCTTTCCCCTCTCCGATTTCGTTCTATCGTTAGATCGAAATGGCAGTATTTCCGGCCGTTTAAAGGTTGCGACAGCTCAGGTCTGAGCCTATGTTGCACGCGAGCTTTTTCCCCGCGAATGGAACGCGATCAACACCACAAAGAGGTGAAGAGATGTCAAAGGATTCACGCCCTGCCGTACTTGGGCTGATCGGCAATACGCCGCTGGTAAAAGTCACCCGCTTCGATACCGGTCCCTGCACCCTGTTTCTCAAACTCGAATCACAGAACCCCGGCGGTTCGATCAAGGACCGCATCGGCCTGGCCATGATCGACGCCGCTGAACGCGACGGTCGCCTGCAACCCGGCGGTACAATCGTCGAGGCCACCGCCGGCAACACCGGCCTGGGCCTGGCCCTCGTAGGCCGCGCCAAGGGCTACCGCGTCGTGCTGGTGGTGCCGGATAAAATGTCCACCGAAAAAGTCCTGCACCTCAAGGCCATGGGCGCCGAAGTGCACATCACCCGCTCCGATGTCGGCAAGGGTCATCCCGAGTACTACCAGGATGTCGCCGCGCGTCTGGCCAAGGACATTCCCGGCGCGTTCTTCGCCGACCAGTTCAACAACCCCGCCAACCCGCTGGCCCACGAGTGCAGCACCGGGCCGGAAATCTGGGCCCAGACTGAGCATGACCTGGACGCCGTCGTGGTCGGTGTCGGTTCGGCCGGCACCCTGACCGGCCTCACCCGTTTCTTCAAACGCGTACAACCTGATCTGGAAATGGTCCTGGCCGACCCGGTCGGTTCGGTGATGGCCGAATACAGCCGCAGCAAGCACTTGGGCACCGCCGGATCCTGGGCGGTGGAAGGCATCGGCGAGGACTTCATTCCGTCGATCACCGACCTGTCGAGCGTGCGCAGCGCCTACTCGATCAGCGACGAAGAAAGCTTCGACCACGCACGCCAGTTGCTGAAAGCCGAAGGCATTCTGGGTGGCTCGTCCACCGGCACCCTGCTCGCCGCCGCGCTGCGTTACTGTCGCGAACAGACCGAGCCGAAACGCGTGGTCAGCTTCGTTTGCGACACCGGCACCCGTTATCTGTCGAAGGTCTACAACGACCAGTGGATGACCGATCAGGGCCTGTTGCAGCGCAAACGCTACGGCGACCTGCGCGACCTGATTGCCCGACGCTTCGAAGACGGCAAAGTCGTCAGCGTCGGCCCGGACGATACGCTGATGACCGCGTTCCAGCGCATGCGCCTGGCAGACGTTTCGCAACTGCCGGTGCTGGTGGATGGCAAGCAACTGGTCGGCGTGATCGACGAGTCGGACATTCTGGTGCGCGTGCACGAAGACGCCTCGCTCTTCAGCAAACCCGTCAACAGCGCGATGACGGACAAGTTGCAAACCCTCGCCCCCGGCGCCACGCTGGCTGAACTGGAAGCCGTACTCAGCAGCGGCCTGGTGGCCATCATCGCCGACGCTTCAGGCTTCCACGGCCTGATCACCCGCGTCGACATGCTCAATCAATTACGGAGATCCCTGGCATGAGCCAGCACGACAAGAACGCCCGTCAACAGGGCTTCGCCACCCGCGTGATCCACGCAGGGCAAACGCCGGACCCGACCACCGGCGCGCTGATGCCGCCGATCTACGCCAACTCCACGTACCTGCAAGACAGCCCCGGCGTGCACAAGGGTTTCGACTACGGCCGCTCGCACAACCCGACGCGTTTTGCGCTGGAACGTTGCGTGGCGGATCTGGAGGGCGGCACCCAGGCGTTCGCCTTCGCGTCCGGGCTGGCGACGATTTCCACCGTGCTCGAACTGCTCGATGCCGGCTCGCACATCGTGTCCGGCAATGATCTGTACGGCGGTTCGTTCCGCCTGTTCGACAAGGTGCGCCAGCGCAGTGCCGGGCATCGTTTCAGCTACGTCGATCTGGCGGACCTGTCGGCATTCGAAGCGTCGTTGCAGGACGACACGCGCATGGTGATTGTAGAGAGCCCGACCAACCCGCTGCTGGGGCTGTCCGACCTCGCCGCCATCGCGCGCATCTGCAAGGCGCGCGGGATCATCTGCGTGGCCGACAACACCTTCGCCAGCCCATGGATCCAGCGCCCGCTGGAACTGGGATTCGACATCGTGCTGCACTCGACCACCAAATACCTGAACGGTCACTCCGACGTGATCGGCGGGATCGCAGTCGTCGGTGACAATTCTGCGCTGGCCGAACGCCTGGGCTTCCTGCAGAACGCCGTCGGCGCCATCTCCGGTCCGTTCGACGCCTTCCTCACCCTGCGCGGCGTGAAGACCCTGGCGCTGCGTATGGAGCGTCATTGCAGCAACGCGCTGGAGCTGGCGCGCTGGCTGGAACAACAGCCGCAGGTCAAACGCGTCTACTACCCGGGTCTGGAATCCCATCCGCAACACGAACTGGCCAAGCGTCAGATGCGTGGTTTCGGCGGGATGATTTCCCTGGATCTGAACAGTGACCTGGCGGGCGCCCGGCGCTTCCTGGAGAACGTGCAGATCTTCGCTTTGGCCGAAAGTCTTGGCGGGGTGGAAAGCCTGATCGAGCACCCGGCGATCATGACTCACGCGACCATCCCCGCCGAAACCCGTGCCAAGCTTGGCATCGGTGACAGCCTGGTGCGTCTGTCGGTAGGCGTCGAGGATGTCGAAGACCTGCGTGCGGATCTGGCGCAAGCGCTGGCCAGTATCTAAAGCCCGAAAACGTCAAAGCCCGCACGAGGCGGGCTTTGGTGTTCGAGTAGGCGGCCAGTGCTGGTCTCTGGCTTACGAGGTTTCTCAGGACTCCCACAGTCCAGGCAATGTGCTCTGCTGCTTCACACGGCATAAGGGCTGGAACCCAGCGCGGGGTTCTTTCTAACCGTGTACCCTTCGGAACGCGCCCAACGCTTCCTCGCTATCCGCTTGCGCATCAGTCTGCGTCTTCGCCTACATTCTTGAGCCTAGCAAACACGTTGCATTGCGCTACGCGGTTTTTAGACTGATTGTTTTCTAGCGCAAGCCTGCAAGGAAGCGAACCGACTATCGCCTTCACGGCCCTTCAGCCTGCACCCCGCCAAGGGCGAACTATACTTTTCAGTTCGCTGTCCAGATTTCCTGTAAACCGTCGACACCCGTGCACCCTCCGGTGCCCCCGTGCCACTCACCAATCTGGTTGACCCCGGGCCGACGAGCCTTCCGTCAATGAACTAACGACGGGTAATGCTCGGTTGCTGTGTGGCTGATGGGGCGTGGAGAAAATCATGAAGCACACGCTTTGGCCGGGCCTTGTCCTGGCAGTTGCGGCAACGGTGGCAATGCCCAATGTCTGGGCCGCGAAGGCGCAGGCATTGGCGTCGGATGGGGCGGATCATGTCGGGGCGGGGACGGTTGCTTCTGATGGCGCCGATCATGTTGGCGCTGGTGCAGTCGCATCTGATGGCGCGGATCATGTCGGTGCTGGCGCTGTCGCTTCTGATGGTGCAGATCATGTCGGTGCTGGCGCAGTTGCCTCTGACGGGGCCGATCATGTCGGCGCTGGTGCAGTCGCCTCTGACGGCGCGGATCACGTCGGCGCCGGAGCAGTCGCATCTGACGGCGCGGATCACGTCGGTGCCGGAGCAGTAGCTTCTGACGGCTCCGACCACGTCGGTGCTGGGGCTGTTGCCTCCGACGGGGCCGATCATGTTGGCGCTGGAGCCGTCGCATCTGATGGCGCAGACCACGTCGGCGCCGGAGCAGTAGCTTCTGACGGCGCGGATCACGTTGGTGCTGGCGCAGTTGCCTCTGACGGGGCCGATCATGTCGGTGCTGGGGCTGTTGCCTCCGACGGTGCCGATCATGTTGGCGCTGGAGCCGTCGCATCTGATGGCGCAGACCACGTCGGCGCCGGAGCAGTAGCTTCTGACGGCGCGGATCACGTTGGTGCCGGCGCAGTAGCTTCTGACGGCTCCGACCACGTCGGCGCAGGCGCCCTCGCCGCCGATGGCGCAGACAAGGTCGGTGCCAACCGACTCGCCTACTCCCGCGCAGGCGTCGGTTCGGACCAGGTCGCTTCCGCCCTCATGAGCGGCAGCTATTCCGACCAGTTCAACAGCCCTCAGTAACCGCTATCGGCGCAACCAGCCCACCGCTGGTTGCGCCGCACTAGCACATTTGTGCTAATCGACCACCCCGTTCCCTGGCGTTATATTCCCTCGCAACCCCCGACACTCCCCAACATTGCCGCTGTGCAGTGCACGGGATCGTTGTGCCTGGAAAAACAACAACACCAAGGAAGAAACACCATGAAACTGCAGCTCAGCCTCGCCAGAATCACAGTCCTCGGTGCCCTGCTCCTCGGCGCCAGCGGTTGCCAGACCGCCAAACCCACTGAAGACAGCATGCGCGAACGCGCCCAGACCGTCATCGGCCAACCGGTCACCAAGATCGGCAACATCCGCAACGACAGCACCCTGACCTACTACACCGCCTATACCGCCGCCGGCGAATACAACTGCGAGCTGCCCAGCGGCGCGATCATCGCGGTGGCCAGCATGGGCATCATGACGCCCCCGCTGTCTTGCCTGCCCAAAGGCGCGTCGCCGATTCCGTACCAGTAATCCGGCGCAGAAAAACCGTTCCAACGCCTCTTCTCACCCGGTAAAGGATACCGCTCGATCATGAAAACACTCATCGCCACCCTCAGCCTCGCGGCCCTCGTTCTCACCGGCTGCGCCACCCCCAAGCAATGGGAAGCCACCGGCGGCAGCAAGACCGACGGCGTTGTCCAGGTCTCCTATGAACTGGGCCAGTTCGAGAGCGGGCAAACCTCCGCCGCCCAAGGGTTGGCCACCGCTGAAGGCCGTTGCAAGGTCTGGGGCTACAAGAGCGCCGAAGTGTCGGGCTCGGAGAAAAACATCTGCCGCACCATGGGTCAGTACAACTGCCTGCAAACCACCATCACGCAGGACTATCTGTGTAAGCGCTGACCGCCTCGGTCTGCCGGTCGCGCAGCGCACGCAGGGTCGCGCGCAGCTCGGCCGGGCGTACCGGCTTGGACAGAATGGCGATCTGCCGGTCATGCAGGGCCGCCTGGATTTTTTCGATATCATGCCCGGTGATGATCATGGCCGGCACCGCATAACCCCGCTGACGACGAACTTCATCGATGCACTCGATGCCAGTGCTGTGCGAACCGAGGTCATAGTCGGCAACGATGATGTCGCAATCCGTGACCAGGCCCTGCCCGCTCAGCTCGGCCTGCACAACGCAGCCCCAACGCTCGAGCAACGCCGAGGTCGCCAGCAGAACGTTGCGATCATCCTCCACCAGACACACCTTCAACCCTGTCAGCAAACCGACCTGTCTAGCCTCCTCCCGATTGACCGGCACCTGCGGCGGCGCCAGCGGCAGCCCATGCAATGTCACCGCCGTGCCATGCCCCAGCCGTGAGCGGATCGCGACGTCGACACCGATCAACTGCCCCAGCCGCCGGACAATCGACAGCCCCAGGCCCACGCCTTCAACGTCCTTGTCGCGCAGCTGGCGAACCCGATAAAACTCCTCGAACACCTTGGGCAAATGCTCTTCGGCGATCCCGTTGCCGCGATCATAGATCGTGATGGCCAGTCCCGCGCCGCGCTTGCGCACACCGATCAGCACCGGCCGGTGCGCACCATACTTGAAGCAATTGGAGAGCACGTTCTGAACCATGGTCGCGAGCAACGCCGGATCGGTGCGCACCCAGTATTCGCAAGGCCGCAAGCGCAATTCCACACCCGCCCAGCGTGCGGCTTCAGCGTTCTGGCGGATCAGATCCGTCAGCCACTCACCCAGTTCAAGCGTCTGCAACCGGGGCAAAATCCGCCCGTTATCGAGGGTGTAGAGATCGAGAATAGAGCGAAACAGCTGCGACACGTTGAGCAGCGAACGGTCGATGCTGTCCACCAGCCGCCGCTCCTCCTCGCCCAGCCGCGACTCGCGCAAACATGCGGTAAACAACCCGATGGAGTGGATCGGCTGGCGCAGGTCATGGCTGGCCTGGGCCAGAAAACGCGACTTTTCCAGATTGGCAGCGACCGCTTCTTCAGATGCCTTGCGCGTACGCTCCAGCAGCAGGTGCGCATACACCGGAATCACCGTGCTGGTGATCATCAGCATCAACACCATGAACGGTTGCGCCTGCCAGTACGGCGTCAACCGATAGACCGCCAACAGCGCCAGCAACGCCAGCACCGTGGCAATCGCCAGATAGCGCGAGCCGTAGCGCATGCCGTTGCCGAGATTGACCCAGACCATAACCGCGTAGATGGGCAACGCCGCCTCGCCGCCGACCACCAGCCCGAAACTGGTACCGGTGTAATCGTGGAGCATGCCGAAAATCCGCCGCGCCGGATAATGCCCCGGCCAGCGCACGATGGCCTGGCGAAGCACGACGGAGGCCAGCAAAAACAGAGAAATGTAGGTGACGACCGGCAGGTAAGTATCGAAGCGCTGGCCCGGCAGGAAACCGAGCACGGCCATGTAAACCAACGCGATGCTGGCGATGATGATGCGCAGATTGGCCTGGTCGAGCTCGGTGTTCTTTTCGAACTTCATGGGGGAACGTCCTTGTGCGGCAGTCGTCATAACAGCACGAATCAACAGGCAATGCCTTCGCCCGGTGCTAAGGTGCATGCCGTAAGAAATGCTGACCCAGGGAGGGTTTTGCCATGGCGTGCCGAATCATCATAGCCGACGATCACCCGTTGTTTCGCGAAGCGCTGCTGCGCACTGTCCAGCGTTTGCTGCCCGACGCCCTGATCGAAGAAGCCGGCGACCTCGACACCGTACTCGCCCTGCTGCCGGCCGGCGATGAGCCCGACACCTTGATCCTCGACTTGCGCTTCCCCGGACTGACCTGTGTCAGCCAGCTCGCGGAACTGCGCCGGCGCTTGCCGCGAACCACGTTGATCGTGGTGTCGATGGTGGATGACGAGGCACTGATCGGCGAGGTCATGGCGGCCGGCATCGATGGTTTTATCGGCAAGAACATCGCCCCCGATGAGATCGGTCAGGCGATCCGGGCGATTCGTGAGGGTGAGGTACTGGTCAAATTCGCCCCTTCCGGCCTGCTGCCGCTGGACACCGGCACCGCCCTCACCCCGCGTCAGCAGGAGGTACTGCGGCTGATCGCCCAAGGCAAGACCAACAAGGAAATCGCCCGCGAACTGGATATTTCGCCGTTCACGGTGCGAATTCATGTGTCGTCGTTGTTGCGGGTGCTCAACGTGCCGTCGCGGGCAGCGGCGGCAGTCAAGTATTCCGGTGCGGGTTAGCGCTGGAAACCGAGATCAAGGATCCACCTGGGCCATCAATTCAGGCACCGACTCCCGGCGTTTCGCATAGCGCTGCGCCAGCACCGCGCAGACCATCAATTGAATCTGGTGGAACAGCATCAGCGGCAGAATCAACACGCCAATCGTGCTGCCGGCAAACAACACCTGCGCCATCGGCACACCGGTGGCCAGGCTTTTCTTCGAGCCGCAGAACAGAATGGTGATGCGGTCTTCCAGATTGAAACCGAACAGCTTGCCCAGCACTGTGGACGCCAGCAGCACCAGCGCCAGCAAAATGCAGCAGACCACCACCAGCCCCAACAGGTCGATCACCGGAATCTGGTGCCAGATGCCCTCGTTCACCGCCTCGCTGAACGCACCGTAGACCACCAGCAGAATCGAGCCCTGATCGACGAATTTCAGCCAGTTCTTGTTGCGACCGACCCAGGCGCCGATCCAGCGACGGGCGATCTGACCGGCAATGAACGGCAGCAGCAATTGCACGCTGATTTTCACGATCGCGTCGAGGGTCGAGCCGCCGTCGCCGTGGACGTTGAGCAGCAGCGTCACCAGCAGCGGCGTGAGGAAAATCCCGAACAGACTGGACGCCGCCGCGCTGCAGATCGCCGCCGGAATATTGCCCCGCGCCAGCGAAGTGAAGGCAATCGCCGATTGCACCGTGGCCGGCAGCGCACACAGGTAAAGCATGCCCATGTACAGCTGATCGCCGATCAGCGGCGACAACAGCGGCTTGAGCGCCAGGCCCAATAGCGGGAACAGGACAAAGGTCAGGCCGAATACCAGCAAATGCAGGCGCCAGTGGCCGGCGCCGGCGATGATCGATTCGCGCGACAGCTTGGCGCCGTGCAGGAAAAACAGCAGCGCGATGGCGATATTGGTCAGCCAGCCGAAACCGGTCGCGACCTGGCCGCTGGCGGGCAGGAAGCTGGCCAGCAGCACCACGCCGATCAGGGTCAGGGTGAAGTTGTCGGGCAAAAATCGTGGGCGCGTCATGGTTTGCTCATCCGGGGGTTGCCAGTACGTGGAAGCGACTCTAACGTGACTGGAAATTACCGACTAACGCCGAAGAACCCACAGATGCCGCCAAAAGGACACGACAAGAGCGTCAGACGCAGCATTCCCGGGTTGCCGAGCCTGCCTCGTCCGTTGTATGGGCGCACCGAATCGCTGCCCAATCGCGCCCTGACCCGCCGCCACAGTCATCCGTGGGTGCAGTTGTCCTACGCGATTCAGGGTGTGCTCGAAGTGCAGACTGCCGTCGGTCGTTTCGTTGCGCCGCCGGAGCGGGCGGTGTGGATTCCGGCGGGCGTGCCGCATCGGGTATTCAGTTCGCCGCACACCGAAATGCGCAGCCTTTACATCGATTGCAGCGTCGCCAGTTGGGCGCCGGAGCGTTGTCATGTGCTCGGCGTCAGTGATCTTTTGCGTGAGCTGATCCGGGCCTTCAGTCAGATTCCTGTCGAGTATGACCAGAGCGGCCCGCATGGGCGTCTGGCCCAGGTGATCCTCGATCAACTGGCCGATGCGCCGCCCATCGATCTGATGCTGCCACTGCCGCAGGACAGTCGCTTGCGCCAGATCTATCAGAGTCTGGAGCAACATCCGGAACAGCAGACCACCCTCGCGCACTGGAGCGAAAAATTCGGCGTTACCGAGAAAACTCTGACTCGGCTGTTCCTGCGTGACACTGGTTTGACCTTCCGCACCTGGCGCCAGCGCCTGCGTCTGCTGGGCGCGCTGACACCGCTGGAACGCGGCGAACGCGTCACCGATGTGGCTTTGGCCTGTGGTTATGACTCGACGTCGGCCTTTATCGCGGCGTTTCGCCAACAGTTCGGTGAGACGCCGGGCGAATTTTTCCGATGAAATTAACCGATATTTATCGACTTTATGCATGCCATTGGGCAAATTTCAGGGTAGAGTTTCGCCCATCAAGAATCTTTGACATCTTTCGACGATAACAATGATCAACCACCCTTTAGCGAACCTGTCGGCGGTAACAGCATGATCGAAGTCACTGAAGTTTCCATTGCCCAATTGCGCGCGGCGCTCGAATCCGGCCAGACCACGGCGGTTGAACTGGTCCAGGCGTATCTGGCGCGTATCGACGCCTTTGACGGCCCGGACACCGCCACTGCCCTGAACGCAGTGATCGTGCGCAATCCTGAAGCGCTGAAAGAAGCGCAAGCTTCCGATGCACGTCGCGCCAAGGGCGAAACCCTCGGCCCGCTGGACGGCATCCCTTACACCGCCAAGGACAGCTATCTGGTCAAAGGCCTGACCGCCGCGTCCGGCAGCCCGGCCTTCGCCGATCTGGTGGCCCAGCGCGACGCGTTCACCATCGAACGCCTGCGTGCGGGCGGCGCGATCTGCCTGGGCAAGACCAACATGCCGCCGATGGCCAATGGCGGGATGCAGCGCGGAGTCTATGGGCGTGCTGAAAGTCCTTACAACGCTGATTATCTGACTGCGCCGTTTGCATCCGGCTCGTCGAACGGCGCGGGTACCGCCACCGCTGCCAGCTTCTCGGCATTCGGTCTGGCGGAAGAAACCTGGTCGAGCGGTCGCGGCCCGGCGTCGAACAATGGCCTGTGCGCCTACACGCCGTCGCGCGGGGTGATTTCGGTACGCGGCAACTGGCCGCTGACGCCGACCATGGACGTAGTGGTGCCGTACGCCCGCACCATGGCCGATCTGCTGGAAGTGCTCGACGTGGTGGTCGCCGAAGACACCGATACCCGTGGCGACCTGTGGCGCCTGCAACCCTGGGTGCCGATCCCGAGCGTCGCCTCGGTGCGCCCGGCTTCCTATCTCGAACTCGCCGTGAAAAGTGATGCACTGGCCGGCAAACGCCTGGGCGTGCCGCGCATGTACATCAACGCCGACCCTGAGGCCGGCACCAGTGAAGAACCTGGCATCGGCGGCCCGACCGGGCAACGCATCAACACCCGCGCTTCGGTGATCGACCTTTGGAAACAGGCGCGTCAGGCCCTCGAAGCGGCCGGCGCCGAAGTGATCGAAGTGGATTTCCCGCTGGTCTCCAACTGCGAGGGCGATCGTCCGGGTGCACCGACCGTGTTCAATCGCGGCATCGTCTCCAAAGAGTTCATGCACCACGAACTGTGGGACCTGTCGGCCTGGGCCTTCGATGATTTCCTGCGCGCCAACGGCGACCCGAAACTCAACCGTCTGGCAGACGTCGACGGGCCGAAAATCTTCCCGCACGACCCGGGCACCCTGCCCAACCGTGAAGGCGATCTCGCTGCCGGCATGGATGAATACGTGCGCATGGCCGAACGCGGCATCACGCCGTGGGATCAGATCCCCACCCTGCCGGACGGCCTGCGCGGTCTGGAGAAGACCCGCAAGCTCGACCTCGAAGACTGGATGGATCGCCTCGGCCTCGACGCCGTGCTGTTCCCGACCAACGCCGACGTGGGCCCCGCCGACGCCGACGTCAACCCGGCTTCGGCGGACATCGCCTGGAGCAACGGCATCTGGGTCGCCAACGGCAACCTCGCGATCCGCCACCTCGGCGTACCGACCGTCACCGTGCCGATGGGCGTGATGGCAGATATCGGCATGCCGGTGGGGCTGACGTTTGCCGGGCGGGCCTATGATGATTCGACGTTGCTGCGCCTGGCAGCGGCGTTTGAAGCGACTGGTTCGAAACGACTGGTGCCGCCACGCACGCCAGCACTGGCGGCAGGCAAGTAAATGCAAAACGGCGGGATCAATTGATCCCGCCGTTTTTTTATCGCTCTGCCAGTTCTTCCAGCAAATCCGCCGAAGGCACGAAGAACAGACTGCCGGTGACTGCCGTGCTGAAGTCCAGCAACCGGTCGTAATTACCGGGTGGGTTGCCAACGAACATGTTCTCCAGCATCTGCTCCAGCGGCTCGGGCGAACGCGCATAGCCAATGAAGTAAGTACCGAACTCCCCAGCGCCTGGCCGGCCGAACGGCATGTTGTCGCGCAGGATTTTCACCTCTTCGCCGTCCTTGGTGATGGTTGTCAACGCGCTGTGGGAATTGCTCGGTTTGACCGAATCGTCCAGCTCGATATCGGACAGTTTGGTGCGCCCGATCACCCGCTCCTGCGCTTCGACCGACAACTCGTTCCACGCCTTCATGTTGTGCAGGTACTTCTGCACCAGTACGTAACTCCCGCCGCTGAACGTGGAATCCTCGTCACCCACGAGGGTGAAATGCTCGGCTTTGCGGCCCACCGGATTTTCCGTGCCATCGACAAAACCGATGATGCTGCGCATGTCGAAATAGCGAAAACCCTGCACCTCGTCGGTCACCGTCACGGCGCCGTCCAGCGCCGACATCAACTGCGTCGCCAGTTCAAAACACAGGTCCATCTGATCGGCTCGAATGTGCAGCAGCAGGTCGCCAGGCGTGGAGACGGCGCGCCGCCCTTCTACGCCAAATTCGCGGAAGTCATGCAGGGATGCGGGGCGTGGACTGCCGAACAGACGATCCCACGCTCTGGAAGAAAATCCGCAAACACAGGAAAGGTTTCCCGAGGGAACGCGCTTGCCAACCGAGCGCGTCAGCCCTGCGATATCGGCGCACCAGACACGGACTTTTTCGGCGTACTCGGCCTCGGCGTTAAGGGTCGCCACGATGAAGATGGCAGCGCTGGTGATCGGGCTGCAGACGGCTTGAGGATCTGGCGTGTCGATGATCGTGGCTCCCGGAGTGGTGGACTGACTCGACAGCGAGGTTAGCAAAGAAGTGTTGAATGAAGTATTACCCGTGCCCTGCCCGCGTCGTCCGACACTTCGCTTTTAACGAACAATACCCACGAAATAAACGATTTTTCTTTGTCGGAAGGCTCCTACTAGCATGGCCCCGTCTACCCCGAAAAACATAAAGACAGGGAGAACGGCATGCACCCCATCAACATCGGCGAACCCTGGATGTGGGTCGCCTTCATCGTTTTTGTCCTCGCCATGCTGGCCATTGACCTGTTCGTCTTCGGTGGGCGCAAGGCGCATCGGGTCTCTGTGCGGGAAGCCTCATCCTGGGTAATTGCCTGGTGCATGCTGGCGATGGCCTTCGCCGGATTGCTCTGGTGGTATCTCAACGGCGAATTCGGTCCCGACATCGCCAAGGTGAAGACCCTGGAGTTCCTCACCGGTTACCTGATCGAGCAATCGCTGTCGATCGACAACATGTTCGTCTTCGTGATGATCTTCAGCTACTTCGCCGTGCCGCCGGAGTTGCAACGCCGAGTGCTGCTGTACGGCGTGCTGGGGGCGATCGTGATGCGCGCGGCGATGATCTTTGCCGGGGTGTGGCTGGTGTCGCAATTCACCTGGCTACTGTATGTGTTCGGCGTATTCCTGATCATCACCGGGATCAAGATGCTGGTGTTTGCCGAGCAGCAACCGGACCTCGATAACAACCCGCTGCTGCGCTGGGTTCGCGGGCATCTGCGGATCACTAACGGCTTTCACGGCGAGCGCTTTTTCGTGCTGCAGAACGGTGTGCGCTGGGCCACGCCGATGTTTCTGGTGCTGGTGCTGATCGAGGCCAGCGACCTGATGTTCGCGGTCGACAGCATCCCGGCGATCTTCGCGGTGACGACCGACCCGTTCATCATTTTCACCTCGAACATCTTCGCGATCATGGGGCTACGGGCGCTGTACTTTTTGCTGGCGGACATGGCCGACCGTTTCCATCTGCTCAAGTACGGACTGGCGCTGGTGCTGGTGTTCATCGGCGGGAAGATGACGGTGATGCCGTGGTTTCACATGCCGGTGGAGTGGTCGCTGGCGATTGTTGGCGGGCTGATTCTGGCGTCGGTGGTGCTGAGTCTGGTGCTGACGAAGGACAAGTCGCCCGAGGAAAGTCAGGCGAAATAATGGCCGAGGGAGCGAATGTGGTTCGCTCCCTCGGTTTTGGGCTTATTTATCCGACTTGATGCTGGTCCACACTCGCGTCCGCACCCGCTCCAGTTTCTGCGGCAACGGCTGCACCACGTACAACTCCTTCAACGCCTCGCTGGTCGGTGTCAGGTTTGGATTGTCTGTGATTTCCTTGTTGATCAGCGGCAGCGAATCCTTGTTGGCGTTCGGGTAGCCAAGGAAATCGCTGATCGAGGCGATGACCTTCGGCTCCAGCAAGTTGTTCAGGAACTCGTGAGCCTCTTCAACGTTTTTCGCGCTCTTGGGAATAGCGAACGTATCAAACCAGATCGGCGCGCCGCCCTTCGGCAAGCGCCAGTCGACCACCACGCCGTTTTTCGCTTCTTTGGCGCGGTTGCCGAACTGGTAGAAGCTGCCGGAATAACCGATGGCCACGCAGATGTCGCCGTTGGCGATGTCGGTCATGTACTTGGCCGAGTTGAAGTAGGTGACGTAGGGGCGAACCTTGAGCATCAGGTCCTTGGCTTTCTCATAGTCGGCCGGATTTTGACTGTTCGGGTCCAGGCCCAGGTAATGCAGGGCCAGCGGCAGGATTTCCGACGGCGAATCGAGCATCGCCACGCCGCAGGATTTCAGTTTTTCCATGTTCTCCGGTTTGAACACCAGATCCCAGCTGTCCACCGGCGCATTCTCGCCCAGCGCAGCCTTGACCTTGGCCGGGTTGAAACCGATCAGCACCGTGCCGACCATGTAGGGCACGCCGTACTGATTGCCGGGATCGTTGGCGTCGAGCAACTTGAGTAGCGCAGGGTCTTGATGACTCCAGTTCGGCAACTTGGACTTGTCGAGTTTCTGGAACACGCCAGCCTTGATCTGCGTATCGAGGAACTGATTCGACGGCACCACCAGGTCATAGCCGGAGTTGCCGGTCAGCAGCTTGGCTTCCAGGGATTCGTTGGTGTCGAAGGTGTCCCAGGTCACTTTGATGTTGCTTTTGGCGGCGAAATCCTTGGGCACCGACGGCAGAATGTAATCCGCCCAGTTGTACACCCGCAGTTCGCGCTGTTCGGCCTGTACGGCGCTGGCCAGCAGCGTCAGCCCGAAAACAGTAGCGCCCAGAATGCGTTTCATCGTGACCATGTTGTGTTTCCCCGAATGCAGCGTGAGTCGATGGTTTTTATGTTCTGTACACGGCAGCGGCTGTCAGATCAGCCAAGGGCAAGGAAGGTGCAGCATTTAGTTGTGGCTTCGATTCTTGCTGACAGCGTAGACGCAGCACAGTAGCCCATCGGCCAAAAGGGGATCGAAATGGCCAATTTGAATGACCGCCGGAATGCGGAAACAAAAATGCCCGACAAAGTGCCGGGCATTGTTTGAGAAGACTGCGGAAGATCAGTCAGTAAAACCCAACCGGGTCGCCTTGCTCTGCTGCGTCCGTCCACGGGTCGCCAGGCAGTAATACAGCGGGCACGTCACGATCAGGCCGACCAGCCATGACAGGTCCGCGCCTTCCACCAGATTGGCGTACGGCCCGACATACAACGATGTGTTGGCGAACGGCAGCTGCACGATGATGCCGATGAAGTAGGCAATGATCGCGTGCAGGTTGAAGCGCCCATAAATGCCGCCGTCGGCACGGAAGATAGAGGCGATGTCGTAGCTGCCGCGCTTGATCAGGTAGAAGTCGATCAGGTTGATCGACGCCCACGGCACCAGCACCAGCAGCAACGCCAGAATCAGGCCGATGAACTCGGAAATGAAATCCGCCGACGCGCCCAGCGCCACCACACAGCACCCCGCCAGCACGATGCTCGACAAGATCACTCGAACCTTGATGCTCGGCGTCCATTGGCTGGCGAAGGTCTGGATCGAGGTGATGATCGACAGCACCGCGCCATACAGATTCAGCGCGTTGTGGCTGATGATGTTGAGCAGGAACAGCACCATCAGAATCGGTCCCAGCCAACCGGTGGATTGCTTGACCGCTGCCATCGCTTCTGTGCCTTCCGGCGTCGCCAGCACCGCCACCGCGCCAAACGTGAACGACAGAATCGTGCCCAGCGTGGCGCCCAGGTAAGTCGCGATAAAGGGCTTGCTGATCCCGATGTCCGCCGGCAGGTAACGGGAATAGTCGGAGACATACGGCGAGAAACTGATCTGCCAGATGATCCCCAGCGACACCGTCGCCAGCCATCCCGAAAGATTGAAGCTGCCACGGGTAAAGAAGTCCGCCGGCAACTCATGGGCAAAGATGTAGATGAACCCCGCCAGCAGCGCGCTACCCATCACCCAGGTGCCAATACGGTTTAGCGTGTGGATGAAGTTGTAGCCAATCACACCAATGGCGGTAGCGCTCAGGGCGCCGATCAGAATGCTCAACGGCGCCGGCACCGACGGCGCGATGCCGACAATGGATTTGCCCGCCAGCACGATGTTGGAAATGAAGAACCCGATATAGATGATCGCTGCGAAGAACACGATCAACAGCGCACCGTAACGCCCGAACTGGCCACGACTCTGGACCATCTGCGGAATACCCATGCGCGGGCCCTGCGCCGATGCCAGGGCGATCACCACGCCGCCGATCATGTGCCCCAGCGCAATCGCCAGCAGCCCCCAGAAAAGGTCGAGATGAAACACCTGAACCACCATGGCGCCGGTGACGATGGGCAGTGGCGCAATGTTGGTGCTGAACCAAAGGGTGAAAAGGTCGCGGGCCTTCCCGTGGCGTTCCGCGAGTGGAACATAGTCGACCGTGTGATTCTCGATCAACGGATCTTGCCGGGACATCTGGGACATAAAAATGAACTCGATTGGGTCTGTTCTTATCGTTGTATGAAGCCAAACCGGGGGAGCTTCGTGGCGGCCCCTCAGATGAAGACCATATTATGGTATTCCAACATTTTCACAAGACTGATCCGCTGTTTACGGCAGTAACTGATCCGGCATCCTCCCTGATAGCCAGCGTTCACGGCTAGAGAAAAGCCCCGTAAATGCTGAGTTTCCGACGGATGAACCACGTTTATCGTTTCACCAAAAAAGCGCTTGCAATCGATGTATTACGGTATACCATCAGACCCATAAACACATAAAAACACGCTTCACCGCACTCGAGGATTGACCAATGATCGATGCTGCCGTCTACAAACAAGTCATGGGCTCGTTCCCGTCCGGCGTTACCGTCATCACCACGCTTGATGACGACGGCCAGATCGTCGGCCTCACTGCCAGCGCCTTCAGCTCGCTGTCGATGGACCCGGCCCTGGTGCTGTTCTGCCCCAACTACAGTTCCGACTCCTACCCTGTCCTGATCAAGAACAAACGCTTTGCCATTCACGTGTTGTCCGGCGGCCAGCAGAGCGAAGCCTATGCCTTCGCCCGCAAAGGCAAGGACAAGGCGCAGGGCATCGAGTGGACGCTAAGCGAACTGGGCAACCCGATCCTGGCCAACGCGACAGCTATCATCGAATGTGAGCTGTGGCGCGAATACGAAGGCGGCGACCACGCGATCATGGTCGGCGCGGTGAAAAACCTCATCGTCCCTCATCAGGACGCCGGCCCGCTGGTGTATTGCCACGGCAAGATGGGTGCCCTGCCCGCCTTCGCCTGATCCGCACGATTGCACTTAAACAGGCCGGCAAGCGACCGGCCGACCACAAGAGATTCGAGGTAGCGTCATGAAATTTTCCCTGTTCGTACACATGGAACGCTGGGACGAAAGCGTCAGCCACCGTCAACTGTTCGAAGACCTGACCGAACTGACGTTGATGGCCGAGGCCGGCGGTTTCAGCACCGTGTGGATCGGCGAACACCACGCCATGGAATACACCATCTCGCCGAGCCCGATGCCGCTCCTGGCCTACCTCGCGGCCAAAACCACCACCATCCACCTGGGCGCCGGCACCATCATCGCGCCGTTCTGGCACCCGCTGCGGGTCGCCGGTGAATGCGCCCTGCTCGACGTGATCAGCAACGGCCGGATGGAAGTCGGCCTGGCGCGTGGCGCCTATCAGGTTGAATTCGATCGCATGGCCGGCGGCATGCCCGCCTCGAGCGGTGGCCAGGCACTGCGGGAAATGGTCCCGGTAGTCCGCGCCCTGTGGCAAGGCGATTACGCCCACAATGGCGAGATCTGGAAATTCCCTACCTCCACCAGCGTGCCGAAACCGATCCAGAAGCCCAACCCGCCGATGTGGATCGCCGCCCGCGACCCGGACTCGCACAACTTCGCCGTGGCCAACGGCTGCAACGTGATGGTCACGCCGCTGATGAAGGGCGATGAAGAAGTCCTCGATCTGAAGAACAAATTCCAGACTGCGCTGGACAACAACCCCGATGTGCCGCGTCCGCAATTGATGGTGCTGCGTCACACCCACGTGCACTCGGCGGATGACCCGGAAGGCTGGAAGGTGGGCGCTAAAGCAATCTCACGTTTCTACCGCACGTTCGATGCGTGGTTCGGCAACAAGGAAGTGCCGGTGAACGGCTTCCTGGCACCGAGCCCCGAAGAGAAGTTTGCCGGCCGTCCGGAGTTTGAGCTGGAGAGCCTGCACAAGACGGCCATGATCGGCACGCCGGAAGAGATCATTCCGCGGATCAAGTACTACCAGGAACTGGGGGTGGATGAGTTCAGTTTCTGGTGCGACAACAGCTTGCCGCATGCGGAGAAGAAGAAGTCGCTGGAGCTGTTTATCAAGCATGTGGTGCCGGCGTTTCGGTAATACGCCGCAGGGGGTATCCACAATAAAAAATGCCCCGACAGGTTCGGGGCGTTTTTATTGGATGCATTCTTCCAGAGCTCAGTCTTTTTCTTTCTCGCGTCTGATTCTGCGTCTGAAAAGAAACGTATGTATTAACAAGTACGCGGAAACAAAGGAAGAATAAATTCCGGCGCCGATCAGTGCCCGGATGAGCCAGTCCAGGTTGTACGCCCATTCACCATGCTTGAAGTAATGACCTAGCGTGACAATTGCCACACCGCATGCGCCTGCGAAAACAAAAAACAGAAAGCACCGGATCAACAATCCGACGACCAGGCGAATAGTGATTTTGTCAGTCTTCACTTTTTACCTCCCAGACTCTGAATGCCGTCTCCGATCATTTCAGATAAATAGGAAACCGACGAATTGCCCACTGTCGTCGCCGCCGCTTCTCCGATGTGCGGCTTGAGCGTATTGCTCATGAAAGGACCACCCTTGAACCCGATGGTCGTCCCGGCAAACGAGCCGATCATTGGCAGGATTGGATCTTCACCCTTGATCAAACTGCCGGCATACGAGCCGCTCAGCCCCATACTCTGGGTCATGACAAACCCCTTGCCTTGTGTCAGGGCGCCGACCAGCGTCGCAATGAATGCATCGGAATAGCTGAACTTATCTCCTTTGGTCAGTTGATAGCTGACATCCTTCAGGCGAAACAGCATTTAGCGTCAAAAGGCTGCTTCCCCTTCAGGATGTGGTAGGTCGCCCGCGCCAACTTGTTACCAACATTTAAACCAATGGCGCCTTTCACTTTAACTTATCTACAGCAATCCAAATCAACGCCCCCCCCAAAGCAACACCAAACCTTACACCCGAAAACTCATACACTAATTCAACGACCTTATCGGAAGAAAAAAACATTACAAGCACCGCTTCGCTCTCTGCAACTTCCAAATAGCCAATCTCATCTTTGTACCGACTATCCGGCCAGTCTGCAATGTCAAAAACAGGAATACCACTTATAGAACTACCCGCCAAATGCCGCCTATGATCTTGCAGAACCTTACGCTCCCCACAGGCAACAAGGCAAACTTTGGCAACAGCGCCACTGACCCGATTAATACCTATTTCCAACAGAGACTCTGCAAAATCACCAACACGCCAGTACAAAGGGGCAGCCGGATACCGTTCTCCCTCGAAAACAACGTCAGCAATTACATACTCGCCAAACTGAATCTCTGCTCGAGATCCTTCTTTAAACCCAGTAACTTTCAACATATTCACTTCGACCTAACCACTGCGTGATAAAGAGCCGGCAGCTGGCCTTCAGATTTAGGAGGTGCAAACATTAACTCCCAGCCATCAACATTTATTACCTTTCTGTACTCTATCCCAGAGCTAGCAGCCATTTCTACCGCTGTCTTCAGACTATTTAATTGAACTTGACTAGCCAATCTAACTGCCTCTGGAGTGTAAAGCTCCGCCTTATAGGCCGCGTATTCGGCGATATGTTTCGTTGCGTTCCCATCAACCCATATCTTGACGCCACTATCAAGGTTCAACTCAAAAAATTGAGGGATCACCGACCCAGGGTGAACTGGACCTGAAAAAACGGGACAGACTTATTAAATCAAATAAACCTGCCCCATTTTTAAACTATGACTGCCAGAAAGTTAGGCAAACCCCATATTCATCGAGAAGGTCATCGGCAATTTCAAACTGAAAATCCTTTCCTGGAAAGCAGTCTGATAACGCGCGCTTCCAATATCCAGCGAGCTGCTCGGCAAACAAATGGCAAAGGCGATAATCCTCTTCTGACAGTCCCACCTTGAATACCGGCCTATCCGGCGCATCTTCCCATCTTGAAAAAAACTGATTTATTGAAAAAATATTCCTATACCGTTCAACGTTTTTACGCAATGTACTTTTTTCCAACACACCAATTTCAGTCTCGACCATCCCCCTCAAAGGCAATTTATGGGGATCATATTGTTCAGCATTAGGCAGCCAGAAGACGTGACCATCGACCTCAATAAAATCAGGAGAAAGCAAACCCAGAACAGAAATTGTTTGTTCCAATGAAACGAGATTACCTACATACGAAAAGAACTCCCCGGAACCTATGTCCGAAACGAACAGATTCAATGACTCTTTCGAAATATTACCCTTATAAATTTTCATCATTTCAACCCTAAGCTATCCAGAACCGACTGAGGAACACTTCCCTCAAAGGCTTTTGTGTCATTTCCCTTCTTGGGGAAATAGGCGCCATTCGGTGCCTGGTTCCATTCGATCACTTTAATCCTAGATGTTGAGACATCGTACAGCGCACGGCCCTCAGGGCCATAGACGACAGCATGCCCATTTCCAAGATTGGCATAAGAATTGGGCGTTTGCCCTTGCAACGGATACTGAACACCTCCACGCGCTCCCGTGACCGTCACATTCGTTTCCCTGAGTCCCTTGGTAAAATTTATATCAATAGTGTTACCCGAAGAGTCCGCAATGAACCTGGGTGTATTGGCAGTTCCTTTTGCACCATCCGCAAAATAATCCGGAGGCAAATCACAAGGCCCAGTGTTGTGTACCCAGGTCTTGAGCTCGCCAACGTAGAACGTATGCCCCACATCGACCGTCAGGTTGTATGTTTTGCCCTCGGGCAGATACAGCTCAAGCGATTCGACTTCGGACGAGGTGTTTTCGCTGTCACCATCAGCCAGTGACTGCAGCAAGTCACCCGGTTCCAGATCTTTGACAGGAATAAAGTCATGTTTGGCGGGTACATAGAAGGGGTGGCTCGGCGTAACCAGCAGGGTTTCGCCTTCCGCTGCCCCAGCACCACGAACATTTTTGAGCTTGAGGCGGTAGATCGGCTGATCCGAACGCTGGTGCGTTGCCAGAATGGCAGCAGCGAACGGCTTGCCCCCTTTTTCAGGCTTGCTCCATACAACATCTCCCACCTTGAGCGACTCAATAACGCGGTCGCCTTGCGGTGTAGAAACTTTCGTACCCGCAGCAAAGCAGCAAGGCCCCTTCGTTACTGGCGTTCCCGCTGTGCCTTTTGCACCATCAATTATCGAACCACCCTTCGCATCAACCCACTTGCCACCAATCCACTCAACAGCTCTTCCTCCAATATAAGCCGTAGCAAATCCGGTACTCGTGTCAAAAACCATACCACCTAACTGCTCGGCGGAGGCAGTCGCTACTTTGTCAAACTCCCTTTCGAGGGTATGCGAAGGGATCGGACTGGTAATCCAGTCCTTGAACCCGAGCGCTACCCCGCTAATACCGCCTGCGATGGAACCCAGCGTGTCGAAAGGTGATGAAACGGCATTCCAGAACGATTTTGCAGTGTCAACCACTCCTCCTGGCCACTCAACAGCTCGGTTCTGGAACCCTATCCATCCTTCTCTGGCCAAAAATCCGGGGTCCGTCGATGGAGGGTAAACACTGGTCAATTCTTTTGGATCAATACCTGAAAAATAACTGGCCTTGGCTGCATTGAACTGCTCGAGCGTCCACCCTTCCTGAAGTGCTTGCAGCTGAATCTTACGTCCCAATTCCTCCATATCACGCTGTCTTTCGGCATCCAATGCTGCGACCGCCCGGGTGACATTGTCCCGACACGCTTGAGCACCATCACCTGAACCACAAGCTGCTCTAGCTTTATCCGCCACTGTGACTTCTTTGTGTAGCAGCCAGTTGTACTGTGTGGCGTTCCTGGCAATTTCGGCGCCCTCTTGGAGATCCCCACCCACCGCTGCGGCGGCAAGCAGCCCCGTTAGCTGTGACATCATCAGGTGCAACTGGTCGTTGCCATCCGCAAAGTTGACCAGCTGATTCATCAGCGCTTCATTGAGTCCCGCTGCTGCCGCGCCAGTGGCGAAATCACCGCCAGTTGCCTTCGAAAGCAAGCCTCCCATCAGCGCATGCGCGACGGTTTTCTCAAGACTGCCGTCTGGAAACTTGATGGTGTCACCCACCCAATTGAACCCGGTTGCCATGGCGACGCTACCCGCCTGCCCCACCAGTGCCGCGCCAAAGCTGTCACCAAAGCTGCCGCCGCCAATGGCGGTCGAAATGCCACTGGTGATGATCGCCCGACCGGTCGTACGGATTGCGACGTCAGTAATGTTGCTGCTCGTCAGGATGTTTGCAGTTTTGCTGGTTCCACCCGCAAACCAGTTGGCGTCTGCATAGTTGAGCACGCCTGCCGTAAACCCGGCGATCGCCGCGTTTTTCAGGCTATCGGCGCTGAAGGTCTCCTTGAAAGCAGCCCCCAGGTTACCCTTGTTGTTGATGGTGCTGGTCACAGCGGTGGTGGCCATAGCCGTGGCAAATGCCCCGCCAGCGCCACCGCCGACCAAGGCTAGCCCTCCGGGGCCCATGACGAACGACATCATGATCGCAATTGCTATCTGTGCTGCCGGGCCCACTCCAGAGTTTTCATATTTGAACGACTCGTGAATCTCCTTCACTCGCCGCCAATCAACATCCCCCCGCGCTTCAGCATCCTTCAGCCACGCCAACTGCGGATCTGCCTTGACCATGGTGTCGATGGTCTGGCTGACCGACTCCTGGTTCACATCCTTGATATCAATCTTCAGCCCATCAACGGCCTTCAGCACGATGTTGCCCTTGGCAATCATCTGGGTCTGGTGCAGGGTTTCGTCGCTATTGCCGCGGCCTTTGGCGGATACCCATGCGGCGTTGTTGTTGGTTTTGGTGTGGCTCTCGTCATGCAGATCCTTCACCCCTTCAAAGGTGATGGAGCCGCCACTGTCCAGGATGATGTCCTTGCCGCTGTCGAGCTTCGCCACCTGATAGGTCTGGTCGCCCTTGCTGACCAGCGAGAGGTTGCCGCCGGTCTTGATTTCGCTGCCGACATGGGTGATCTGGGTGACTTCGTCGCGCTGAAGTTTCAAGTTGCCGAAGCCGCCCTTCTCCTTCATGTCATAGAGGGTGTAGTCCTTGTTCTGCGCGGCCAGCAGATTCAGATCATTGCCCGCGTAGACATAGGCTTCATTGCCTGCGCTGATCTTGCTTGCCACCAGGGTCGTGTCGCGACCGGAGTTGGTTTTGACATCGCCACCGGCAATGAACTCGGCAGCCTTCTGGACGGTGTGGTTGTCTTCTTCGTGAACGCGCTTCTTGCCGTCCTTGCTGTGGGTTTCGACGTTGTGTTCGTCGCCCGCAGAGGACAGGTAGATGTCGCGTTTGGCGTCGGCGGTCAGGTTGCCCTTGGCCTCGGCGGTGCTAGCCACGACGTTGAGGTCGCGGCCGGCATCGAGTTTCAGGTTGCCGCCGTTTTTCACGCTGGAGCCGAGGTTTTCCACGGTGGTGGTGATGACCGAGCGATGTCCGCCATCGAACGACTCGTGCAGTTCACTTTCGTTGCGCGTCGCCAACAGGTTGATATCGCGGGTGGCACTCAGGGTGGCGTCGCCACCGCTGCTGATGGATGACGAGTTGACGAGGTCGTTGCCCGACTTGATGGTCAGCGTGTCGCGTGCGCTGATGTTGCCACCTTCGTCCACCAGGGTGCGCATGCCGTTGCCGTCACGTACGGCGACGGCAGTGCGATCGTTGACGATGTCGCCCTTGAGGCTGGTGAGGCTGACCTGATTGCCGCGAATCTCACCGGCCAATGCGTTGCGAATGCTGTCGGAGGCCATTAGCGTGATGCGCTCGTTGGCCTCGACCAGCCCGCCCTGATAAAGACTGCCTTTGACGTCGACAGACAGATCCTTGGTCGCCTGCAACGTGCCGACGTTGACCAGATCATTCCCCGCGATCAGTTCCAGGTCGCGCCCTTGAATCAGACTGCCGCCACGCACGTTGCGTGACTCGGCCTGGGCCAGATAGAGCACCGGCACCAGCACTTTTTGACCGTCGACAATGCGCTCTTCCATCCAGACGATGTCGTGGGTCAATGCCGCCACTTGCTCGGACGTCAGGCTCACGCCTACCGACAGGTTCAGCTCGTTCTTGCTGACGAGCGCGTTATCCATCAGATAGCGGTACTGCTCGTAATCGTTGTTCAAGCCACCAGCGAGGAAACGCTGGCCGGTCTGGGCCATCACCGCGTCGCTGATGAGTCGCGTCTCGTAGCGGCCATCGCCGAGTCGGCGCGCCGCTTCGTCAGCGCTGAAGTCGAGTTTGCCCAGCAAGTAATCGGAACTCATGAACGGCGCGGACTGAGTCAGCTCCGGGTTGGTTTCGATCAGGTAACGGCTCTGCGGATTCGAGCTCTGCACGAACATGCCGTACGGGCCTTTCGGCAGACGGAATGTCGAGGACGCCGTCGGATCCACAGCGGCAAACGGCACGCCTTTGAAGTCGACAGGCACGAAGCTGATCTGCTTCACACCATCGGCGTCCACGCGCTCGATCCGGGTGACGTCCTTCGGCGCCTGGGCGCTGGCGTCGGTGCTGTGCTTGCCCAGGTTGATGTTGATGCCGCCCACCGAGGTCGTCTGATCGCTGGAGAGCTTGCCGGTCAGTTGATCGTAGGTGTTGTCGTAGAGCGTGCCGTTCTGGATGCTGTGAGCGACGTCCAGTTTGACTTTGCCACCGGCCTGGAGCACCGCCGCATAGACGTTGTTGCCGTTTTCATCCCAAGTTGTGACGTCGCTTGTCTGCAAGAAACGATCATCACTGGAACGGCTGACCAACTCGTTGAAGCGCTCCTCGTCGAAGTCGCCCGCTGCGGTCGCCGCGTTGAAGGCCGGGATGTCGACGAATTCCATCTTGTCCCAGAGGCTGTTGTCGATGTGACCTGGAGTACCAATCTTCACCACCCGATGGCCCGAGCGCGAGACTGCGCCCTGGTTCAACAGATTGTCGGCAGTTACGGTCAGATCGCCATTCGCCGCTAGTAGGCTGTAACGGTTTTCAACGTTATTGGCCTGGATGGTGAGGTTTTTGCCCGCGACAAATCGCGCCGCACGCGAGTCCTTCAACACCTTGTCGTTGAACTCGGTATTGATGGTGATGTAGCCGCGCTTCCAGCCATCGCCGCCGCCGCAGTGCTGAGCGCAGACCCAACTCAAGCTCCCGGACGACTGCCCCGAGGTCATCTCGAATTCGGCCTTGGCGTTTTCAAACGAAACGGCGTTGATGTCGATGTCACCCTCACCTTCGATGGTGCCCGACAGGTTGCTGAACGATGAGGCCCGGCCACCGCCCACAGCGTCGAATGTCAGCTTGCCGCGGCTGTAGATATCGCCATAGAAATTGCTCAGGCTGTTGCCGTGCAGCTCCATCGTGCCGCCGCTGAACAACAGCGTGTCAGGGCCGTTACTGATGCCGTTGGTGGCATTGAAGAGAAGATTGCCTTGCGCGCCCAGCGTGCCTTTGTTGTCGATTCGCGCAGCGGAGACCGTGAGGTTCTGGTTGGCAATCAGTCGACCCAGGTTGTCGAGCGTGCCGCGCAGCGTCAGCTCGGTGTCGCCACCGCTGACCAGACGGCCATCCTGCTGAATCAGGTCGTTGGCGCCGATAACGAGTTTCTGTTTGGCGGACACCCGTCCGCTGTTGATCAGGTTGCCACCCAGGCTCAGCGTAAGGTCACCGTCGCTGGCCAGTTCGCCGGCGTTTTCCAGGCTTGCGACATTCAGTTTGAGTGCCGAGGCACTGGCGATACGATCCCCGGCGTTGAGGGTCAGTCCCTGCGCGCTGGTGTAGGTCAGGCCACCGTTCAATTGCCAGGTGCCCACGCCATTGACCGAGGCGATATCCCAAACGCCTTTGCCCAAACCGGTGAGACTGCCTTGAGTGCCGGTCAAGTTGCTCAGGTCCAGATCAAACAGCCCTTGAGCGGCGTGACGAACGCTGCCGCTGAGGTTGTTGAGCTGGGCACCGGCAAGTTCCAGATCCTGGCTGCCGATCTCGATGACGCCGTTCTGGTTGTTCAGGTTGCCGCTCAGTTTGATCTGGCTGGACGCTCCGCCCAGTGCGCGAATCTGCCCGCCAGCGCTGTTGTTCAGTTGGCCGCCGATCAGTTTCAGGTCCGTCGCCGACTCGATCAGTCCGCCCTGATTGAGAATCTGGCTGACCGCTTCGAGGCCCAGTCGATTGCCGCTTATCTCGCCGCCCGCGTTGTCCAGGCTGGAGCCATCGAAAACGACCTGGTCTTTGCCGAAGATCTTGCCGGCGCGGTTGGTCAGACGTGTCACCGTCAACTTCAAATCGCCCAGCAGGCTGGAGATCAAACCGGCCTTGCCGTTGACTGCGCTGTTGTCGAGGTCGGCGCTGGTGATGTCGAGGGTGTCGGCCTGCAGCGTACCGCCCTGGTTCTGCAGGTTGCCGGTGCCCAGCGCAAGTTCTGCGTGGCTGCCATTGGCGAGAATCGCGCCCTGCTGATTCAGCACGGTGCTGCCGATGATTTTCAGACCATCGCTGCCCGCAATGATCTGGCCCGCGTCACGGTTGTCGATCGACGTACTGGTGATGTCCAGACGCTGGCCGCGCAATGTGCCGCCGCGATTGTCGAGTTCGACCAGTTGTTCGAGCAGCAGGCGCTGCTCAGCGGCGTCGACCACGCCCGTGACGTTTTTGAAGACCCCGGCGATTTTCAGCGTAATGTCACCGCCCGTGCCGACGATGCCACCCTTGTCACTGTTGTTCAGTTGGGTCGCGTTGACTTCAATGGTTTTGCCCAGAAGGACACCGGCACTGTTGTCGACTGTGTCGCTTTCGATGTACAGGTCGGCGTCACTCTGGATCCGGCCCTTTTGATTGAGCAGTTGCGACTGACCGGCAACGGTTTGCTTGAGAATCAGCCGAGCGCCGTCAACACCCGCCGCCAACAGACCGCCCTCGCCGTTATCGAGGCTGGCGGCTTGCAGGTCGAGGCGATCGCCGATCACCCGCCCGCCACGGTTATCGATGTGGCCATTGCGAGCGACCAACAGCAATTGTTGCGCGGCCACCACACCTTTGCGGTTGTCGACACTGCCGGCGTGAACATCCACGTCGCCCTGACTGGCTTGCAATCGACCCAAGGCATTGTTCAGGTGCTTGTTGACGACCAGCGTGAGCTTGCCGGTTTCGGCACTGATTGCGCCTTTGTCATTGCTGGTGAGATTGTCCAGCGTCGCATCGGCAACACCGCCGAGCAGTTGGCCGTTGGTGTTGTCCAGATCTCGTGCGGTCAGGTTCAGGGTCGTGTTGCCCTGAATCAGGCCCTGAGTGTTGTCCATGTCTTCGCTGGTCAGCACGCTGTCATCGGATGAAATCGTGCCTTGGGTGTTGTCGAGTTTGCCGCGACTGGTGAGCCCAAGTGTTTTACCGGTCAGACTGGCATCGCGGTTGTCGATGCTCTGGGCCACGACGTTCAAATGCTTCGATGCCTGCATCTTGCCGTCGTGGTTATCGAGATCCTGATCCAGCGTCAGATCAACATTGCCGTTTTCGGCACTGATGACACCCTTGCTGCTGTTGTCCAGCCGAGTGCCGGTGATCCGAATCGAATCGGCGGCCAACGTACCGCCCTGATTGAGCAGCTCGGCGCCCGAAACGACGAGGTCGGTCTTTGCCTGGATCTTGCCTTTGCCATTGTCCAGACGTTCGTGGGCAACGACTTTGGTATTGCTCTGGCTGGCAGCAATCAGGCCACCAGCGTTATTGAGTTGTCGGGTATCGATATCCAGACGTCCGGCGATGATTTTGCCGTCGTCGTTGTGCAGCGCCCGAGCATTGAGTTTCAGACTGCCGCCGGCGATTTCAATCCGGCCTTTGCGGTTGTCCAGATTGTCGACGGAGAGCGTTGCCGCCTGGCCATCGGCGAAGCGGATCAAGCCGCTGAGGTTGACGATGGCCGGGACGTTGAACGCCAGGCTGGTTTCGCCGTAAATCCGCGCACCAATACCTTGGTTGACCAGGCGAGTGGCGCTCAGCGCGACGTTTTTGGCCTGAACGATACCGTTCTGGTTATCGAACAAACCTGCGGTATTGGCGCTCAGCGAACGACTGGCCAACACACTGCCACGGTTGCTAACGGCGCCGCTGTTGATGGTGAGATCGCCATTGCTGTTGCGGCTGTTGTCCGCGTTCACCCCGGCCTCGATCACGCCGGCATTGACCAACTTGCCACCGCTGGTCAGGCGAACGCTGTCCCTGGCGGCAAGACTTTGCTGGTTGACCAGATCCTGTGCGGTTTGCACCGCCAGTTGCGTGCCCGCGTAAATCGCCTGTTGGGCTTCAAGACTGTTGGCCTTGATGTCGACAGCATTGCTGGCCGTCGCCTTCGCCATCGTCAGTTGGCCATTGGCGTCGATCTGGATATCCCCGGCACTGGCCGCCAGTTCGCCTGCCAGCTTCACGCCGACTCCGGCCTCGGTCCCGACCAGTTTGATTGCTCCGGCGTACATCCCGCCGAGTGCCGAAGAGTCGATCGCCAGTTGCGGTTTGGCGCTGCCGTCATCGGCACGCGCGGTCGCGTTGAGTGTTTCGGCGTTTACATCGTTGCGACCGGTGGTGATGTTCAGGCGTTTGGCGTGGATCTGCGCGTTGATCTGCGCACTGCGGGTGATGATTTCAAAGCTGTCGACAGCGCTGGCATCCAGACCTTTGCCATCGATGGAAACGCTGCCCTGATCGACCTGAAAACGATCCAGACGACCCGCCCCATCAAGTACCGGTTTACCGGTGGTCAAGGTCACACGCGGCGTATTGATGAAGCCGCAACCGTTGCAACTGATGCCGTACGGGTTGGCCACGATCACCCGCGCTGACTGCCCCGCCACTTCGGTGTAACCGCGCAACTGGCTCGGACTGCCGCCGTTGACTTCGTTGAGAATGGTTTGCGCAGCCGCTGCGCGCAGGTTCGGGTTACCGAGAATGATCCCGCCCATCTGCGTCAATTGAGTGCGACTGGTCGCGTTGTTGAGGATCAGGCCTTGAGCGTCCACGTTGTAATCGAGGAACTGGTTGTGCGACAGACCTGCGCCATTGGGTGTAGCGATGTTGATGATCGGCACGCCGTTGCCCGCACGGTCGAGCGTGGTGCCGGGCGCGCTGACCACGATTCCGTCCGCCTGCGCCCACATCGGCTGCCAGAACATGACGTTGGCCAGCAGGAATGCCAGGCCACGTTTGGGCATGCCCCAGAAATGTTCGCGGTTTTTTACGGCAGCAGAAGGCTGACTGGCCAGGAAGGCCAGGTGGCGGAAGTCCATATCAGAATCTCGGGGCAGACAAAAATTAAATGAAGAAATCCAGGCGGAAATAGATCGGCGCTTCGCGCTCGGTCAGCGCGGCCGGTCGTTCCAGGGAATGTGCAAAGGTCACACTTGCTGCCACGTGTTCGCCACGCGCAAACAACTCCAGCGAGTTGCTCGACATGCGCCCGTGTTGCTCACCGTTGTAACGGTCACCACGGATCACGCCCTGGTCGTAGCCCAGGCTGGTGCCGTATTCGGCAAACACCGGGCGTAGCCATTCGGCGGTCACCGGGCGCGACCAGCGCAGGTCGTTGCGCCAGTAGCCGCCGCTGTCGCCGGACAGCGACTGATCCTTGTATCCACGGATCGACGACAGCCCGCCGAGGCTGGTGCGTTGCGGACTGAACAGCACGTCTTCGCTGCGCTGACCGGTCATCAGGCTGCTGAAGGTGAAGGATTCGCCCCACACTTTGAACGGCTGCAAATAGCTCAGGGTCGCGGTGTATTTGCGGTAGCGCGAGTCCGGTTCGCCGGGGCCCGGATCGTGACTGCCCTGAGCGTCGAATGCACCGATGCCCTCCTGCATGCCGGCGTCGAAGTTGACGAAGGCGCTGCCGATCCGCCGTCCGTGGTTGAAGCCGAATTGCGCTTCGCTGATCCGGTTGCTGCTCAGCTTGAGCTTGCTGTCTTCGATGAAGTTGTTGGTGCGCAGATACGACAGGCCGGCGCTGAGGGAGGTCTTGCTGACCGAGTCGCGGTGGATTACCCGCTCGGCGCGCAGCTGATGGTTTTCGCTGTCACCGGTCTGCTTGAAATTGAAGCCGCTGGCGGCGATCTGCGAGCGGTACTCGCTCTGGCTGTAGGTGTAGCTGAAGTTCCACCAGCCCCACGGCAGGTTGTAATTGAGCATGGCGTTGTTGGAGGTGTGCTGATGATCAGTCATCGCATCGTGGCCACCGCGCAGACTCAACTGATCGGCCAGGCCCAGCGGGCTGTCCCAATCGAACGTGGTGCCCCACTGCTGCTCGCCGGTGCTGCGCTGGCCGTCGTTGCTGCGCGACAGGCCTGCGCGCCAAGGCTTTTGCGCCGTGTTGTTGACCAGCACGTCGCTGCCACCGACGTTCTTGCCCGGAGACAATTCCATCTTGGCCTGATTGGACGGCAGTCGATTGAGCTGATCGACCATCTGCTCGATCTCGCGCAGGTTGACCAGTTCGCCGGCCTTGCCGGGAAAGGCCATCGCCAGTTCACGCTCGGAAAGTTTGCTGTTCTCGGCCCCTTTAAGGCTTTCGAGCTTGCCTTCGACCACCAGCACTTTCAGGTGCCCGGCAGACAGATCCTGCTGTGGCAGATAGGCACGACTGGTCACCAGCCCCTTCTCGATGTAGTGGTCGGTGATGACTTTGAGCAATTCGTTGAGCTGCGACACGCCCAGGCACTGGCCGATGTAGGGCTTGAGCAGGCGCGCCTTGTCACTCTCCGAAAGGCTATCGGCGCCTTTGAGTTCGATGTCCTTGATCGGGAAACAACGGGTGTCGGTCGGCGCCACCGGTTGAACTGGCCTGGCTTCCTTGCCTGGCAGGTCTTTGAGTTCTTCGAGGCGACGGCGCTGCTCGTCGAGCAGTCGATCCTGGCGTTCACGGATCAGGTCAGTTTCACCAGGAGTAGGTGCAGCAAATACAGCGTTAAGCGGAGACAGGCACAGCAAAGCCAGGCACAACCTCGCCCCAAGGGCGGGTGAGTACATGTTCGATCCCTCGAGACGAAAAGTGATATCAAAATAGTGGCGCAATAGTAATGAGCCACTATTCTGGCGTCAATTTATGGACCCACCGAGTTATTGTTGCCGACGAACGGCATCGGTGAAATCGTCCGACTCCGACAGAGACGCAGGATGTTTCGCAGATTAACCAAGGAAAAACGGTCGCCGCATCAGAGGACATTTCGATTAGCGAAGCGTCCGACAGACCCCGCTAACTTCACCTCAGTGTTCAACAGCCAGTTTCGTCGCCACATCCTCCGGTGCCAGTACTCGACCATCGGCCGACAGCAACTGAAGCTTCCTGATCGGCTGACGCTTTTGCGCATCGACCATCACCGACCCGGGTTCGCCGGGCTCGAACATGAACTCACCACCCCACTGCGATAACGCAACAATCACGGTCTGCAACGCCCGGCCCTTTTCAGTCAGCACATACTCCTTGTAAGCGCTGCCATCGGACGCCGGTACCAGGCGCAGGATGTCGCGCTCCACCAGCCCTTTGAGCCGGGTGCTCAACATGTTCTTGGCGATCTCCAGGCTCTTCTCGAAATCGCTGAAACGACTGATGCCTTCCAGTGCATCGCGGATGATCAGCAACGACCACCAGTCACCGATCAGGTCGAGTGTCCGGGCGATCGGGCAGGCATTGCCCGCAAGGCTTTTGCGCTTCATTTCGGGTGTCTCCGGCAAAACGGCAGGTTCGATGCGGTTGCATCTTACAACTCATGTCGCCAAACCGTTAACGCGTGCACCACGAAACTTAGCACCTGCGTACAAGTGGCCAATGCCCTTTGTCGCGATAGTGAACGCTGCCATCACGGCATCCACGTAGCCCCACACCCAAGGAGTTTTCATGAGCACCTTCACGACCCAAGACGGCACCGAGATCTATTTCAAGGACTGGGGCAGCGGCAAGCCCGTGCTGTTCAGCCATGGCTGGCCACTGGATGCCGATATGTGGGAATACCAGATGGAATATCTGAGCAGCCGCGGCTACCGCACCATCGCCTTCGACCGTCGTGGTTTCGGCCGCTCCGGGCAGCCGTGGACCGGCTACGACTACGACACCTTCGCCGATGACATCGCGCAACTGATCGAGCATCTGGATCTGCGTGACGTGACCCTGGTCGGCTTCTCCATGGGCGGCGGCGATGTCAGCCGCTACATCGCGCGCCACGGCAGCGAGCGCGTCGCCGGACTGGTGTTGCTTGGCGCGGTAACCCCGCTGTTCGGGCAGAAACCGGACTTTGCCGAAGGCGTCGACAAGTCGGTGTTCGACGGGATCAAGGCCGGCCTGCTGAAGGATCGCGCGCAGTTCATCGCCGATTTCGCCGCACCGTTCTACGGCACCAACCAGGGTCAGAAAGTCTCCGACGGCGTGCTGACCCAAACCCTGAACATCGCCCTGCTCGCTTCGCTCAAAGGCACCGTGGATTGCGTTACCGCATTCTCGGAAACCGATTTCCGCCCGGACATGGCGAAAATCGATGTGCCGACCCTGGTGATTCACGGCGATGGCGATCAGATCGTGCCGTTCGAAACCACTGGCAAACGTGCTGCCGCGCAAATCAAGGGCGCCGAGCTGAAAGTCTACGCAGGTGCGCCGCACGGTTTTGCGGTCACCCATGCGCAGCAATTGAATGAAGACCTGCTGGCGTTTCTTGATCGCTGAGTCCGTGTGATCTGAACACGCCTTGAAAAGGGCCGCCGACAACCCTGTCGGCGGCCCTTTTTTTCCTTGTCCCGGATTTCGGTGGCATGGCAAAGCCCCGTATTTACGGGGCTTTGAGGCCTCTGCATCACGTTTTTATCTTCACATGCCAGCTTAATAATATTTTACCGATAACCACCCCCTCCCTAGTCTGATCCCAAGCACAGAGAACAGGTCGACAGCGACCTGAATCCAACGGCCTCGTGAGAAGGGATCAGAGATGACCACTGAAATAATAAAAACAGACACGCTTGTTGTCGGCGCCGGTCAAGCGGGTGTGGCCATGAGTGAACACCTGAGCAAACTCGGTGTGCCGCACCTAGTGCTGGAGCGCAGCCGCATTGCCGAACGCTGGCGCACCGGACGCTGGGACTCGCTGGTGGCCAACGGTCCGGCGTGGCACGACCGGTTTCCGGGGATGGAATTCGATGATGTCGATCCGGACGGTTTCGCCCACAAGGAACGTGTCGCCGATTACTTCGAAGCCTATGCGAAGAAATTCAACGCGCCGATCCGCACCGGCGTCGATGTGAAAAGCGTGGTGCGTAATGTCGGGCGTCCGGGCTTCACCGTCGAGACCTCCGAGGGCGTGATCGAAGCGGCCCGCGTCGTCGCAGCCACCGGCCCGTTCCAGCGTCCGGTAATCCCGGCTATTGCGCCGAAAGATGAACGCCTGTTGCAGATTCACTCGGCCGACTATCGCAACCCGCAACAACTGCCGGCCGGTGCCGTTCTTGTGGTCGGTGCCGGTTCGTCGGGCGTGCAGATCGCCGATGAATTGCAGCGCTCGGGCAAGCAGGTTTACCTCTCGGTCGGCGCCCACGACCGCCCTCCTCGCGCTTACCGCAACCGCGACTTCTGCTGGTGGCTCGGCGTACTCGGAGAGTGGGATCAGGCGGCGATGAAACCCGGCCGCGAGCACGTGACCATCGCTGTCAGCGGCGCTCACGGTGGCCGCACCATCGACTTCCGTGGTCTGGCCCATCGCGGCATGACCCTGGTCGGCGTCACCGAATCGTTCAGCGACGGTGTGGTGACCTTCAAACAGGACCTGCGCGACAACCTCAAGCGTGGCGACGAGAACTACCTCGCGCTGCTGGATGCCGCCGACGCCTACATCGAACGCAACGGCCTCGATCTGCCGCTGGAACCGGAAGCCCGCGAGACTTATCCGGACCCTGAATGCGTGAAAAACCCGCTGGCCGATCTCGATCTGGCCGCCGCCGGCATCACCTCGATCATCTGGGCCACCGGGTTTGCCGTGGACTATTCCTGGCTGAAAGTTTCCGCGTTCGACGACAACGGCAAGCCGCAGCACCAGCGCGGTGTGTCCAGCGAAGCGGGCGTGTATTTCCTCGGCTTGCCGTGGCAGTCGCGACGCGGCTCGTCGTTCATCTGGGGCGTGTGGCACGACGCCAAGCACGTGGCCGACCACATCGCGACCCAGCGCAAATACCTGGCTTATCGCGATGCCGAACAACGCGAAGCCGCGCTGCACAACAACGCTGTCGACACCGTCGACGCTTGATTTCCCTCTTCAATCCCGGCGCCCGTCGCGCCGGGTCCGATTTCGTCAGGAGCCTCACATGAGTCAGCCAACCCACACCCGCATTCGCATGTTCAACACCAAGGACACCTACCCGAACCAGACCCTGGACAACGACCTGTGCCAGGCCGTGCGCGCCGGCAACACCGTGTATGTCCGTGGTCAGGTCGGGACCAATTTCGATGGTGAACTGGTCGGCCTCGGCGACCCGCGCGCCCAGACCGAACAAGCGATGCGCAACGTCAAGCAACTGCTCGAAGAGGCCGGCAGCGACCTGAGCCATATCGTCAAGACCACCACTTACCTGATCGACCCGCGCTACCGCGAGCCGGTGTATCAGGAAGTCGGCAAATGGCTGAAAGGTGTGTTTCCGATCTCCACCGGGTTGGTCGTGTCGGCCTTGGGTCAGCCGCAGTGGCTGATGGAGATTGATGTAGTTGCGGTGATTCCCGAGTAATTGGACCTTAGCGAAAGGAGGCCACACATGACATTTTCCATCGCCGCCCGCTGCCCCGAAACCGGTCAGTTCGGCATCGCCATCAGTTCCTCCAGCATCGCCGTCGGCGCCCGCTGCCCGTGGCTGTTGCCGGGTGTTGGCGCGGTGTCGAGCCAGAACATCACCCTGCCGTCGCTCGGCCCGGAAGTACTCGCCCTGATGGAGCAAGGTCTGGCGCCCGAGGCGGCGCTGGACAAGGTGTTGACCCGCAACGGTTACAGCCAGTATCGACAAATCACGGCGATCAACCACCTCGGCCAGACCGCGCATTTCAGCGGCGCGCAAACCCTGGGCGTGCACAACGCCGTGTCGGGCGAGCAATGCGTGGCGGCGGGCAACATGCTCGTCGGACGCTCGGTGATCGAAGCCATGGTCAGCGCGTTCGAAGAAGGGGAAGGTCAATTGGCCGATCGCCTGATCAAGGCCCTGCACGCCGCCCAGGCCTTGGGCGGTGAAGCAGGCCCGGTCCATTCGGCAGCCGTGGTCGTGGTCGGCGAGCTGACCTGGCCCATCGTCAACCTGCGGGTGGACTGGGCCGATGAAAACCCGATCGGCCAATTGCAGACTCTCTGGGAAGCCTATCGCCCGCAGCTTCAGGACTACATCGACCGCGCCCTCGATCCGGCCAAGGCGCCGGGCTACGGGGTTGCCGGAGACGACCGATGAGCGACAGCGTCGCGTTGCTCAAGACGCTGGTGGGCTTCGACACCACCAGCCGCGAGTCCAACCTGCATTTGATCGACTTCGTGCGTAGCTACCTCGAAGGTTTCGATGTGCCGTGCGAACTGATCTACAACGATGAGCGCAGCAAGGCCAACCTGTTCGCCACGATTGGCCCGGCCGATCAGCCGGGCATCGTGCTGTCGGGGCACACCGATGTGGTGCCCGTCGATGGCCAGCCGTGGACGCTGCCGCCGTTCGAACTCAGCGAGCGCGACGGCAAGCTTTACGGTCGCGGCACGGCGGACATGAAAGGTTACATCGCCTGCGTGTTGGCGCTGGTACCGTCGTTGATCGAAGCACCGCTGCGCCTGCCGGTGCACATTGCCCTGTCGTACGACGAAGAAGTCGGCTGCCTCGGTGTGCGCTCGCTGCTCAAGGTGCTGGAGCAGCGTCCGGTCAAACCGCTGCTGTGCATCATCGGCGAGCCGACCGAACTCAAACCGGTGCTTGGGCACAAGGGCAAACTGGCAATGCGTTGCGATGTCCAGGGTCATGCCTGTCACTCGGCCTACGCGCCACTCGGGGTCAATGCCATCGAGTGCGCCGCCGAGCTGATCGGCGAGCTGGGGCGCATCGGTCGACAGCTCAAGGAGGAACACCTCGACCCGCGTTTCGACCCGCCGTATTCCACGGTGCAAACCGGTGTGATCAGCGGCGGCAAGGCGTTGAACATCGTCCCCGCCGATTGCCGCTTCGACTTCGAGATCCGCGCCCTGCCCTCGCAGGATCCGGCGATTGTCGCCCAGCAACTCAAGGCCTACGCCGAGCAGCAAATGCTGCCGCGCATGCGGGCCGTCAGCGAGCAGAGCGATATCCGGTTTAGCGAACTGTCGGCCTATCCGGGGCTGGCTACCGATGCCCGAAGCAAGGCTGCGGAACTGATCGCCACGTTCTGCGGTTCGGACGATTTCGGCACCGTGGCCTTTGGCACTGAAGGCGGATTGTTCGATGCAGTGGGGATTCCCACGGTGGTATGCGGCCCCGGCAGCATGGATCAGGGCCACAAGCCGGACGAGTTCGTCAGCGTCGATCAGCTCACGGCTTGCGATGAAATGCTGCATCGAATGTTGGCGTCTATTCGCCTTTGAAAAACCGGTCTGGCTGCCGGATTCAAATCCGCAGCCGAGCCGCAATAACACCGACAGACAGCTGCTCCGATGGAGGTCAGCTGCGTTGTCGTTCATGGCGCTGAAACGCCCGAAACAGAGCGATTCCAGCTGACCGGAGAGCCTCGTTTTTTTAACGCCTGAAGCAACAAAACTACTAATTTATCTCTCCCCTTTCCTTGCCCATGATCAACCCCAACAAGAAATGCGCCGTCCGTGCCGGCGCTCACTGAAGTACGTCCACGTACTCGTCCTTGCCTTGGAGTTCGTCATGGCCACCTCTGCAACAACGTCCGCACCGCTCATTGAGAAACACACGATCGGCTATGTGCCGCCCGAAGATCGCCACGGAAAGGTTCGGGATCTGTTCACCCTCTGGTTCGGCGGCAACATCGCGCCGTTGCCCATCGTCACCGGCGCCCTCGGCGTGCAGTTGTTTCATCTGAATCTGGTGTGGGGCATCGTCGCCATTCTGGTCGGCCATCTGGTCGGCGGTGTGTTGATGGCGCTGCACTCGGCACAAGGCCCGCAGATGGGCATTCCGCAGATGATCCAGAGCCGCGCGCAATTCGGCTCCCTCGGCGCGCTGCTGGTGGTGTTGATTGCCGGCGTCATGTACATCGGTTTCTTCGCCTCCAACATCGTGCTGGCCGGTAAGTCCCTGCATGGCGTGGTCGACAGCGTTCCGGTGCCGGTCGGCATCGTCATCGGCGCGCTGGGTTCGGGGATCATCGGGATCATCGGTTACCGCTTCATCCACGTGCTCAACCGCATCGGCACCTGGGTGCTGGGGATCGGCATCGTGGTCGGCTTCGGCTACATCCTCACCCACATCCAGACCGATGATTTCCTCACTCGCGGCAGCTTTAACATTTCCGGCTGGCTTGCCACCGTGTCGTTGGCGGCGCTGTGGCAGATCGCGTTTGCGCCTTACGTGTCGGACTACTCGCGTTACTTGCCGGCGAACGTGCCAGTGGCAGCGACCTTCTGGACGACTTATCTGGGATCGGCGCTGGGTTCGAGCCTGTCCTTCGTGTTCGGCGCCGTCGCCGTGCTGGCAACCCCGGTGGGCATGGACACCATGGACGCGGTGAAACTCGCCACCGGCGCCATCGGCCCGTTGATGCTGGTGCTGTTCCTGCTCAGCGTGATCAGCCACAACGCCCTCAACCTGTATGGCGCGGTGCTGTCGCTGATCACGCTGGTGCAGACCTTCGCCTACCGCTGGATTCCGACCGCCAAGAGCCGCGCAGTGATTTCGATCATCGTGCTGCTGGCCTGCTGCTTCGCTGCGGTCGGCGCTTCGGCGGACTTCATCGGTCACTTCGTCGACATGGTGCTGGTGTTGCTGGTGGTGTTGGTGCCGTGGACCGCGATCAACCTGATCGACTTCTACGCCATTCACAAAGGCCAGTACGACATCGGCTCGATCTTCCAGGTCGATGGCGGCATCTACGGCCGTTACAACCCGCAGGCCTTGCTGGCTTACGCGATCGGTATCGTGGTGCAGATTCCGTTCATGAACACGCCGCTGTACGTCGGCCCGGTGTCGGCACACATCAACGGCGCGGACCTGTCGTGGGTGGTTGGCTTGCTGGTGACCTCGCCGCTGTATTTCTGGCTGGCGAATCGTGACAGTGCTTATCGTCGGCGACTGACCTCCGGGAAACTGGCGGGCAGTCTGTAAGCCATCCGCGCTGCGCTGACACACGAAGGCCCTCGAATGTGAGGGCCTTCTTGTTTTGAAGGGAAGCGTCTATTTCGCCTTGAACGCCTCACGCCGGGCCTGTCGTTCAGCGGCGTACGCCTCTTGCGGCTGGCTGATCAGATCCTCACGGCGCAGCACTTCACCGCAGTGATCGCACAACGGCCCGAGGCCGGCGCTGTGGTTGCAGCTCTTGTGGGTCATGTTCACCGCCAGCCCTTCCTCCGGCGACTTGCACCAGGTCTCGCCCCAGGCGCGTAACGCAATCACCACCGGGTAAAACGCCTCGCCCTTTGCGGTGAGGTGGTACTCATAGCGTTTCGGCCTCTCGTTGTACAAGCGGCGCTCGACCAGCCCGTCCGCCTCCAGGCTTTTCAGACGGGCGGCGACCATCTGCGGCGTACCGCCGGTCTGGGCCAGGATCTCATCGTAGCGATGGCTGCCCATGAACAATTCGCGCAAAACCAGCACCGTCCAGCGGTCGCCGACGATCGCCTCGGCCCGGGAAATCGGGCACAGCGTATCGGGAAGACTATCGTTTACAGCCATCAGGGCTTGCCTCTTTCACAGTTACTATGATTATCATATCAACACGATGCGGGAACAAGCCCTGAGCATCGATCACGCTCATTGCCGGAGTACATCGTCATGTCGAAACCTCTCTATCCACTCGACAGAACCGCCTACCTGCTGGTCGATCCGTACAACGATTTTCTCTCCGACGGCGGCAAGATTTTTCCGCTGATCAAACCGATGGCCGATCAGAACGGCCTGCTCGACAACCTGCGCAAACTCGATCGCGCCGTACGGGCCCTGTCGATTCCGGTCGTCATCGTACCCCATCATCGCTGGGTCAAAGGGGACTACGAAAACTGGGATCATCCCACTCCCACCCAACAAAAGATCATGCACATGCACCACTTTTCGCGCGGTGAATGGGGCGGTGAATGGCATCCGGATTTCGCGCCGAAGGACGGCGACATCGTGGTTCAGGAACACTGGGGCTCCAGCGGCTTCGCCAATACCGACCTGGATTTTCGCCTGAAACAGCAAGGCATCACCCACGTAATCATCGTTGGGCTGCTGGCCAATACCTGCATCGAAGCCACCGCGCGCTACGCATCGGAACTCGGCTATCACGTCACGCTGGTGCGCGATGCCACCGCCGCATTCAAAGAGGAAATGATGCACGCCGCCCACGAACTCAACGGCCCGACGTTCGCCCATGTCATCACCACCACGGACGAACTGATCGCCAGCCTTCAGTCCCAGGGTGAAGCGAAATGATTCTGACCGGCCACCTGCTGATTGGCGCCGCTGACGTGCCCGCCACCGAGGGCACGATGAAAGCGCTGAACCCGGCAACCAACCAATTGATAGAACCGGAATTCGCCTTCGGCGATGCAGCGCAGGTCGATCAGGCGGCAACCCTCGCCGACGCGGCCTTCGACAGCTACAGCCACACTTCGCTGGCCGACCGTGCAGCGTTTCTCGAAAGCATCGCCGACAACCTCGACGCCGTCCGTGAGGAACTGGCCGCCCGTGCCGCGCTGGAAACCGGTCTGCCTCAGGCGCAGCTCGAAGGCGAAACCGCCCGGGCCGCGACCCAGTTCCGCCAGTTCGCCGACGTGGTGCGCAAGGGACGCTTTCTGCAACTGGCCATCGACCCGGCGCAACCTGATCGCCAGCCGCGACCTCGGATGGATCATCGCCTGCAGAAAGTCGCCATCGGCCCGGTAGCGATCTTCGGTGCGAGCAACTTTCCGATCTCCTATTCGGTGGCCGGCGGCGATACCGCGTCAGCTCTTGCGGCCGGTGCGACGGTGATTCTCAAGGCGCATAACGCGCATCCCGGGGCCTCGGAAATCCAGGCTCGCGCGATCCGCAAAGCGGTGCAGATGCATGGCTTGCACGAGGGTGTTTTCTCCATGGTGCGCGGTGGCGGCAATGCCATAGGTGAGGCACTGGTCGATCATCCTTTGATTAAAGCGGTGACGTTCACAGGTTCGGAGGTGGGCGGTATGGCGCTTTATCGCCGCGCTCAATTACGGCCTGATCCGATTCCGGTGTTCACCGAAATGACCAGCGTCAACCCGACGTTCATTCTGCCCGCAGCGCTGTCCGCGCGTGGCGGTGAGATCGGCGATGGTTTTATCGAGCGGATGCTGGTCAACGTCGGGCAAGCCTGTCTGTGTCCGTCGATCCTGATCGCGGTCGAGGGTGAAGGTCTGCAAGCGCTGCGCAGCGCCATGATCAAGCGGGTCAGCGCAGCGCCAGCACGCACGATGTTGACGCCGGGGATTCACGGTTCATACGTCAAAGGACTGGTGGCGATGGAAAGCGTGGGGGCTAATCTGGTGGCGGTCGGCGCACCGGCGGATGGCCAGTTTGAGGGACGCTCGGCGCTGTTGGAAGTTGACGGCCAACGCCTGCTCAGCGAACCGGCGCTGGCCTATGAAGTGTTCGGCCCGGCGGCGTTGTTGGTAACGGTCAACGATGAAGAAGAGTTGCTGGCGGTCGCCCGTTCATTCAAGGGTCAACTGAGCGCAGCCATTCACCTTGAAGACCGCGATCTGGATCTGGCCCGGCGTCTGCTGCCGATCCTCGAACGCCGCACCGGACGCATCGTGGTCAACGCCTTCGCCCATCCGCAGGAAGTGACCTTCGCCACCGTGCACGGCGGGCCGTTCCCGGCCACCTCGGACAGTCGCTTCACCTCGGTCGGCATGACCTCGATCGAGCGATTCTTGCGGCCGGTGGCGTATCAGGGCTTTCCCGATGCGTTGTTGCCGGAAGTGTTGCGCGACGGTAATCCACTCGCCCTGCCCCGCATTATCGACGGCCAATAAAAAATGCCCGGTTCGGCGAATCACCGAACCGGGCATTTTTATCGAGTCACCGGTTTGATCAGGCCGGCATACCCAGAATGATGTGCGAAGCCTTGATCACCGCCGTGGCGCTGACGCCAGCCGCCAGACCCAGTTCGTTCACCGCATCACGGGTCACGATCGAATAAACTTTCGAACCGCCTGCCAGCTCGATCACCACTTCGGCGTTGACCGCGCCATCGGTCACGCTCAGCACCTTGCCTTGCAGGCAGTTGCGGGCCGACAGGCGAATGTCGCTGGATTCGGTCATCAGCATCACCCAGGGCGCCTTGACCAGGGCAACGGCTTCCTTGCCCACCGCAATACCCAGGCTCTTGAGGCTGGCCAGGGTCACGACCGCAACCAGCTTCTCGCCGCCCGGCAGGGTCAGGACAACTTCGGCGTTGACCGAGCCTTCCTGAACCTGGCTGACCTGACCTTTGAACACGTTGCGGGCACTGACTTTCATTATGGACGTCCTTTTGTTGACTTTGGAGTTAGGAAATGGGCTGCATCATCGGAGCAAGCGCTATGTAGTTACAACTATAGCGCTGCACCTGAATGAACATTGATTCCTGACTCTAGATCAACAAGTCCTCATAGAAAGCACCGTACGGAAGCTCAGGGTGTTCGATCTGGATTTCCAGTATCCACACGCCGGCATTCGGAGCCTGATCGAAGTCCCCCAGATTGCCGCCCCGATAAATCGCATGAGGAAAATCGCTGACCCGGTGGCCCTTGATGTCCAGATTCAGCTTCCAGCCCATGGCTTCGGCCTGATCGGTGGCGTAACGATACAGCTCGACACCGGTCACGCCCTGACGCCAGAAGGCTTCAACCTTGTCGAAGAGTTCTTTGGACGCTGCCGCACAAGCGACCATTTGCGGATCGGAACCGGTAACGAACGTCGCCCCGGCATCACCTTCGTGGCCTTCCCAGACCACGCCCATATCGATGAAGAAAATGTCTTCGTCGCCCAAAACCGGATCGCCGTCGGAACGCTCCTTGAAGGTCTTCAGCGTGTTGGCGCCGAAGCGGATCAGCAGCGGATGCCAGATCCGGTCCATGCCCAGTTCGACGAGAATTTCTTTACCCCGTGCATGGGCTTCCGATTCGCGCATGCCGGGTTTGATCACCTTGGCGATCTCGTCCACGGCCTTCCAGGTCAACTGCTGGGCGTGGCGCATGGTTTCCAGCACAAAACGCTCACCTACCGCTTCTTTCCCGCTCAGGGCTGTGGTCATCGCTGATTCCTTCTGGCTAATCGCTTGCGCTGTATAGTTTTTTATATTGCGAAACAGGACGCCTAAGATACAACCATGACACAACGTGTCAATTCTCTTCTGCGCGCACCACACCGCGCTCTTCCAGCAAACGCACAAACATGCTCAGACTGCGCGAAACCGTACCCCGCCGCCATACCAGCCACGTCGTCAGATAGCGGAAATCCGACGTCAGCGGCCAGACACTCACCGTCGCGCAACCGGGCATGCTCTGCAGCATGCTGCGCGGCATCAAAGCCAGACCGGCACCTGCGCTGACACAGGCGAGCATGCCGTGATAGGACTCCATTTCAAAAATCTTGCCCGGCACGGCTGCGTCGGTGCTGAACCATTTTTCGAAGTGATGGCGATAGGAACAATTCGAGCGGAATGCATAGATGTTCTCGCCGTTCACGTCCGCAGCGCGCTGGATCGGCCCGTGGTGCAGCGGCGAGATGATGACCATTTCCTCTTCGAATGCCGGAATGCCTTCCAGCGCCGGGTGCAGGACCGGGCCGTCGACGAATGCAGCCGCCAGACGCCCGGAAAGCACGCCGTCGATCATCGTGCCGGACGGCCCGGTCGACAGGTCCAGATCGACCTTCGGGTGTTGCTGGTTATAGGTCGCCAGCAAACCGGGAATCCGCACCGCCGCCGTACTTTCCAGCGAGCCCAAGGGAAATGCGCCTTGCGGTTCCTCGCCGGCCACTGTGGCGCGCGCTTCCTGGACCAGATCAAGAATGCGCCGCGCGTATTCGAGAAAACTCCAGCCAGCCGGCGACAGGCGCAAGCGGCTTTTCTCGCGGATGAACAGGTCGACGCCCAGGTCTTCCTCCAACTGCTTGATGCGGGTCGTCAGGTTCGACGGCACGCGATGGATCTGCGCTGCCGCCGCGCTGATGCTGCCGTGCTCGGCAACGGCCTTGAAGATTTCCAGTTGCACCAGATCCACAGTCATTCTCCAATCGTGAAAGAAACGCTCTTTATTATTCAGTTTCCAGAAACCAAATGCCACCCTACTCTGAGCGCATCCACTGACCTCGCAGGACGATGCCATGAGCCCGATTTCCAGCCAGACCCACGCCATCTCGATCAACCCCGCCACCGGCGAGCCGATCGGTCACTACGCTTTCGAATCCGCCGAAGCCCTCGACGCTGCGCTGACCCGCGCCGCGTTCGGCTTCAACAAGTGGAAACGCAAACCGCTGCAGGATCGCTCCCGCGCCCTGACCGCGCTGGCCGGTGCGCTGCGTGACAGCAGCGAAGCCATGGCCACCATGATCACCCGGGAAATGGGCAAGCCGATCGCACAGGCCCGTGGCGAAATCGAGAAATGCGCCAAGCTCTGCGAGTGGTACGCCGAACACGGTCCGGCCATGCTCAACGCCGAAGCGACGCTGGTCGAAGGCGGCAAGGCGCGCATCGAATACCGTCCGCTCGGCCCGATCCTCGCCGTGATGCCGTGGAACTTCCCGATCTGGCAAGTGCTGCGCGGCGCCGTCCCGGCGCTGATCGCCGGCAACACCTACGTGCTCAAGCATGCGCCGAACGTGATGGGTAGCGCCTATCTGTTGCGCGACGCCTTCACCCGCGCCGGTTTTGCCGATGGCGTGTTTGAAGTAATCAACGTCACTCCGGAAGGCGTGTCCAGCGCCATTGCTGACCCGCGCATTGCTGCCGTAACCCTGACCGGCAGCGTCCGCGCCGGCATGGCCATCGGCGCACAGGCCGGTGCCGCGCTGAAGAAATGCGTACTGGAACTGGGCGGTTCCGACCCGTTCATCGTGCTCAACGACGCCAATATCGACGAAGCCGTGCAAGCGGCGGTGATCGGTCGTTACCAGAACTCAGGGCAAGTCTGCGCCGCCGCCAAACGCCTGATCATCGAAGAAGGCGTGGTCGAAGAATTCACCCGCAAATTCGTCGAAGCCACTCGCCAGTTGAAGATGGGCGATCCGTTGTCCGCCGACAACTACATCGGCCCGATGGCTCGCTTCGATCTGCGTGACGAACTGGATCAACAAGTACGCGACACCCTCGAAGAAGGCGCCACCCTGCTGCTCGGCGGTGGCAAGGCCCAAGGCCCGGGCAACTACTACGAGCCGACCGTGCTGGCGGACGTCACCGATCGCATGACCTCGTTCAAACAGGAACTGTTCGGCCCGGTGGCCTCGATCATCACCGCCCGCGATTGCGCTCATGCCGTGGCCCTGGCCAACGACAGCGAGTTCGGTCTGACTGCCACGATCTACACCGCCAACGTCGCCCTGGCCCAGCAACTGACCAGCGAACTGGAAACCGGCGGCGTGTTCATCAATGGCTACTCCGCCAGCGACCCGCGCGTGACCTTCGGTGGCGTGAAGAAAAGCGGTTTCGGCCGCGAACTGTCGCACTTCGGCGTTCGCGAGTTCTGCAATGCGCAGACGGTGTGGCTGGATCGCCGCTGATCCGGTCGATCCGATAAACACTGTGGGAGCGGGCTTGCCCGCGAAGAGGGAGTGTCAGTTTCCGTTTAAGGTGCCTGACATTCCGCCTTCGCGGGCAAGCCCGCTCCCACAGGTCTTGTTTCAGTCCTTGAAATCCGTGGACAGCGCCAGCTCATTCCACTCGGCCAACTCCTGCGCCACCAAGCGGTTCTTCGCCTCGATCCGCGCAATCGTGTCGCTGCCCAGCGCCAGCCGCTGCGGCGGGTTCGGTGCGTTGACCAGCGCCAGCATCGCTTCGGCAAACTTCAGCGGATCGCCTGGCTGGGCATGGTTGGCCGCTTCGGCAAAGGTGCGCATCTTGCCGACGGTTTCGTCGTAGTCCGGCAGCACCAGTGCGGTCTTGATCAGCGATTGCTCGTCGAGGAAGTCGGTGCGGAAGAAGCCCGGTTCGACCACCGTGGCATGAATGCCCAGCGGCGCCAGTTCCTGATGCAGCGCCTCGCTGATGCCTTCCACCGCGAACTTGGTCGAGCCGTAGACGCCCCAGCCCATGTAAGCCTGATAACCGCCAATCGACGAGATATTGATGACCCGTCCACTGCGCTGGGCGCGCATGTGTGGCAACACGGCGCGGGTGACGTTGAGCAGACCGAACACGTTGGTAGCGAACAGGCGCTCGGTTTCGCTGGCGCTGGTTTCCTCGACGGCGCCCAACACGCCGAAGCCGGCATTGTTGATCAGCACGTCGATGCGGCCAAAGCGCTTGATGCCTTCTGCCACCGCTTGGTGGGCTTCTTCTTCGCGAGTGACATCCAGGCGCACCGCCAGCAGGTTCGGGTGATCGCCGAGGCGGTCGGTGATGTCTTGCGGGTTGCGGGCGGTGGCAATCACCGCGTCACCGGCACGCAGGGCCTGTTCAGCGATAAGGGTGCCAAAACCACGGGAAGCTCCGGTAATCAGCCAGGTACGCATATCAACTCCTCCTGTCGGTGACCCTGGCGAGATTGCCGGGCCTTCTTGATGAGTTGAGTCGACTTTAAAGCCGTGCTACTGATGTGATAATCCCAACAAATTTGCATGACTTTGTGAAAGGTGTTCACAAATGAAAAATCCGTCCACGGCGGACCTGTCGATCTTTCTCAGCATCGCCCAGCACCTGAATTTCAGCCGTGCGGCGGTGGATCTGGGACTGACGCCGTCGGCCCTGAGCCATTCATTGCGAGCGCTGGAAAATCGCCTCGGCGTGAGGCTTTTCAATCGCACCACCCGCAGTGTGGCGCTGACCGAGGCGGGCGAGCGTTTATATGCGCGGCTCAAACCGGCGTTTCGCGACATCGACGACGCGCTCGAAGACCTCAATCACTTTCGCGACAAACCTTCCGGCAACCTGCGCATCACTGCCGGGCGCCAGGCGTGCGAGCTGGTGCTGCTGCCGATCGCCGGGGCGTTCCTGCAGGCCTACCCGGACATTCGCCTGGAAGTGGTCGAGAGCGATGCGCTGCTGGATATCGTCGCCGGCGGTTTTGATGCCGGGGTGCGGTTCGGCAATCGGCTGGAGGCGGACATGGTGTCGCTGCCGATCGGCCCGAATCTGCGTTCGGTGGTGGTCGCCTCGCCAGAGTTTCTGGAACGGCACGTCGCACCGCAAAAACCCGAAGATCTGCACGCCCTGCCCTGCATTCGTCACCGCTTTCCCAGCGGCGCGCTGTATCGCTGGGAATTCGAGCGAGGCGGAATCGTTCAGGAAATAGAGGTCAACGGCCCGCTGACCCTGGGCGATGTCAGCCTGATGATCGGCCCCGCGTTGCAGGGTCTGGGACTGGCCTATGTGTTCGAGGACATGGCCCGGGAACACCTGGCGAGCGGGCGGCTGGTGCAGGTGCTGGCGGACTGGTGCCCGTTCTATCCCGGCCTGCATTTGTACTACCCGAGCCGACGCCACGTACCGGCACCGCTCAAGGCGTTTATCGATTTCGCCCGCAATGCCCGCGAAGGCAAAACGGGCTGAGCCGTTCTACAGATATTTCAACCAGGCAATGTCGCGGCGCCGGGCCTTCAGTGCGGAGAACCAGCGCACAGCCGGGAACAACGTGACCGCCAATACCATCGCCGCCAGCCACACCGCCGTCACCGATGAAAAGCCGAAATAAGTTCCCTGATTAAGACCGAACAGCGCTACGCCGATCAGGTACAGCACCTTCAGCGCATACAGGTGCAGCAGGTAAAAAAACATCGGCGCCGAGCCGAACACGGTCAGCCAGCGAATCCAGCGCCGATCCTGCGCACGCTCGAACACCAGCAACAGCAGCAGCCCGACACTCACCGTCAACGTGATGAACAGCAGCGACGGCGGGTATTTGGTGATGTTGAAAAAGCTCATCAGGGTTTGCAGACCGCTGTCACCGAAGGCCCAGGGTTTCTCGCCGTAACCGTTGACCAGCCGCAGCGCCACGAACCCCAATAGCCCGGCGACGCCACCGATCAGCAAACGACGCTGGCGTACGCCGGCATCGGCCACGCGAGCGAACCAAGGCCCCAGCGCGTAACCCAGACCGATCACGCCGATCCACGGCAACAACGGGTACGAGGTTCGCAGGCGCAAGCTCTCGCTGACTTCAATCCAGCCCCGGTCATGCAGGATCGCCCACGGCACGTGCAGTGCCGACTCGGTTGCGAAATGCAGTCCATCGAGCAGGTTATGCCCGGCGATGATCGTCAGGCTCAGCGTCAACAACAGCCAGCGTGGCAGCCAGACCAGCAGCGACAGCGCGATCATGCTCAGGCCGATCGCCCAGATCACTTGCAGGTAGATCACGGTCGGTGGCAGCTGGAACGTCCAGGCGAAATTCACCAGGGTGAATTCGAGCGCCACCAGGAACAAACCACGCTTGAACAGGAAGGCACTGACGTCAGCCTTGCCGTCGTACTTTTCCCCGAACAACCACGCCGACAACCCGGTCAGCAGCACGAACACCGGCGCGCACAAATGCGCCAGGGTGCGGCTGAAAAACAGCGCCGGCTCTGTGCTGGCGATGTCCATCGGGTCGCTGACCTGACGATGCAGCAGAAAGGTTTCGCGCACGTGGTCCAGCAACATGAACAGAATGACCAGGCCACGCAGCGCATCAATGGACAGCAACCGGCCAGTCGCCGAGGGGGCAGAACGGGGAACTGCAATCGTCATGGAGGTATCGCAATCGAAAGGTTGATCGATGCAGCCGCCCGAACGCGGCCGCACAATTTGCGTTACCTTATAACATGAAAAATCGATCCAATCGCCAGCGGTTCTCAAACAGCGATCAGGCCGTGCGCAGGGTTTCCAGCACGACCTGCAACGGATGACGCAGCTGTTGATCGGCCTGGCGCTTGACCTGACTGCGGCAGGAATAGCCGGTGGCCAGCGCCTCGCCCTTCTCCGCCGGCGCCTCGATCTGCTTCGCCCAGGATTGCTCGTAGATCACCGCCGAGGTTTCGCGATTGCGCGCTTCGTGTCCGTAAGTGCCGGACATGCCGCAGCAACCGGTGGCCTGGGTCGCCAGCTTCAGGCCGACACGCTCGAACACCTGTTCCCACTGCCGGGTCGCGGCCGGGGCGTTGGTTTTTTCGGTGCAGTGCGCCAGCAGGCGGAAGGTGTCGTCGCGGCGCTGATCGGCTTGCTCCGGCATGACCTTGAGCAGCCACTCCTGCACCAGCGCCACCTCCGGGCATTTCTCCATCCCCGGCACTTTCAGATATTCCTGGCGATAAACCAGGGTCATCGCCGGGTCGAGCCCCACCAACGGCACTCCGACCTCGGCCAGTGCGCGCAATTGCCCGGCATTGCGCAACGCCGCGCGATTGAACGCCGACAGGAAGCCCTGCACATGCAGCGGCTTGCCGTTGGCGCTGAACGGTGCCAGGTAGACCTGATAGCCGAGACGCGAAATCAACTCGATCAGATCCGCCAGCAGCGGCGCCTCGAAATACCGGGTGAACGCGTCCTGCACCAGTACCACGCTGCGTTCCCGTTGTGCCAGGGTCAGCGCCGAAAGTACCTCGACCGACGCAGGCTGAACCTGCCAGCGGCGCATCGCCGCGTGGAAATCGAAACGGCTGAGCAACGGCACATCGACCATGCCACCCAGACGCTCGATCAAGCGACGGCTGAACGAGGCGCCCATCAAGCCGTTATAGAGAAACGGAATCCGCGCCATGTACGGAATCGTGTACTCCAGCGAGGCAATCAGATAATCCCGCGCCGGCCGCAGATAACGGGTGTGATACAGCTCGAGAAACCGCGAGCGGAAGTCCGGTACGTTGACCTTCACCGGGCACTGCCCCGCGCAGGACTTGCACGCCAGGCAACCGGCCATGGCGTCGTACACCTCGTGGGAGAAGTCCTGTTCCTGCGCACGGCTGTTGCGCCAGCGCTGCAACAATGTGCTGAAAAACGGCGGGCGGCGGCTGGCATCGGCCAACACATCGACACCCGCCTCGCCCTGCAAACGCAGCCATTCGCGAATCAGCGAGGCGCGCCCCTTGGGTGATTGCGCGCGCTGGCGGGTGGCTTTCCACGACGGGCACATGGCGTCGTCGGGATCGAAGTTGTAGCAGGCGCCGTTGCCGTTGCAGTGCATGGCCGCGCCGTAGTCCTGCCAGACTTTTTCGTCGATCTGCCGATCGAGTTCACCGCGCAGGGTCACTTCGTCGATCTTCAACAACGCCGCGTCGGGAATATTCGGCGTGGCGATCTTGCCGGGGTTGAACTGGTTGAACGGATCGAACGCCGCCTTCAAGGCTTGCAGCGCCGGGTACAAATCACCGAAAAAGGCTGGGGCGTATTCCGAACGCAGGCCCTTGCCATGCTCGCCCCACAGCAGACCGCCGTAACGCTGGGTCAGCGCGGCGACGCCGTCCGAAACGGGACGCACCAGTGCGGCTTGTTGCGGATCCTTCATGTCGAGAATCGGCCGCACGTGCAGCACGCCGGCATCGACGTGGCCGAACATGCCGTATTGCAGCTTATGGCTGTCGAGCAGGTCGCGCAGTTCGGCGATGTACTCGGCGAGGTGTTGCGGCGGCACGGCAGTATCTTCGACAAAAGGCTGCGGCCGCGCTTCACCGGCGACGTTGCCGAGCAAGCCCACTGCGCGTTTGCGCATGCCGTAAACACGATTCACCGCCGCATGCCCAACGGCCAGCGTGTGGCCCAGGCGCTCGACCGTGGCGTCGTTGCCCAAGTGCTGGACGAACGCCTCGACCCGGCCTTGCAGTTCCTCGGGATCGTCGCCGCAGAATTCCACCAGGTTGATCCCCAGCGTCGGCCGCTCGGCGCTTTCCGGGAAGTATTCGGCGACGCCGTGCCAGACGATGTCCTGCATCGCCAGCAACAGCACCTTGGAGTCGACGGTTTCGATCGACAGCGGTTTGAGCGCCATCAACGCCCGGGCATCGCGCAACGCGTCCATGAAGCCGGCGTAGCGAATGTTCACCAGCATCGTGTGCTTGGGGATCGGCAACACGTTGAGCTTGGCCTCGACCACAAACCCCAGCGAACCTTCAGCGCCGCACAGCACGCTGTTGAGGTTGAAACGGTTGTCGGCCTCGCGCAGGTGCGCCAGGTCGTAGCCGGTCAGGCAGCGGTTGAGATCGGGGAAGGTTTCCCGGATCAGCTCGCCCTGCTCGTCGATGATCTGCCGCGCGCAGCGATATACCTCGCCGGCCCGGCCCTCGCGGGCGCATTCCGCTGCCAGCTCGCTTTCTTCCAATGGACGACCGTGCAAGCGCTCGCCACCGCGCAGGACCATGTGCAGTTCCAGCACGTGGTCGCGGGTCTTGCCGTAGGTGCAACTGCCCTGGCCGCTGGCGTCGGTGTTGATCATGCCGCCGACGGTGGCGCGGTTCGAGGTCGACAGTTCCGGGGCGAAAAACAGCCCGGCGGATTTCAGCGCAGCGTTCAGTTGATCCTTCACCACGCCGGCCTGCACCCGCACCCAACGCTGTTCAACGTTGATTTCGAGGATGCGGTTCATGTGCCGCGACAGGTCGACGACGATGCCGTCGGTCAACGACTGGCCGTTGGTGCCGGTGCCGCCACCGCGAGGCGTGATCACGACTTTCTGGTAAGCCGGTTCGGCGATCAGGCGCGCCAGCAGCGCCACGTCGTCGGCGTCACGCGGGAATACCGCCGCTTGCGGCAAGCGCTGATAGATCGAGTTGTCAGTGGCCAGCACCACGCGGCTGGCGTAGTCGGTACTGATTTCGCCACGAAAACCGTTGGCTTCAAGGGCTTTGAGAAACTGTTGGTAATCGGTGTTCAACGCAGTGGAAGGCGAAAGCTGGGCAATCATCGGGCGTGCAATCTCGGTCAAAAACGGGCCGTGTGGCGGTGAACAGTTGTGCGCAATGAATGATTGCGTCACGCTCCCGCCATCTCATAGGCCTTATGTTCATTGCAGAGCGATGTCGGGACAACCGTAAAATCAACCCGTAATCCATGACTAAAACGAATGAATCCGCGAACCCTCACTCCCTCGATGTCGTTGCTGTTGGCGTTTGAAGCCGCCGCACGCCATGAAAGCTACACCCGCGCCGCCCACGAACTGTCATTGACCCAGAGCGCGGTCAGTCGTCAGGTGCAGATTCTGGAAAAGATGCTCGGCATGCGCCTGTTCAGCCGCGAAGGCCGGCGGGTGATCCTCACCGACGTCGGGCGCATTTACCAACGCGAACTGTCCGAAGCCCTCGGCCAGATTCGCAGCGCGACGTTGCAGGCTATGGCGTTTGGCTCGGGTATCCACAGTTTGCGCCTGGCGACGCTGCCGACGTTCGGCTCCAAATGGCTGCTGCCGCGCTTGAAGGATTTCTACACCGCGCACCCCGGCATGACGGTGCACCTGCATTCGCGCATCGAAACCATCGACTTCGACACCAGCGAAATCGACGCGGCGATTTGCGTCGGCGGCGGCGACTGGCCGGGGCTGACCGCCCACCGTTTGCATACCGAAGAACTGGTGGTGATTGCCAGCGCGCAGCTGACCGATGCCGAGCGTCGTGCGGCTGACAAGGACATTGCCGGGCAACTGCTGCTCAATGTCAGCAGCAACGCCCAAGCCTGGTCCGAGTGGTTCAGCCATCACGCCCTGCCCCATCGCAGCATGCGCATCGGCCCGAGTTTCGAGATGACCTCGCACTTGATCCAGGCCGTGCGCGCCAACATCGGTATCGGGCTGGTGCCGAGAATTCTGGTGGAGGATGAGCTGCACAACGGTGAGTTGCTGCAACTCGGCGAACCGATCAGCAGCCGGCGCAGCTATTACCTGGTGTACCCGGCGCGCAATGAGTCGCTGGCATCGCTGAAGGCGTTTCGTGACTGGTTGATGCGTACGCTCTGAAACAACGGAGGGCGCCGTTTGGCGCCCTCCGGTCTTGCTCAATCAGAATCGCGGCTTCAGCGCTTTCCAGTCAGGTTTGTAGCGCTGCATCTGCCGCACATCATCGCGCTGGCGAATGCCGCAAGTCAGGTACTGATCATGCAGCTTGCCCAGTTGATCGTGATCCAACTCCAACCCCAAACCCGGTGCACGAGTGATCTTCACGCAGCCATCGACGATCGGCAGCTTGCCGCCCTTGATCACCTCTTCATCCGGTTCCTGCCACGGGTAGTGGGTGTCGCAGGCGTAGTCCAGATTCGGCACCGCAGCCGCCATGTGCGCCATCGCCATCAGGCTGATGCCCAGGTGTGAATTGGAATGCATCGACACGCCGAGACCGAAGGTGTCGCACATTTTCGCCAGGGTCTGGGTGTCGCGCAGACCGCCCCAGTAATGGTGATCGGCGAGGACAATCTGCACGCTGTTCAACGCGACGCTGCGGCGGAACTCGTCGAAATCGGTGACCACCATATTGGTAGCCAGCGGCAGTCCAGTGCGTTTGTGCAGCTCGGCCATCCCTTCGAGGCCCGGGGTCGGATCTTCGTAATACTGCAGATCATCACCCAGCGACTCAGCCATACGGATCGAGGTTTCCAGCGACCAGTTACCGTTGGGATCGATGCGCAGCGGGTAACCGGGAAAGGCCTTTTTCAGCGCCTTGATGCACGCCACTTCGTGCTCCGGCGGCAGCGTGCCAGCCTTGAGCTTGATGCTCTTGAAACCGTACGCCTCAATCATTCGCGCGGCCTGGGCGACGATCTGCTGCTCGTTCAGCGCCTCGCCCCAGTTGTCCGGTTTGTACGGAGAATCGACGTGCTGTGCGTACTTGAAAAACAGATAGGCGCTGAACGGCACCTCATCGCGCACCGCACCACCCAGCAGATCTACCAACGGCACGTTCAGGTAGCGAGCCTGCAAGTCGAGAAACGCCACTTCGAACGCCGAATACGCGTTGCTGACGGCCTTGCTGGCGTGGGAACCGGGGGCGAGTTCAGCCCCCGCCAGAGTGGCCGGTTTGTTGGCAGCGACCGTGGCCTGAACGATCCGACGTAACTGATTGAGGTTGAACGGATCGAGGCCGATCAACTGCGACTGCAACTGCTGCTGGATCGCCAGCGCCGGGGCATCGCCATAGCTTTCGCCGAGACCGATGTAGCCGTTGTCGCTCTCGATCTCGATGATCGAGCGCAGGGCGAACGGTTCGTGGATGCCACTGGCGTTGAGCAGCGGCGGATCGCGGAAGGCAATCGGAGTGACGGTTACGCGAGTGATTTTCAAAATGACGCTCCTGTTGAGTCGGAATCAGTGGCTCGCCACCGGGTTGGCCGTCGGCGCAACGGCGGTTTCAGGTTCAGGCTTTGCCGAGTTTTTGCCTTTGGCGCCGGGCGCCATGCGGGCGAAGAAAATCACTACCGCCGCTACCAGCGAAGTCGCGGCGAGGCCATACAGACCGCCCTCGATAGAGCCAGTGGTCTGTTCCAGAAAGCCAAACGCGGTCGGTGCAACGAAGCCGCCGAGGTTGCCGATGGAGTTGATCAGCGCGATCACCGCCGCTGCGATACGCGCATCCAGATAGCTTTGCGGAATCGGCCAGAACAGTGCCGAAGCCGCCTTGAAACCGATGGCCGCGAAACAGATGGCGACGAAGGCGAAAATCGGCCCGCCAGTGGTGGACATGAACATGCCGAATGCGGCGATCACCAGAGTAAGAGCGACCCAGGCCTGCTGGAATTTCCACTTGCCGGCCATCGCCGCAAAGCCGTACATCGCAACGATGGAAATGATCCACGGCACCGAGTTCAACAGCCCGACCTGGAAGTCGCCGAGGTTGCCCATTTTCTTGATCATGCTCGGCAGCCAGAAGGTGGCGCCGTAGATGGTCAGGGCGATGGAGAAGTAGATGAAGCAGAACAGCGCGATCTGCCGGTCCGCCAACAGTTTGAACATCGAAGGTCTGGCGACGTGGGTTGCTTCGCGGGCACGTTGTTCCTCGGCGATTGCCGTCACCAGCGCCTCACGCTCTTCCTCGCTCAGCCACTTGGCCTGGCGCGGATGGGATTGCAGCCAGAACCAGACGAACCCGCAGAGCACCACCGAGGCGGCGCCTTCGATCAGGAACATCCACTGCCAGCCGTGCATGCCCAGCCCGCTGATGTGCAACAGCGCGCCGGATACCGGACCGGAAATCACCGACGCGATCGCCGAACCGCTGAGGAACACCGCCATGGTTTTGCCACGCTCCGAGGCTGGCAGCCATTGGGTGAAGTAATAAATGATCCCCGGGAAGAACCCGGCCTCGGCAGCGCCCAATATGAAGCGCAACACATAGAAACTGGTTTCACCCTTGACGAACGCCATGGCCATCGCGGCGGCGCCCCAGGTGAACATGATCCGCGTCAGCCAGACACGCGCACCGTAGCGTTGCAGAAGCATGTTGGACGGCACTTCAAACAAGGCGTAACCGATGAAAAACAGACCGGCGCCAAGGCCATAGGCAGCAGCACCGATACCCAGATCGGTTTCCAGATGGCTGCGCACGAAACCGATGTTGACCCGGTCGATGTAGTTGACGATGAACATCACCACGAACAGCGGCAGCACATGGCGCTTGACCTTGGCGGCGGCGCGGGCGAGTACCGTGATGTCCGGCGGACTCTGAAGGGTATTCAAGGGGCGACTCCCGATCTTTGTTTTTGTAGGGATAGCGGTGGCCTTTGAGGCGTAAAGCGATCATGGACGGGGCAATTGATCCCGTCTAATCTAACTTGGCATTCGATTGATACCTGGATTAGATCAATGTTCGAACTGACCCAACTGCGCTGCTTCACCACCGTCGCCACCGAACTCAACTTCCGTCGTGCCGCCGAGCGGTTGAACATGACTCAGCCGCCACTGAGCCGGCAGATCCAGTTGCTCGAGCATCATCTGGGTGTCGAACTGTTCACCCGCAGTACGCGCAGCGTGGCACTCACGGCTGCCGGCCGGGCGTTTTTCATCGAGGCGCAGAATCTGCTCGAACGCGCCCAGCAAGCCGCCGTCACCGCTCGGCGTTTTGCCGAGGGTGATATCGGTTCGGTGAACATCAGTTTTGTCGGCAGCGCGGTGTACGAATTTCTGCCCAAGGTCATCGCCGAAGCTCGGCTCAAGCAGCCGCAGGTGAAGATCGACCTGACCGAAATGAACACCTACCAGCAACACGAAGCCCTGCGGGCCCGGCGCATCGATCTGGGCATCGTCCGTGCGCCGTTGCTGGAACCGGGTTATGCCACTGAATGCCTGGTGCGTGAGCCGTTTGTGCTGGCAGTGCCGAGTGGTCATCGACTGGCCGAGGCTGACGACGTTTCAGTGAAGGATCTGGATGGGCAGCCGTTCCTGATGTATTCCCACGCGGCCTATCCGCCGTTCAACGAATTGCTGACCGGCATGCTGCGTTCGGCCCGGGTCGCTCCGGATTACGTGCAGTGGCTGGGTTCTTCGTTGACGATTCTGGCGCTGGTCAACGCGGGCATGGGCCTGGCGCTGGTGCCGCGTTGCGCGACCAGTGTGGTGTTCAGGAATGTGGTGTTTCGCGAGATCGATCTGGGCGAAGGGGTGCAGAGCGAGCTGCATCTGATCTGGCGGGAGAACAACGACAACCCGGCGTTTGCGATGCTGCTGGAGGGCATTCGCCGGGCGGTGAAGGATGGATGGGGTTAAGAGCGGGCTTGCGGTGATGGGGGGTACTTCAGCGGTGGGGGTGCCTTTGGGCCCGTGATCAATGGTTTCTCCAACAGCTTCCCGTCGGCCCCTACGAAAAGTCGCTCCAGATGTTGTGGCATTGGTTGCGGTGCTCTGGCGGTCATGATGAACCCTCTGATACCGGGCTGAATTCAACCCATTTAACCTTCGCGGAATCTATCAGCAAAAATTCGGCACCAATAGGATCCAATTTGCCATCTTCGTTGAGCCAGCGTGGAAACCTCATCAAAAACTGTCCGGTGTTCGACTCCGGTGGCCACTCCACCGGCCAGCCTAGAACGCGCCTTTCATCCTCCAGATGAAGGGTGATGAATCGGTCATATTGTGCGAAAGCGCAGAACCATTCACTGGGATAGGAAGATTGTTTCGTTACGTTTCTACTACGCAACCACCTATGCAATTTGCCATTGGTGGCCAGACAACAAGCCATCAACCCAAGCAACAACGAAGCAGAAAAGGCCCAGCAGGCTTCAGCTTTCGCATCCCATTTTCCTACAGAAAATCCCTTCTCCCCTACCCACACACAAACCGCCCCACCCCCCAACACCGTCCCGTGAATCACAAACGTGAAAATCAGCGCCTGCACAATCTGCCCGAACGTATCCGGCCGCTTG